>NZ_CALHWC010000204.1 GCF_938036805.1 uncultured Streptococcus sp.
CTCTATTCTTCATTTATTCTAATTATATACTATCTTATCAATTGTAGCATAAAATGACGCTTATTACCATTGTTTTATAAGTCTCCGAGCAAAAAAATCCAACACCACAGGAGCAAATAAGATTCGATTTATCCACTAGCTCTATGCTTTTCTTAGTTTTGTAACCTTATTCTTTTATAAGCAAAAACACCTGAATAGATGACATATAATCCATTCAGGTATTTTCATAAAAGGTAACTAGATGTAAATGCATCTATTTTAGAAATTGAGATCTACCCAACTGAGAGGTGTATAGCCAAGAAGCTCAACGCCATCATATTCTACTGTTTTAACGATCTCTTGAATATTCGTTTTTAGCTCTTCTATTGAGCGGCTGTCTGACTCATCTAATACTAGATCATCTTCCACAATAAACAGTGGTTTTTGATAGCGGTCATAAAGATTATTCATAGCTAGGCGAAGACCTACAGGATCAATTGGATTCTTATTGGTGTTATTATAGCCATATTTATTGATAAAGACTTCTTGAGAATTACTAGATGCATGGTAACTAAAGCTAACAAAATCAACCTTTCCGACTCGTAAGTCAAAGAAGTCATCATTTTCAATATCTAAAGCAATCTGCTCACGTTCTAAACGGCGCAAGAAATGGTTTGGATAAGAACCACGAACTTGTACATCTGTAAAGACATAGTTTTCACGGTTCTTAACTTCTGCTTCCATCGCATCAATCGCACTATCTAGATTCTGACTATAGTTACGACTAACCACCAACATGCCGCCAAATTGAAATTCTGGATTGATTGATTTTCCAAGCTTAATCACACGTGCCGAAGCGACTAATTGATAGTGAGCTGCCTGCCAGATTCGCTGATTACGATTTTCTCCCTCTTCAAAAGACAGACCACCACCAAGGTATGGTAAATGATGCAAAACATTGAATTCGTTAAAGGTAATCCAATATCTCACCTTATCTTTAAAATATTTGAAAACAGCTTCTGTATAATGCTCATAGAAATCAATCATCTTGCGACTCTTCCAAGCACCGTATTTCTCATACAGATGAAGGGGAAGATCGAAATGACTTAAAGTTACAATCGGTTCAATGTCCTTTTGCAACACTTGATCAATGATAGCTTCATAATATTTCAAACCTTCTTCACTTGGCTGCGCTTCTTCTCCAGTTGGGAAAATTCGTGCCCAAGAAATAGAAATTCTATAAACATTGAAGCCCATCGATTGAATCATATTCAAATCACTAACATAATCCGGTTGACTCGCTAAAGTAAATTGCCCCAGAAGATCATAGGCACCTATTGGTACTTTTTTGTAGTTGATTTCCCCTGTCAGTACTCCTATACGTGGTTCACTAATTGGTAATACATCCGTCGTTCCCAAACCTTTATTGCTGTTGGGCATCGTATTTCTAATCATAATGACTCCTTTTGATTTTGTGAATATATGTGGATACTATTGTATCCTCTAGTATCTTTAAAATTATCGCTGATCTTTCTTATTTTGAGCGATAGAAGCCAATCCAGATAATGTACTAGCGACATTTTTTAAGTCAGGAGAAATTGGCTGTAAACCTGGTCTTACCATCTGATATGCCTCTTGATCTGTCACGCTCAAGTTTGGAGTTGTAGACACTTGAACAGACAAGCTTTCTTGAGATAGTGCAACCGCCTCTGAAAGTTCCTGAGATGCAAGGTTCATACTATCAAGCGATTCTTGTTGATAGGCAAGACGCATTGATTCTGTTCGAGACAAGCTAAGTGACAGAGATTCTGAGACTTGTAAACTATGTGATACTGACTTAGACTCTGAAACACTCTGTCTGTAAGAAAGCAACTCTGAGACTGAAATACTATAAAACTCAGATAAGGAAACTCTCACAATACTTTGACTGATTTGCTCTGATTCACTTAGGGAAATCGATTCACTCAAACTAAAGGAAGTTGAGATGCTGACACTATGACTAAGAGATTCTGAAAGACTGATAGAGGTTGAGGTGCTCTGACTAGCCGACTCTGAAACTGAAATTAACTTGCTCTCATATGCAGATTGGGCAACAGAAGCACTAACTGAGAGTGAAGAACTGATCCAATTGTACTCTGAAATTGATTGACTCAAACTTAAAGAAGTTGAAAGACTCGCACTCTCACTTAATGACTCAGAGATACTGAGGCTCTGGCTAAGGCTTTCGGACTCACTCAAACTCAAGGAGCTTGAAACACTCAGGCTTTGACTCAAGGATTCTGAAACACTGAGGCTCTGACTAAGGCTTTCAGACTCACTCAAGGAAACTGATTCACTTAAACTAAAGGCAGTTGAAAGGCTTGCACTCTGACTGAGAGATTCTGAAACACTCAGAGAGATTGAAGCACTCTGACTAATAGAGTCGGAAATCGATGTTAACTTGCTTTCCAATTCAGATTGGGCAACAGAAGAACTAACTGAGAGTGACGAACTGAGCCAAGTATACTCGGAAAGTGATTCGCTCAAACTAAAGGAAGTCGAAATGCTTGCGCTCTGACTCAAGGATTCTGACACACTAAAGCTCTGGCTCTCTTGTTCAGATTGACTGACTGAAATTGACTCACTGAGGCTCAAAGAGAGTGAAGTGCTGACACTCTGGCTCAAGGATTCTGAAAGGCTGAGACTCTGACTAAGGCTTTCAGATTCACTCAAGAAAGTTGACTCACTCCAACTCAAGGAGCTTGACGCACTGAGACTTTCGGCTTCACTCAAGGAAACTGACTCACTCAAGCTGAAAGAAGTGAAGACGCTCACACTCTGACTGAGAGATTCTGATACACTAATAGACTCGGAAATTGATGTCAATTGGCTTTCCAATTCGGATTGAGCAACAGAGGCACTAACCGACAATGAAGAACTTAACCAAGTATACTCGGCAATAGACTCACTCAGGGAAATTGACTCGCTCAAAGAGATTGACTCACTGAGACTTAGGGAGGCTACTGTCCACTCACTCAAAGATTCTGACAGAGAAAGGGACTGGCTATAGCTAAGTGATTCTGATAGCTGCTGACTCTCCTTGGCTGATTCAGACTCGAAAAGAAGTTGAGAAAAAGCTTCACTCAAAGAGAGAGACTGACTGATGCTCAAAGATTCAGATGCCGAAAGGCTAAGTGAAGTAAACTCAGACTGAGCCAACCATTCAGAAGTAGAGAGGCTCAGGCTAGTGCTAAGAGAAATCAAGAAAGTATCCGGCTTATTCTCGTTTACTGAAGATGAATCAGCTTCCTCCTCATAAACTGGATCTGAAAGACTCATAGAAGTCTCTTCTAAGGCACTTAGAGACTCAGATTCTGAAAGGCTCAGACTGGCACTAATGGATTCTGACAGAGAAGCTGACTGACTATCCGCTACCGAAGTTGAAACGAATTCGCTAAGAAGGATAGAAGCCGACTCGGAAAGACTCTCGCTTGCACTGATAGAAGCGGATAGCCATTCACTCTCATAAAGTGAATCTGATTCTGATATGCTGAGAGATTCAGATTCAAAGATACTCCAGTACTCAGACTCGGAAAGACTCTCACTGGCGCTGATAGAAGCGGATAGCCATTCACTCTCATAGAGTGAATCTGATTCTGATATGCTGAGGGACTCAGAGTCGAAAATACTCCAGTATTCAGACTCGGAAAGACTCTCACTGGCACTAATAGAAGCGGATAACCACTCACTCTCATAGAGTGAATCTGATTCTGATATGCTGAGAGATTCCGTTTCGAAGATACTCCAGTATTCAGACTCAGAAAGACTCTCACTTGCACTGATAGAAGCGGATAGCCATTCACTCTCATAAAGTGAATCCGACTCTGATATGCTGAGGGATTCCATTTCGAAAATACTCCAGTATTCAGACTCAGAAAGACTCTCACTGGCACTAATAGAAGCGGATAGAGATTCATCCTCAAGAGCCAGCTCAGATTCTGAATCTGACTGATCGATACTGTGAGAAGAAGAGTCTAAAGAATAAGTCTCTAATGAATCATTTCCCCACAGCGAATCTTGAAGAGGACTCTCGCTTGTTGAAACAGAGTCACTATCGAAATGTTCAGCAGACAAACTCATTGAGGTCGAAACGCTCATTGATAAACTTTGACTGACATTTTTTATCAGATCATCTACTACCAAGCTATTGTTGGCTTGAAAATCCTCAAAGTCTTCCATAATAGAAATTGGCTCTGTCTGTGGTTTTAATTCTTCATTAACACCTAACACAACCTGATTCTGCTCTTGGGGTTTTCGGCTAATCGGTTTTAAGATGGCTGCATCCGGATCATAATAATTATCATCCTCCGTCACCAATCGTTTAAACTTCGATATAACGCGCTTAAACCCCTTTGCTTTTGCTTTATTATTCTTACCCATAAATATACATTTTCTCCCGAATGCAGTTATATCCTTATTATAAAGTGTATAGCACAATCTGTCAAAACTTTAGCCAAAGAAAACCTCTAATTTCCCTGTAGGCTGAACATTGACATAACTAAGCGCCATATTTTTTATAATTTTAAGATTCATGTCTGCATTCATTCTCTTATATGACTCAAAAGCCTCTTTATGAAACTCATATACAGGATTCTTTTGTGCATAACCTTGACTAACCACTAAAGCTTGAAATTGTTGGAGATAGTCAACTTGCTCCACCCAGCAATCATCCACTGCTCTTAACACTGCGATGCGCTGAAGCTGCCCAAACAGTTCTGAATCCTCAATTCTATCGCGTTTTCGCTGGTATTCTTCAATGAAAAGCTTAGATAGAAACTTTTTAACTTGACGAATGTTTGTCACATCTAAATCTCTCGGAATGCCTTGACAATAGTAGCTAATGTTATCCAAAACAAATCGATATAAATCAGCCTGCTCTCTAAATGGATGCTTCTTCATATAGGCGTCCATAGCATCTGATAAAACAGATAAAAAATATTCTAGTTTAAAGTCAGGATGAGCAATAATGTCATTGCGCTTGTTATAAATGATCTGCCGTTGAATTCGGATACTTTCGTCATACTGCTCCGTTGATCGTCTTGAAGCAGCTGCCGCATTATCGCTGTTTCTCTGAGCTTCTGTCACCTCATATTTAATACGAACCGATTTTAAACGAACCTTCTGTTTTTCCTCTGGCTTGGCAACTTCTTTCTGATAAAAATCATTGATCCACTTACTTCCAGTCTTTGTGATAATATCATCTTCAAGTGAAACAAAGAATTTACTTAGTCCAGGCGCACCTTGACGGCCTGCACGACCACGAAGCTGCAAGTCCACTCGTTCACTGGACATTCTCTCTGTTCCAATAACCGCCAGCCCGCCTAATTTAGCAACGCCTTCTTCCAAGATAATATCCGTTCCCCGACCAGCCATAGAGGTTGCGACGGTTACCGCAGAACGCCGGCCAGCCTGTGCAATCATCTCTGCTTCTTTCGCTGCATTGTAGGCATTTAGCACGTTATGAGCAATTCCTTCCTGCAACAGGAGCATGGAGTAAATTTCTGACATTCTTACCGATCCTGTCGCAATCAGAACTGGCTGTCCCTTTTTGTGTAATTTTTTAATATAATCCAAAGAAGCATAAAGTTTCTGAGGAATCGTCAGATAAATCTCGTCTGGATAGTCAATCCGTTGATTGGGTTTTCTAGTCGGTACAACGACTACTCCCAAATCATATACTTCACGGAATTCGTCTTCGCAAACCTTACCCGTACCCGTCATACCCGCCAACTTAGGAAACATCTTGAATAGATTCTGGTAGGTAATGGAGGCCATGGAGCGTGTTTCTAGGGAAATCTTCACACGTTCTCTCGCTTCCAAGGCTTGATGCAGGCCAGATTGGAGCTTATTCCCTTCTAAAAGTCGACCTGTCCCCTCATCCATCAATTTGACTTCACCATTATCCACAGTATATTGGCGGTCTTTTTCAAATAAATGATTGGCTCTTAAAGCCAAATTTATTTGACGAATCAGTTGGTAGTTATTGGGATCGTAGGCATTTTGCACACGGAAGTATACTTCTGCTTCCTTGACACCTTTTCTCGTCAACCAGACCGAAGTCCGAGTCGAATCTAGCTTAAAATCTTCCCCTTCCTTCAAGGTCTTAACAAATTCATCGCAGGTAACAAATAGGTTGGACTGAACCCGCGGAGAGCCCGAGATAATCAGAGGCATTTGCGCGCTGTCTAGAAGTGCTGCATCAACCTCGTCAACCAAACAGAAATAGAACTTAGGCAAAAATTTCTTTGATTTGGATGTTGCTAAATTTTCCTCAAGATAGTCAAAGCCCAGCGCACTATGTGTGGTATAAACGATATCACTTTGATAAATCCGCTGCTTTTGCACAACCTTTAACTTTTTAGCTGGATTTTCTGAAACACCAACCCCAACTGTCATCCCCAAGTAATGAAAGACAGGCCCCATTTGCTTAGCATCGCGTATCGCCAAATACTCATTGGCCGTAACCAAGATGCTGCTGTTTCCAGTCAAAGCATTTAAGTACAAGGGAAGAATTGCTGTTAGTGTTTTGCCCTCTCCTGTCCTCATTTCGGCAATCTGATTGTCTTGCATGACTAAAGCACCTAAGATTTGTACATCGTAAGGGTAGAGCCCCAAGACGCGCTTAGCCGCTTCACGAATGGTGGCATAGGCTTCTGGTAAAATTTCCTGTAGCCTTTCTCCCTTAGAAAGACGGCCTTTAAACCATTGAGTTTTAGACTGCAATTCTTCATCTGACATGGCTGCATAATCGTCAGAAAGCTGATTAATCTTTACTAAGATTTTTTTATATCGCCTTAGTTTAAAGGAATTAGCTAAATGTAATTTTTTAGGCTTCATTCTTTCTCATCCACTCTTCCGTTTTCTCCAAGTCTATTTTTTGAAGCAAAAAGGACTGATCCAACAAATAATCAATTTTGGTTAGTACCCGTGGCCTATTTTTCAGATGGGCATATTCTTTTACTCTAGCTGAGTTGAAGCGTTCCAGTAGCAAATCTCTAAATAAAGGATAATTCACCCTATTTCGATAGCGATCAAGAACATGCTGATAATCCAATTCTGGCATGAAATCATCAGTCACTAAAGCATAGGCATTTTCAAATTGCTGAGAGTAAAGTAAGGCTGCGATATTTGAAATCGGTCCATAGCCAGCGAAAGCGACCTTCTCAAAAGAATATTCTCGAGACAGCTTTTCAATTGTTCCAAGCAAGATTTCGAAAAACTCTTTTTCCATATACAAAAGAGCGTCTTTATAGGAAGAATTGACTACCAGCAAATTTGGAAAATGTTCCCGAACAATTTCTGGAATGTAGCCCGTCCGATTGAAATCAGGCTCCGTAAAGCAAACGTAAATCGTCTCTTGATTGACGTCCTTATGCAACAATTTCGAAATCCAATAGCGATCGACGGTATAATCTGCCACACCTTCTTCGGCAATATAGATGCTTTCAAACAAGAAACGATGGCAACCTGAACTCACTAATTGAATTTTATAATGATGGGTATTGTTCGGAACACGAACGCTCATCGTCTCACCCTGCTTAATGATTTGATTAAAAATCTCCTCATCACGCGCATTCATAAATTCAATCTTCAAGTAGGTCGAATTTTCAGGAAGAGTCTCCAGATGGCTGCCAAAGATATAGTTTTCTCCTCGCTTCAATTCAGGAAGCTGGCTCGTATTTCGTAAAGCCTGATAGTTTGCTTGCGAATGCCATTCATGAATGACTGTACCAGACGGCATGAACTGATTCTCATATAAAACATGCCCATCTGCTAGTAGCTTCACAGACGATCCATATAGATACTGTGATACACTTTGCATATCCCAATAAGCAAAATAGATTTCTTCCTTGTATCTCACGAATCAAACTTCCTTTCAAAACTATTCACTAACAAAGTTTTATATTGATTAAAGAACCATTCGACAATTCCTTGCGTATCATCATTGTGTCGTCCTGTCAATCCTTTACTAATGATATTAACGCGATAAGCTCGCTTTCCTAGCTCTTCTAGCATATCAGGGTAGGCCATACCATCGTAGTCATCATGATACATATAAGACACAATAAATTTCGTCCTTGAAAAATCAGCCTCTTTGAATGCTGTCCAGAAGTGCTCATTAAGTTGAGCTATTCCTTCCTCTGATAATTCTCCTATTGTACGAAGCACTAAATCTAAAGAAGTAGGAAAACCTCCAGGACGAATCGTGGATTCATTCTCTGCAATATCGCCTAAATTTACTAAGGGCTTGCCGACAATCACTGCATGAGGCTCTAACTTGGAAGCATAATACAGGGCTCCAAAGGTCCCCATTGATAAGCCCGACAAGATTAACTGGTCACTTGTAAAGCCCAATTCATCTAAACAATGACGGATGACTTGAATCAGCTTTTGCTCAAGCTCTTCTGAGCCTAGATAGAAAGCACCACCCTCAGAACGCGGATCTCCAATCAGCAAGAAAGGCGATCCCAAATTGTTCATCATCCAGTAGCCCTCAAAACCTTCTGCTGGGCGATAACCAGAGAAATAAATATTGAGAGGTGGCTTCAAATCACCAGGATGGAAATAGTAAATCAACTCCTCCCGATTTTTATCCACAACACGATTTCCACCAACCAACAAGTCCCCATATCCCAAATGTGACTGGCGATGGTGGAAAGGTCCAATTTTCACAATGCCTTGCCCTTTTGCTTGGACGCTGACGCTTAGGTAATAAGAATCGCTGGTATCCAAAACAAGAGGCTTATCAAAAGTTTCTTTATCATAAATCCACTCTTGCATGGGAGAGCTTCCAACTGGGTAGCCTTTGATGACATAACGAATCAAGCAATCGTCCGAGTGCCTGAATTCTGGCCACAAATCCAAAGGAGTATCTCCATTCAAAAAAATATTGTACTGATAGGTTGCTACAGTTTGGTAATCCTCACCATATTGACCACACAGACGGAGATAGTTAGTTCCTTCATAGTTAATCTGACCTGAGAAGGAGGGATTGACAGCTAGATGATTAACACTGAGCTTGGTACCACTTTGCTTGGAAGAAAAGCCCCGTGAAAATAGATACAGCATCTGAGCTGGATCTTCAAAAGTAGACTGAACGGCCCTTTTACGTAAAAGGAATCTTTCCAAAGTTTTTGTAGTGATTTGACAACGTTCATGATAAAACAAGCGATAAACCTGAATTAAGCTGTCCAATACTGTGATGTACTCAAAATGCTCAACAGTATCTACTAAGACAACATCATAAGGCTTAGCAGCCTTCGGTTTCTTACCATCCTTTTTTAAAATACCAATATCTTCTGGCAAGAGAGACATGATATCTTCTGGTTTAACAAATGTCCATGCGATATTACTAGGAATCTCATATTGGTGCTGCCAATTCTCATTGGCAATCTGTAGGACACTAATTCTGTTCATTTAGCTTTAATTCCTTTATCGTATTTTTCCACATTTCGACAATTTCTCCCCTTGTATACAGCTCAATCCTCTTAACCGAATGCACCAAAGATTGATTCCAGTGTTCCAAATCTGTGAGGTAATACAAGAGTGCCTCTTTCAGGTTAGAAATATCATTCATGATCCAACCATTTTCGCCATGCTTCACATAGGAAGAATTATACAAATTCACTTGAGGAATCCCTCCGCTGATACCTGCAATTTGGGTTCGGATATCGGCTGGACTTCCCAAATCCAAGATGACGCGAACATACTTCAGAGCCTTCGCCAAATCGGTATCACTATGAATCACCACAGTATCAATTCGCTCTCTGAGGCTATCATCATCTTCTAAACGTGGATCACCACTCTTAGCAACCTTATCTTTGTCAACAAGGAGCAATTTTTCTGCATACTTTGTTGATGATAAAGATTCCTCAAGAAACTGTCGAATAGAAGCTTCTCGACCAAAATCCTGACTCTGCGTCCCAACCAATAAGTCAATCCACTCATGTTGCAACATCATATCAAACAAGGAAGTAAAGACATATTGAAGATGATGTTCTGGTAAAGTATCGAAATTGACATAGATGATCAACTCTTTTTTCCGCTGACTATGCCCAAGATTCAACTGAGTGTCATAAGGGGGAATCTCATAATAAGCAGGAAGTTGCTCTTCTTCTACTTCCTCTACTTGTGCTGCAATCTTCTCGATTTTGTCTAAGCTATCTACCACAAAAAATGGGGTATCTTTTAAATCAGAGAATAATTGTTCTGTATTCGTAATCGGATAACGATTGCCAAAGAAGGACAGAACAACAAGATGGTCCTTCTTAATCTGTTGGAAAAAATGATTATGCTGCACATCTGCTGAAACAATAATCGAATCATCCTTGGTTAAAACAGAAGCCAAATGCTGCTCTAGCTTTTCTTTAACAAGCTCCTCAATATTCTGATAGACACCCTTGGCAAATGTGCCCTGTGCCTCAGGATTGATAATGACCTGCTGGTTATCAGCTGTCAAAAATTCTCTGAATTGCCATATCCCTTGTGCATTCAGATAGTCCTGATAATAAGGCTGATTATGCTCAAAATAGATAATACTGGAGACAAAGCCACGGTCATCAAAAACAAGCTGATAATCTATCTGATTATTTTCAAAATAGGTAATATCAAAAATATTACCTATTTGTGAAAAATTAATCTGAGCATGAGGTAGGTGATCAACGTGAACATCGACAATAAAAGGAGTATAAAAGATTTCTGCTCCTTGCGGCCATTTCAAATCATCCAAACGAATTTTTCGTGCAGGCACATCTGTTAGACCTTGTATGCTATCAAATAGATTCCACATGTCTTCTGACGAGATTCTCTGTTGATAAAAGAAGGTCCGAATATGAGGTGAATAATTCAAAATCAGGATAGAGTTGGCTTCTCCTGATTGTTGAAACATCCGCAATAAATTTACGGCATCATCAAACATCATATTTTTCGGTTGCAGATAGAAAGGTAGGGCAGTAGAATACCATTTTCGATCTTGTTTATACCAAGAAGGTACAAAGTAAAACATATCCCTCTATTCTCCTTTTGCTTCTAGTTCTTTATGATAATAAGTCCCGATTCTTAAGATTCGTATTTCTTCACGCAAGGGCAAGAGCATGCTGATCAAAATGACTAGTGTGCTTGGCAAGGTCAAAAAGAAACTTGGCAAAGGCAAGAAGAAATTAATAAGATAGGGCAGGCCGACATACAAGATGAGATAGATAGCGCCTATATTTGATTGCAAAGAAATATAGTGTTTTAACACTTTTAAGGTTTCTTTCCCAGGCTGAATATAGTCAAAATATTCTCCCTGACGCTGCAAGCGTTTCGCTGTCTCTTCCGGTTCCAAATTGATATAGGCAAACAAAATACCTAACAAGTAAATCGCAACTAGATAAACAAGGAGCCCCAAGGGCTTTGTAAAGTCAAACAAATTCCCAAATTTTACTGAAAATCCTTTCCCTGTCCAGTCTAGTAATAATTGGAACAACATCAAGACACTTGTTGCATACATAATGGGCATTCCACCAGAAGGAATGAACTTAATTGGCAAATAAGATTTATCATAGTAGCGACTGCTTAACATGATCCGATTAAGAGGCAGACGTATCTCGGCTTTCTCACATACGACAGCAACAAAGGTCAAGAGAAGATAGGCCAATAGAGCCACAACTAAAATCATTCCTCCTCGGACAGAAGACAAGGATTTCCCAAGCAAGACTATTAATTGGTCAGCAAACTGGAGCAAAATCCCTGAGATAATGATGATGGTTGATCCTCCCACTCCCTTACGAGTATTGAGACTTGATAACCAGATAATGATAAAACTACCTGTCACAACTGTAGTTAAAACTGCTGCATTATAGAGCCAGTCATCCACGAGAAGTAGAAAGCGACCATTTCCTCTATAAGCCGTGTACATAATGGCGAGTCCCTGCACAATCGCAAAAAACAAGGTTAGGATCTTTTGAAAGAAATCCGTTTTTTTAAGGGACCAAGATTGTATATTCCAGCTTTTCTTTAGGTTCATGACTTGCCATACAATCATCGTCGTAATCCAAGGTCCTAAGCCCAAAGAAAATACTGAAATCTGAGAAACATCAATTCCTGCCAGCAAATACAAAGCGGCCAAGGGATTGTCTTCCTTTATCCGAAAAGCTTCCATACTGCTATTGTAGCCTGGAAGCAAGATATGTCTTCCTAATATATAAATAGCAATAATGAACAGTGTAAAGAAGATTCTCTTTCTAAAAATATTCTGACGCTTCTTTTTCTTAAGACCAAAGTGCTCCATTTATTATCCTTTATTTGTATTTTGGACTTGCCCAGAGCCCTCTTTTCATACATAAACTTGTCTTTTAAGTCAAAGACTTAAGAAAGCAAGCCCATTCCATAGAATTATAGATAAGGAATCAACTTGCTTTCTCTATTTTGATTACAAAATGTGGGGCAATTCGTCATTTAATTAAAATCTGATCGAATTTTTTCCACCATTTCTTGATAATTCTCATGTGAGAATACTTGCTCTGAAATCCCTTCGGTTTGAACATTATCAAAGGCGTAAACAGGCTTACCAGACTCTTGAAACTCCCTAATCACAGTATCGAATTTCTGATCGTGATTGATATCAAGATAAATGTCGCTGCTCGCCAGTAAATCTCTCAAAGGATATGGCAAAATTGCAGCGTGCAAGCGAACATTTTCATAAGCCATCAGTTTGAGTAACTTATCAGACATCTGTGTGTAGGCAGCAATATGAAATAGACAGTTTGGTAATGCACTCGCCAAATCTTCAATTCCCTCTAGTCTATCTGAGTTTGTCAGGGTTACACAGTGGAGAGCAAAGCCTTCATCCCTCTGTTTAATAGCTTTCTCGACATCAAATTCATCTGTCTCAATAATTGTAGACCAATCAAGAGAATTGTAAAACCACCATACTTCACGCAGACGCATGTTGGAAACAGTGTTCCATGGTTTTTGACCAGAAATATAATGCAAAACAGCAGGTAGTGGGGAAAGTGGGATTTCGAAAATCCAGTCATGCTTATCTAGCGCAGCTCCCATGTCAAAACCGATTTGAAAATTGTAAGTATCTTCCAAATCAAGTTTTTTGCCCTCAAACATCAAATTCAAGATAGACTGATCACCTTCAGTAAAATTGGCTAATTCTCTATCTGTCAACTCAACCAATTGCTGAGCCATGTTTTCTTCACGCCAACGCTTATTATTGATGAGCATCACTCCAGAATTAAAGCCCAAGCCTACTCCATACGTCGCACGAATCGTTGCTACATAATAATCCTCCATATCCATCTCAAAAAGATGATCCAGATTTCGTGTCACAACAATATCACAATCTAAATATAAGACTCTATCTGCTTCAACATAGTTCGGTATAAAATAGCGCCCGTAAGCCATGTAGTTGATGTGAGCATAAGTTCCAGCTTCCCATTTCGATTTCACCTGATCGTCAATCTGATTATTAAACAATTTCACATCGTTCAACTGACTACCAGCTGCTTCTACCTTCTGACGCGTATAGTAAAACCATTCTTGAGGAATGTCCTGATTGAAAACATAAATATCTAAATTTTTATGATGACAGCAAAGAGATTTTATTGTCGTTTCAATCTGTCTGATATACCCATAATCTCCCGAAACCACAATGGCTTTTTTATTTCCCAAAACACTACTCCCACTACGCTTATTCTATTCTCTAAAAAAATCGCTATTAGGCCTTATTATACCATAAATTCCGCCTTTATTCAAACACCTTCTTGAAAGCTAGAACTAACTTTTCTAGCCTTACAATAGAGATAAAAGCTACTCACACAAAAAGAAGAAAGCTTGCTATAAGCGCTTCTAATATATCCATCCTTTTAAAATCAGACAACCACTACCTGCAATGTACTTAAATGTGTGCTTTCATGCTATCAAATCTTATAAAAGTAGGCCATACCGGAGGATTAGCAGGTATTTTATTAAGAAAAGTGGACTGGTTTCTCTCCAGTCCATTTCCCCTATTTATGTCACTTAGTTATTATGCACCCGATTCATGTATTCGGTGTAAGATTCTGTATGCATCAGTTCCTTGGCATTCTTGACCCGATCAGCAGTCGGTGGCTTCACCCCTTCCAGTGAATAAGGAATGCCCAACTCCCGCCACTTGAATTCTCCCATAGTATGGTAAGGAAGGATTTCAAACTTATCAACGTTCTTGAGTGTTTTCACAAACTTACCTAGCTCAATCAAGTCCTCATCACGGTCCGTCAAACCTGGCACCAGAACGTGTCGAATCCACACTGGCTTCCCAATATCTGAGAGGTATTTTGCACAGGCCAAGATGTTTTTATTCGTCTGGCTGGTTACGATTCTATGCTGTGCATCATCAATTTCCTTGATATCCAGCAAGACCAAATCCGTCACCGCCATCAGTTTATTAAACTTTTCTAGATAACGAGGCGTATTTCTAAAAGGCAGGGCACAAGTATCCAGTGTACAATGAATCCCCAGCTCTTTGGCCTTAGTAAAGAAGGCAATCAAAAAGTCAATCTGCAGAAGTGCTTCTCCCCCGCTGACTGTAATGCCGCCTTTACTGCCCCAGAAACCTTTGTAACGAAGAGCTTCTTGTAGGATATCATCCACTGTCCGCAGCTGAGATTTGTTGGTCTCCATCTCCCAAGTATCTGGATTGTGGCAATATTGACAACGCATATGACAGCCTTGTAAAAAGACGATGAAGCGGATACCTGGTCCATCCACTGCTCCAAAACTCTCCGTAGAGTGAACCATTCCCGTTACTTTCCCATAATCAATCGCTTCTTCAACCATAATAATCCTCTTGTACCTGAAAACGTTTTACTATAATTACATTATATCACGATTCTAGTGAAAATAGATAGATTCTGCCTATTTTTTAGAAAATAAACTGTTTTTCAATTTCATTTTCATTGTGTTACAACAGATAGAGTTTTTCAGTTTTTCTTGAAATTGCCTCTCTCCGTTTCCAGCTTTTTCCATAAAAAAAGCCGCCCTAGAGGGCGACCTTTTCGGAGATTGTTATGAAAAAAAGGTGCGGAACTATAGCTATAACAGCTGCTCATCTGTTAAACTAAAGGACTCCTTCTATCAAATAAAGTTAAGAGGGCTTCATTTGATGCTTCTAGTATACTGCACCATACTTAAAAGAAGCTTAAGCTGGTTTTAATCATTATTTACTAGAATAGCTAATGTTTCATAGGATTTCAAAGTCATGGTCGCGGCTACTGCTGTCTCCTCGTAATTCGAAATCAGCACCTGCCTAATTTGATAATATCTAAAAATGCTCTATCTTCTATCTCTCCGACGGCCGCCAGTTTCAATACACGGAAAGCCGGCACAAACTAGATAAATTTCGCTTTGTGGATTTTGCCACACGGCAAAAAGAATGAGGGCTTCATTCAGCAAGCATAAAAAAACTCCTCTGTCAGCTAAAATCTAGCGATCAGAGGAGTTTTCCTGTTCTTTGGTTTATTTTTTAGTTTTTTATATTTAGGAGATGATATGAAAAATTTATGAAATGTTGATACGAGAATCCATTTCTTGCTTCTATTGCTAGTACTGGTTAGGCTACTTCGTCTAGCTTGGAGCGGATAAATGATTTCTGATAGGTTACTTTTACTTTATATGTCATTGGACTGCCCTCATTTCTTATTTGTTGAGACTAGTATAAGACTTTCAGCTTAAGCATTCCTTATAAAAATCTTGTGGAAAACTTAAAATATCACTATTTATCACTTTTTCATAGTGAATTGATATATGATATTTTTACAGTCTAAATTTGAGAGTTTTCAGCTTTCTTTCTTTTATAATATTCTTCCTCCAATCGTTCTAAATCTTTCCGATACTTAGCAGTTACTTCCATTTATCCAAGTCTCTTTCATCAATTCGTTGAATTTCTAAATTATAACTAATCTCAACTTTGGGACTACCTTGGTCATTCTTTTCTACACCTTTAAGATATCCCTCATGAGAAAAAGCTTCCATCGATTCATCTGTTGTCTCGTGGTCTACCCATTTCAAATTTTCAGGTAGAGGTTGCCCCCAAATAACACTATTGTGTCTTCTTTTATCATCTCTTAGATTAATAATTTCCGAGCCATCATTAACATTAAAATCCAAATCAGTTCCAAATACCATACAATAATCCACAAGAACCTCATCAACAAAACCATCATTTCTGAGATAGACTTTATTTCCATCAGTATCATAAACCACTGGAACTACACGGCCTTGTAAAAAACTTTCCCCATTTCCTCCTGTAATAAAAATAGGGGAAAACTCTATTTTACTGATACCGCTGTAATGCTCTTTTAGGTAGGTTGCGATTTGTTCTTCATAGAGCTGAAAACCATGCCGGTAGAGATTATCCACTTTCATTCGATCCATATAAAATTTACCTCCTATTACAAGTACGAAAATGCAAAGTAGAGATAAAATAATAGATTTTAATCGTTTAGTCATACAAAATACCGTGTCTTTCTAAATGTAGTTTACCATAAAAATTGTGTAATCGGAATCTTAAAACCTTTTCTGCAATTTTACTATTGAATCATTTCTACCTCAATGAAACACCTTCCCTATTGCGATAACCAAAAACAGACCTTCTTTATAAGAAAGCCTGTTTGATTTACAAAGAGTCAACTATTAATTAGTTTCCTCATCGATTTCCACTTGTTCTGAAATTTCAACCTTAACCTTAGTGACACGGCCATTTTTAACCTTGTCATTGGTCAAAATCAGTTTTTTATTCTGGCTTTCCACTTCATAGCTGAGCCGTTCTGTTGGATTTGGTATGGTTCCAACACCAGTCAGATAATAACCAGCAATAGTATCCACATCATCACTATCGATTTCAACTTCAAAGTATTCATTGAAGTCATTGAGGGTCATCGTTCCTAAAACAATGTAGGTGTTCTCACCGATTTCATGAACCTCGATAGCAACCTTGTCTGTTTCATCTTCGATTTCACCGACGATTTCTTCCAGCAAGTCTTCAAGCGTCACGAGACCTGCCATACCACCATACTCATCCAACAGAATCGCCATTTGATTTTGGGTATTCCGGAGAGATTTGAGCAAATCATCCACAAAAATCGTTTCAGGGACAAAGAGTGGCTCTTGCAGAATCTTGCGGAGGTTTAGATTGTCGAATCCATTAGCGAAGGCTTCATTTAGCAAGCGCTTGGTATGAATCAAACCGATCACATTGTCCTTGTCTCCATCATAGACAGGAATTCGTGAGAAATTTTGCTTGAGGATACTTTCGATGATTTCCTTGGTGTCATCCTGAATATCAACCATAAAGGCATCTGTCCGCGGCACCATGAGTTCACGCGCCACCATTTCATCCAGCGAGAAAATCCCCTGTAGCATTTCGATTTCATCTGCATCCAGCGTCTCCTCACTATTGGTCAGCATGTACTCAATCTCATCTCGGGTCATTTTTTCATCCGCATCATCAAACTTCATCGGCGTCATCTGACTGAGAAGATTAGTAGAAGCTGAAAGCAACCAGACGAAAGGACTGACAATTTTCCCAAGAAAGATAATCACTGGTGCAGTCCGAATAGCCAAACTATCCTTAAGATTCATAGCGATTCTCTTAGGATAAAGCTCCCCTAAAACAATAGAAATATAGGTGAGGAGGGCAAGAGCCAAGAAACTAGCAACTGCATGTGCCGTCTTGGAATCACCCATCCAAGAAGCAAAGATTTTCCCTAGATTATCCGCAAAGCTTGCCCCCGACAGGATATTGATAACGGTAATACCGACCTGAATCGTTGACAGAAAGTTATTGGGGCTTTCAAGAACTTTTAATAAACGAACGTATTTGGCATCGCCTTCCTCGGCTTTCTGCTCGACGCGAGCTCGATTGAGTGACACCATCGCCATCTCAGAAGCTGAGAAAAAGGCATTTAGTAAGGTTAAAACGAATAGCAGTATTGCTTGCAATAAAATACTCTGACTGCCAGGGTCTTCCATGGATTCTTCTCCTAAAAATTATGATCAACCTTGATTATAACATATTTTTAGGATTCGTGCACAAGGATTTATTGGAAAGCGTTTTGCAGACTAATCCTCTAAGTTCTGCAAGACTTTTTCTAGCCGAGAAATAGCTCCGACAGGCAGGGCTGTCTTGGGATATTTCTGATTAAAGGCCAGCAGGAAGTTTAAACGTACCTGCATTCTTTCACGAATGAGCTGTCTGTGCTTTTCGTCAAAGTTTGGAACAGCATAACCCTTATAATCTAGGTACTCAAAACCTTCCAAAGGACCAAAAGGCTTAAATTGAGCCTTGCCGTCTACAATCTGCTCGATAATATCTAAAGATACTTCCTTTGAGATGCCCTTGCCCATGTAAAAACCAGTATTGATAATGTAGCAAGCAACGCCTGACTCGAATAAACGACGGAATTTCCGATAATCTTCTACCAGTGGATAAACGCGGAAAGGATTGGCATAGGGCTCAATAACCAAATCATCATGCAAGCCAGTGACATTCTCAGCATTGGAGCGCTTAGTCATCAGGGTGCAGCCCATTGTGGAAGCCATCAGCGGATCATTGATCTTGACCAGAGGTGGGAGAGAGTCATCCTTCATAATCCAGAAGATGGCATTGATGGGCTCATCAATCCGGTCCACTCGATTCGGAGTCGCAAAGCGCGATTTGACAGTCCGACCATTTCCATTGCGGATGTCCTCGGTTACCAGCTTTTTGCGTCCATTTTCATCCAGCGTCACTCCGCAGTTCTGCACAGTGACAAAGAAATCCTGCTCACTATGACCTGTAGGGTAGTCATTTGTCTTGTCAAAATAAGACGGCTCAAGGGCAATAGAGGAGCCATCCTTGACCGAGATAATAAAGGCATCATCATGGAGAACCTTGATGTCATATTTATGGTCATGTTTTGCATGCGTCAATGTGGATTTTCCTGAACCAGATAGACCAAAGAAAGATGCAACATAGTCTTCTTTTCCCGTCTTCTGCTTGAAGATTTTCAGACCTCCGTGGCAGGCAACATAGCCATTTCTGGCAGCTGTTCCCCACGCCAAAGTCAAGGTTGCCTTTTTCAGCTCCCCGAAATAGTTTAAGCCCAGAATAACGGCACAATTATGATTGGTATCAAAGTAAACCAAACCTTCAGGATAGTCTGGATGCGTCCACTTGGGATCAAAAAAGACAAAGATGTCATTTTCCTCGTACTTTTTAGAAGCTCGTAGGCGGTTCTTAAATTCCTCATCCAAAATCTGGAAATTCAAGAGCCAAGAATAAAGATTATTGACTTCTTCCTGAGGAACCATCAGGTGGGCGCAAACCATGAAGTCCTCATCCAGGCCCACGACTGCATCTGCCTTATAAAAGGTCCTCTGATGTGCTTGGTAAACAGCACTACGAACCAGAAACAGCAAATACTCGTCTTCCTGACGATCTCTGCCATAAATCCGTCTAGCCTTGGCAGTTCGGCCGACAACCGCCCCCGAATTAGTCAATAAAACGCGGGCATAGGAAGGAAGCCCCAGCTCCTTAGTATGAATCACCGGCATGTCCAGCACAACCGTTCCAGCAGCTACCGAGGCCAGTTGATAGGCCTCTTCTACTGTCTTGATTGCCTGCACCTGATTCTCATAAAAGGCTGTCTCTACAATGGTCTTCAAGGGCGAAAAATAAGAAGAATCTTTTCTTATTTCTTGCTGAGAAAATTTACGACGTGTTACCATAACGATACCTCCTTTATGCTATTACTATTATTTTAGCATAAATATTCAATTATGCACGCTAAAAAATGCAGTAAAAAAGAGTCTGGGACAAAAGTTCGACCTCAAATATAAAAAGCGAACAAAACTAGTTTTCTGGTAATCAGAATTCTGCTTTGTTCGCTTTTCGCATTTAATTATAGATTTTAAGGGCTTAATAATTAAGATTTTTAAAAATTAAAATCTTTTTGTCCTAGACTCCTCAATTATCTTTGGATTGTCGAGTAAGACGCAGTGGTTGAGTGGACTCTACTACGCTGATTTTATCAGCTTTTACAGCCCTACTCAACTGTGCGGAGGTGGGACGACGAAATCGAATTCTAACGAATTACCGATTTCTGTCCCACTCTCCTATTTCTTTATAATACCAAATTCTTCATTCTTCTTTTGTTGCTGAGCTTCCTTGTGATTGTCATAAAGGTTGGCAAGGAATTTCACGATTTCCTTGAGGATAGAGTAGGTCGGAATGGCTACAATCATGCCCATAATACCATAGATATTACTTGAAAGAAGTAAGAGAACCATAATCGTAATGGGATGCACTTTCATAACGCTCCCAACAATACGAGGATAAAGGATATTTCCATCAATCTGCTGGATAATCAACATATAGATCAAGGCCACCAACATTTTATGAGGATCGGTAAAAAAGTAAGTGATCAGCATGGGAATCAAGCCGATGCTAGGCCCCACATAAGGAATTAAGTTAGCCAGAGCTGAGAAAATTGCAAAAACCAAGGCATACTTGAGTCCAATGACACTGTAACCAATATAAGCTAAGGTCCCAATCAGTAAAGCATCGATCGAAATACCACTGATATAACGGGCAACGGTCGCATTGAGATTGGTCAAGAGACTAGATATATTAAGCTTATCGCGCTTGAGAACAGTCCGCTCCAACATAGGCAAAAGCTTGTGTCCATCCATCAGGAAGTAGACCAAAAAAATCGGGGTCATGATGAGAATCATGAGGGTATTGATGACAGCAGACACTACGCTACCCAGACTATTGGTAACACTATTTAAAATATTTTGCAGAATATCTACATAGGACAGATTGAGTTGCTGGATAGTAGACTGAATATTTAAACTCTTAAAGAGGGGATTTTTGGATAATTGATTGACAAAACTCTGGATTTCCCAATAGAGATTTTGCGTCGAATTAATCAAACTGGACAGCTGGTTAATCAAAATTGGCAAGAGGTAGATTACTCCGATTGTCACTAGGCCAAACAGCAGGAAAAGAGTGATTAAAATCCCGAAAATTCGATTGATTTTCAACTTTTTTTCGAGCAGTGTCACCAGAGGATTTGTGATATAGTAGAGAAATCCTCCCATAACAAAAGGAATTAAAATCGTATTGATAACGCTCACCACTGGCGTAATCATATCTCCCATCTGGCGCCAGATGAAAAAGATAATCGTCAGCAGCAAGACTTCACTGGTCCAAAACATTAACTTACTTTTATGAAACATCTTTACTCTCCTCCAAGTTATTTTACCATAATTTATCATAAAATAAAGGTGATTTCATAAAAGAAAGAATAAAAATGGAAACATTATTAAGTTCGAAGAATTTGGCTAGTCAGAAAAGATCACGCAATTCAAAATCTAAATAAGACAAATAAAAAATCACCTGAAAGCAAGAGCTGAAAAGCACAGTTTTTCAAGTGATTTTTGATATCACTTCCATCAGGAAGCAGATGATCAATTGATAATGCTATAAAAGTTTAAAATCTTAAGCAGATGATTAGCCCTTAATCGGGATTGAAATCTCAATCAGACTATTAGCATAGATCGTCCGAATGGCAGAGGCGTCAATATTCTTTTGGTCAATTTTTCGTTTCAAAAAGAATTCTCTAATTTTTTCAATTTCTTGCTCTTTGATTGCACGATGCTTATTTGAAATAAGAATTTCGTAATGGCTAGGGGCCTCTGTGAAAATAACATCACTATTTCCTGCAGAATAAACTTCTACAAGCGTTGCGTCTGTGCTTTCCAGCTGATTTTTTACTAATTCTGCATGGGTATTCGTCGTATTTATAAGCTTCATTCATTTGCCTCCTACCTTAAATCGTCGCTATTATTATAACACGTTTTTCAGGAATTGTGAACGATTGCCTGTAATTTATATCATTTTAAATATAGCAGGCTAGTTATTCTGATATTTGCGCTTCCACTGCTCAATTCCCCATTTATGACTACCACGTTTCAATTTTTCAATGGCAAGATCGACAGGAAACCATGCTAGATTATTAAAGTCTTCCAGTGGCTTTTCTACTTCCTGATACGAAAGGGCTTCGTAAATATAGGCTGGATTATAAAAATGCGTGTCCCGATGGCGTGAATAAAAATATTCGTCCGCTTGACCAAAGTAATCTCCTACTTGGATACTAAAACCAAGCTCTTCCAGCAATTCCCGCTCGAGAGTAGCCAACTGGTCCTCTCCTTCTTCCATTTGGCCTCCAGGAAGAAACCAAGCGCCATTAGGAGCTTGTACCAAAATAATATTTTCTTTCTTTTCATCTGGAATCACTGCGTAAACTCCATAGCGTGTCACATACTCGACATTTTCCTCATGAACTCCAAAAACTGGATGGGTCATTATCTTTCCTCATTCCTTCTAATCTTTACTACTATCATAAATAACTTATACTAGCCTGTCAAGAGTTTGAACTTATTTTTTCAGCTTTCACAAGGAAGCTGAATTCCTTCGTTCTCAAGTAAAAAGCCCGCCTCAGTTGAGACGGGACTTCTTCTAGCTATCAGTCAAACCTAGTCATATTAGACTGGATTATTTTTCTTCAAATCCTTGAGCTACTGCGTCCGCAAAGTTTTCTTCTACGATGCTTGCACAGTGGTCACAGATAACTGCATGATAGCTACGGTCTGCAGTAGTTGGATCGATACGACGGCAACGGTCACAAACTTCACCTGCAGCGCGTTCAACTGTAAAGGCAACATCCTCAAAGCTAACTGCGCCTTCTGGAGCTACTCCCTCTGCGATGGTCAATTCTGACACGATCAAAAGTTGAGCTACATTGCTGTCCACTGCTCCAAGAAGAGTTTTCACCACTTCATTTGGATAAACTGTTAGATGTGCTTCGAGTGATTTACCAATAACTTTTGCATTACGAGCTTCTTCCAAGGCTTTTTGAGCTTGTCCACGGAAGTCCATGAAGGCTGACCAGGTATCCAAGATTTCTTCTTGGTTGGCAAAAGTTTCCGCTTCTGGTAATTCTGACAATTGAACAAAGTCTTCTGCTTCAAACTCTAAATATGACCAGATTTCTTCCGCAGTGTGAGGAAGGATAGGTGTCAAGAGTTTCGTGATTTTCACAAGAATGTCATAAAAGACAGTCTGCATTTGACGACGTTCCAGTGATTTTGCACCTTCGATGTAGACAACATCCTTGGCGAAGTCAAGGTAAAAGGCTGATAAGTCAACGTTGATAAAGTTCACCAAGGCCTTGTAGATTGTCAAGAATTCAAAATCAGCATAGGCATCACGAATGGTCTTAACAAGCTGGTTAAAGCGAATGGTCATGTACTTATCAACAGAACGAAGCTCATCGTAAGCTACTACGTCCTGCGATGGGTTAAAGTCTGATGTATTAGCAATCAAGAAACGAAGAGTGTTACGAATCTTACGGTAAGTTTCAGAGACTTGGCTCAAGATATCCATAGAGATACGAACGTCGTTGCTTGAATCTACACTTGTTACCCAGAGACGCAAGATTTCCGCACCAAATTGTTTTTCAACATCGCTTGGAGCAATGGTATTTCCAAGAGATTTAGACATCTTCTCACCCTTACCGTCAAGGGCAAATCCTTGTGACAAGATTTGTTTGTATGGTGCTACGCCATGGTTGGCAACTGATGTGATGAGTGAAGAGTTAAACCAACCACGGTACTGGTCAGAACCTTCTAGGTAAAGATCTGCTGGGTAAGTCAACTCAGGACGGTTCACTACAACTCCGTTCCATGAGGAACCTGAATCAAACCAAACGTCCATGATGTCTGTTTCTTTCTTGAACTCACCATTTGGTGAACCTGGGTGGCTAAATCCTTCCGGCAAGAGCTCTTTAGCATCACGTTCCCACCAGATGATAGAACCATGGTCTTCAAAGAGTTGAGCCACATGTTCAATGGTTTCAGCTGTCATGATTGGTGTTCCGTCTTCTGCGTAGAAGATAGGAAGAGGAACTCCCCAAGCACGTTGACGAGAGATGACCCAATCGCCACGGTCACGAATCATGTTGTAAAGTCGTACTTTACCCCATTCTGAGTGAAATTTGACTTTTTCAATTTCATCCAAGATTTCTTGGCGGAATTTTGATACAGAGGCAAACCACTGCGGAACTGCACGCCAGATGATTGGTTTCTTGGTCCGCCAGTCAAATGGGTATGAGTGAGAAATTTCTTCTTGAGCAAGGAGAAGATTACCAAGTTTTTCGATAACGGTTGGTACAACCTTGTCGTAGAATTGACCTTCGAACTCAGCACCTGCATTGGCCATCATAATTCCGCGTTCATTAACCGTTACTGCAACTTCAAGACCGTTAGCAACACCGACATTGTAGTCGTCCTCACCGAAACCAGGCGCAGTATGGACAATACCAGTACCTGAGTCAGTCGTAACGTGGTCACCAAGGATTACCAACTCATCTACAGCTGTATCCCACGGGTGCTTTGTCACAATGTGGTTCAATTCTTCTCCACGGTAAGTCGCCAAAACTTGAACATCAGCCCAGCCAAATTTCTCAGACAGGCTGTTCAACAATTCTGCAGCAACCACAAACTTACGAGCTTCACCAGCAGGTTGAACCACAAGGTAGTCAATATCTGCTCCAACTGTCAAACCACGAGAAGCCGTGATGGTGAATGGAGTTGTTGTCCAAACAACGATGTAGGTATCTGTATCTAGGACACCTTTACCATCTTTGACACGGTTAGCATAGTAAAGGGAAGTTGAAACCAAGTCATGGTATTCAATCTCCGCTTCAGCAAGGGCTGATTCAGAAGACCAAGACCAGTAAACAGGCTTAGCACCGCGGTAGATGTAGCCTTTCTTAGCCATTTCACCAAAGACGCGGATTTGAGCTGCCTCATAGTCTGGAGTTAAGGTCACATAAGGATTTTCCCAGTCACCAGAAACCCCCAAACGCTTGAAGTCTTCCCGTTGTTTATCAACTTGAGAAAGAGCATAGTCACGGCAAAGTTTCAAGTATTCAACCAAGTCCATTTCTTTACGTTTGACACCTTGTTTCGCCAAAACTTGCTCGATTGGCAGACCATGGGTATCCCAACCCGGAATATAAGGTGCATAGTAGCCAGCCATCGATTTCGAACGAACAATGATATCTTTAGAAATCTTGTTCATAGCGTGTCCTACGTGGATATTTCCGTTGGCATATGGAGGGCCATCATGCAAGACAAAATGGGGTTTGCCTTCATTTAATTCTTGACGGCGTTGATAAAGCTTAGCTTCATCCCATTCTTTTTGCCAGATTGGCTCTTTATTTGGCAAGCCAGCACGCATTGGAAATGCAGTTTTCCCGAGGTTCAGGGTTTCTTTGAGTCTCATTTGGTCTCCTTATGACATATATTTTTCAAAATAAAAAACCGCAGACTTCTCCTAAAGGACGAAAAATCGCGGTACCACCTTTGTTTAGACAGGAAAAATCCTATCCCTCTTAGCCCGTAACGTAGGCAGACGTCGTTTCTTACTCAATTCAGAAACGATGAAGCAGAATGATAAATCAAACAAAAGGGATTACAGGTCTCTCACCACCACCTGCTCGCTGAAAATATTCTGTCTGATTTGTGTTTCTGCACTTATTATAAAAGATCTACTGGAACTTTAGAATCTTTATCCGATTCTGAATGTTTTACTGATTCTAAAATTTCTTTCTGTTGTGCTTGGATCAACTCTTCATCTATAGTCTGAAGGGTCTGAGTTTCTGCCAATTCTCGATTTGCTTGCTCAATTCGCTCTTGCAATTCAGCTATTTCCTCAGGTGAGAATTGGCGCGTAACATCCACTTCTTCCTCTAGCTCGACTTTTTCTCCAAGCGCCTCTTCAACCACTTCTTTAAAGGCTTCATCACTGGTTTGGAGATAGGCAGCAGTTGGGCGAAGGATATCTTCCCAATCTGGAGAGTCAACAATACTTAATTGACTTTCAATTGTCGATTTGAGGCGCTGATGGAAGACTCGTGTTTTATTTTTTAATTCTTCTGTCTCAACAGCTACTCTCTTGGCATTATCTGTAGCCTGACGAAGAATATCATTTGCCTTATACTTAGCTCTATCTAATAAACGTTGCGCATCTTGCTCTGCTTGCTGCACAATATTTCCTGAACGTTCTTGTGCTGCCTGTTTGACCCGCTCTGCTGTATCTTGTGCAATCAAAACAGATTGGCTGAGCGAGTCTTTCATTTCATCAAAATAAATTAGACGTTCTTCAAGATTACGGATTTTTGCTTCTTTCTCACGATTCTCACGGATTAATTCCTCATAATCATTGACAATGATATCAAGAAATTCTTCAACTTCATCAATATCGTACCCTCTAAATCTGGTTGAAAAACCTTTATCTCTAATATCTAATGATGTTAGTGCCATGTTTCCTCCTTATTTGCTAGGTAATAATTCAACTGTTAGTTTATGCTTCCCGTTTTTGGAAAAACCATTTTCTGTTAAAATCTTAAATCTTCCATATTTCCTAACGCTAATCAAATCCCCCAGAGAGAGCTGGTGACTAGGGTTATCAATGGTTCTGTAGTTCTGCTTTACCTGCTTCCCCATGATTAGTTCCACAGCTTGACTACGTGATAATTTAAAGACTGTGGCTACCAGCTTATCCAATCTGAGACTAGAGACCAAAACATCTGTTGTTTTAGTCACCGGTGCATCTTGTAACTGATCTTTGAAATCAACCCTTCTTAGCCGAACTGGAACTTTAGCTATTTTAGAAACATTCGTAATGAAATATTCTTCTAATCTTCTATCCACGAATACTTGTGCACGGTCATCCACGACGATAATATCGCCAAACGTCCGCCTCTCAATCCCTAGCTGATGCAAAAGGGTTCCCATAATTTGTGAATGAGTCACCTTATAGAACTTACTTGCATAGGTAATCTCTAGCAAGACCACATCGAAATCTTCGAGTTCTAATTGATAATAGCTAGGTGCAATCAACACTTTAGCAAACTCACTTGGAAAATAATCTGAACTAGAAAACACTTGCACATCATATTGCTTACTCAAATTTTTGAGAATATTGACCTGATGAGGATTCAAAAAAGCAGTTGTCTCATAGCTATATTGATTTTCTACTCTTTGAAGCAATTCCATGCTTTTATCCAGAAAATCTTGATCATCCTGAGAAAAATGCTGATAGATATTGTTTACCATAGCAATAACAAGGAAGCAAGAATGTGTAGAAATAAGGTATCAAGCACTCTTAAGGCAAAAAGTGCCACCAGAACAGTAAAGTCTAATCTACCAAACTGCAAGGGTAACCTGCGAAACAAACGCAAAAATGGTTCAACCAGAGAACCGACAAGCCTTCCTAGGGCTGTTTGGTAAGCTCCAGGGAACCAAGACAAGAGTGCATAGATGAAGACAAGAAGGGAGTAAAGATCAATTAGATTAGAAACTAATTTTAAAATAAAGTAAATCATTAATTATCTGCTGCGTTTCATATCAAAATCGTATTCACTCAGATCCACATCGTTTGGAAGGCGAATATCTTCTACATTGACGACAACATTGATTGGAGTGAGCAAGTACATGGTACTAGCAACTTTTCTCAAGTTCCCAGCCAAAACATAGCGCGCCCCATCAAGATAATCTAAACAACGTCTTGCTTGTACCTCTGTCATATATTGAAAATCAATTAAGATACTCTCATTCGCCACAAGTAAATCAACAACCTCTGTTGCTTCCTCATATTTTTTCGGATAGCGAACATCAATCGTAACCTTCTCACTAGATTTCACTCGATGTTGAGCCAGTTCTTGTTGGCGAGCATGCAATCTAGTAATATTTTCCGTTGCAGGCTTTTGTTGGACTTGTGAAGAAGCTGAACGAGTACGTGCGTTTTCCTTTGCTGATGCAACTGGAACCGGCTCGACCTCTGCCTGCTTCAAAACAGAATCAGATTCATCTAAAGGCTGTACTGGTAAGTCAGACTTTTCTCCATCTTCTGTAAAGTATTCTATAAATTTATCAAATTTATCTTTTAATGACATAGTTCTTTCCTATTTAAAAAATGCTGTTCCGATTCTGACATAGGTTGAGCCGTTGGCAATCGCTTCTGGATAATCACGGCTCATTCCCATACTCAAATCAGAAAAGGGCATGTTTTTTAACTGTTTGCTTTGTAAGTTTAATTGAAGCTGATGTGCCTCTGAAAAAATCTGATTCAGCTCTTGATGATCAGCTTCGAGTGGAGCCATGGTCATCAGGCCAACAATGCAAATGTTTTCTAAGGCTGCAAGCTCTGGTAAAACACTATCTAGTTCTTCAACTAAAAAACCGTGCTTGCTTTCTTCTTTTGAAATATTCACTTGCAAGAAACAATTAATCACATGATCTGCTCGCTTGTTGATTTCTTGAGCCAATTTGACAGAGTCTAAAGCATGGAAATAATCAACATAGTTGATCACATCTTTAACTTTCCTTCTCTGCAAACTACCAATCAAATGCCAAGTAAGGTTTTCTTCCTTTAAAGCATGATATTTTTCAAGAAACTTATCTACTCGATTTTCTCCAATATGTTTAATCCCTGTATCCACGAGCTTTTTAGCTGTTTCACAGTCAACATACTTGGTAACCGCAATAATGTTTACGGAGTCCTTCAATCGATTTTCTTTTTCAACTATTTGAGCAACATTTTGAAAAATTAAATCTTTATTTACTTGAAAATCCATTTAATTAGCGATTTCTAAAGAATGGCGGTGTTTCAAGTTCGTCATCCTCTTCCTTGATATCGGTAAAGCGCTCTACACGACTAGAAGGCACAGGTTCTGCTTGACGAACAATTGATTCACGGCGTAAATCCCAGTCTCCAAAGGCTGAAGCTCTAGAAGTTTCTACAGTTGAGCGATGAGAAGGAGCTGGCATTTCTCTTGTTTCTGCCATATCGAAGTTTCGATCATAATGAGCAGATGCTTGTGCTGAGCGTACTTGCTCAGCTCGGCTCGCAGGTTTAACGCCTTGCAATCCACTTACCTTATCAACCTTATCCTCTTTAACACCTGTTGCAACAACAGTTACACGGATTTCATCCTTCATAGACTCATCAATAGAAGTACCGAGCCAGATGTTAACACCATGACCAGCTGCCTGATTAACGATTTCAGAAGCTTCTTCTGCTTCAATCAAGGTCATATCTAAGCCACCAGTAACGTTGACGATCACGTCTTCTGCACCATCAATAGTTGTCTCAAGAAGTGGAGAGTAGATAGCTTTGCGAGCTGCTTCAATAACACGTTCTTCACCGCTTCCGATACCGATACCCATCAAAGCATTACCTTTGTTTTCCATAACAGTCTTCACGTCTGCAAAGTCAAGGTTGATCAAGCCAGGGCTAGTAATCAAGTCAGTAATACCCTGAACCCCTTGGCGCAATACGTTATCAGCTTCACTCAAGGCTTCCAGAAGCGGAGTTTTCTTGTCAACAATTTCCAAAAGGTTGTTGTTTGAAATGATCAAAAGAGTATCTACATGTTCACGCAGTTCATTGATTCCTTCAACGGCAAAATTACCACGTTTATTTCCTTCAAAGCCAAATGGACGTGTTACAACTGCTACAGTTAGGGCGCCTATTGATTTAGCAATGCGAGCAATAACTGGTGCAGCACCTGTACCAGAGCCACCACCCATACCAGCAGTGATAAAGACCATGTCTGCTCCTTGAAGGGCTTCTGTCAAAACTTCTTCGCTTTCTTCTGCTGCTTTTCGACCAACCTCAGGTTGACCTCCGGCACCCAGACCACGAGTCAACTTAGGACCAAGCTGGATAACTGTTTCTGCTTTTGCACTGCTCAGTGCTTGCACATCTGTATTTGCTGCGATAAATTCTACGCCAGCAAGACCTTCATCGATCATTCGGTTAATAGCGTTTCCGCCGCCGCCGCCGACACCAATTACTTTAATGACTGCGCCTTGTGCAGCAGCCGCATCAAATGAAAATGTCATAATCTATTTATTCTCCTTACTCAAACATATTACCAATTAAATTGCGCATCTTATCTGTAAGACTAGCTTTTGGTTCCTCTTGTGGTACTTCATTTCTAAGCGGTGCAACTTCTGGTTCCACCTCTTGAACTGGTTGAACCGGTTCAACCGGCTGATGATCAAAGCGAGGTACTCTATGACTTGGTCGTTCAAAGCTAGTTGCTTGATGACGCAACTGCTCGTCTCCACGAACAGCAGCTTGTGCAATTCGATCCACTTCGGTCAGATTGCCAGCATACTCTGAAAGACTAATCACGTGGGCAAAAGCTGGATTACGGATACCGATTTGATTTGGTACATATAATTTAGTGTGAACGCCAAATACTTCCTGAGCTAATTCTACAACGCCAGGCAAGATCGCTCCACCACCAACGATGACGATACCACCAGGAAGATCTAACACGTGTCTTCTATCTAAATCTTGCTTGATTTGTTCAAAAACATGTTTGATACGAGCAGAGATGATTTCAGCTAGATAGGTTTCTGTTATTTCAACTGGATGAACTTCCCCGATGACTTCAACTGGGAAAGATTCTGTGCCTGCAAATGGTACATAAGCTACACCATAGTTAAATTTCAAGCTTTCTGCCAATTTCTGAGAAGTTTTCAACACTTTTGAAATGTCTTTTGTGACATAGTCGCCGCCTTCTTGATAGATATTGGTAAATTGTAATTCTTGATTTTTTACAGAAGCAACTGTAGTTTGTCCGCCACCCATATCAATGACTGTCGCACCAAACTCTCGTTCTCCTTCGTTCAAGATGGATTTTGTCATCGCTAAAGGAGAAATGATAATATTCTCCAATTTCACTCCTGCACGCTCCACTGTTTTACGGAGATTATGCAGGATTGTACGAGGACCAGTGTAAAGTAGGCCGCGCATTTCTAGGCGAATCCCCATCATACCACGAGGATCACGGATCCCTTGGAAGCCATCAACAACAAACTCTTCTGGAATGAAGGTAATTACTTCACGGTCAGGAGTCATGCTCTTGGTCAAGGCAGATCTTACAACGCTCTCGACATCTTCATCGGTAATTTCTTTGGAGTCACTAGTCACAGGAATCATTCCTTGAGTTGGCTCAATTTGCAGTAGATTTGCAGGCAAGCCAACATTCACTAGTCCAATTGAAATCCCCGCTTTTTCTTCTGCTTGAGAAATTGCTGACTTAATAGCCGCTGCTGCTGCTTCAATATCGACAATAATCCCATCTTTAACGCCAGCACTCTTTGCATTGCTGACTCCAATAACATTCATTTCACCGTTGATGTGCTCTGCCACCAACACTTTAATTGTGCTACTTCCTATATCTAATCCAGTAAAAAAGCCATCTCTAGCCATTACATCAGTCCTCTCTGTCTTCCACGTTTCCATTCTAATACAAATAACTCTAGAAAATAGGGTTATCCAAACTTTATTATATCATAAAAATACGAAATTGGCGCAGTTTTTTATCTATAATAATTAGTTATTTTCAGAAATCTCTGGCTTTTCTGCCTGAGATTGGGCAGAATGCTCGGTAGATTGCTCTGCATGTTGAGCCGAAGATTCTGTATCTTGCGCATCGTTACTAGCTTCATGGATAACTTCATTTTCTGTGCCTTGCGCATAGCTAAAAATACCAGCCTCCATATCGACCACGCTTGGCACTTCCAACTGAGGATGAATTCCTTCATAGTAGGGAAGTTTCTTAGCAATATGAGAAATAGGAACTAAAATTTGGTGTTCATCAGACATGGTAATAGTCACTAAATCCTCTGTCACCTTGCTAGGAGTTAAATCAACTTTTCTGATGCTCTTTTTGACTGAATCGGGAACATTCTTCAGTTGTTGAACAAACTCCTTGATCAAGCCTGCATCCGAAAAGATCACATCCATCCGCTCTTCAGGCAAGGCATCAGCCGCAACCTCATTTTTTACGTATTCTCCACTCGTTAAAATAGGATAATACTTAGAATCTTTCTGCAAATAACCTAAAATGCCATATTCCTGAACATCGATTTTGAAAGTCAGTGGGAATTGATAGGTCATTTCTACATTTTCAATCCAGGGGCTAGAAGCTTTCAGATTTTGCTCATAATGATGGCGATTTTTGTAAACAGTAACAGTATAATCGCGTTGATCAATTTTGCTACTGCTTTTTAGTTCCTCCTGACTCACAACCTTGTTCCCAGTAAATTCAATGGTCTTCATAGTTGCAAGTGGCGTGAGGAAATAAAGGGACGATAAAAAGATTAGGGAACTTGTCACTAAAACTGGCAAAGCCCGATACCAATGGATTCTCTCAATTGGAACCTTCGGAGGCTCAAGCTGATCTACTTCTTCTTCCTCTTGCTCTTCTTGTTCTTGGGCTTCCTCTTGCTCCTCACCTTCAGTTTCAGAATCTTGCACTTCAGTTTCTTCTTCACTTGTAGGAGAGTCTGTGTCAGTTTCTTCGGAGACTGTATGCTCTTCGTTAGAAGGCTCTTGATTTTCAAGCTTTGCCTTCATTTCTTCTTTTTTCTTCTCTAGCTCAGCTTGTTTCTGCTCTAACTCTGCTTGCTTCTTGGCCTTTTCTTGAGCTTTTTTCTCAAGATACTCTTTATTTCTGACTTGCCATTCAGAGAGAGAAAGTTGAGCATCTTTTTGCTTATCTTCCTTGCTTTTTTTCATATTTTCCCTTTGTTAATATTTTGCTTTAAAATTTCATAAAATTCATCTACTGATGTTAGTTCAGGCGCTTCTTCCATTCGTTGATAGTAGGCAGCCTTTTCCCTCAGTAACTCATCCACTGCTACTTGAAGATTGACCCGATTCAAGTTTTCTTCATTGATTTTAAGCGCATAGCCTTTTTCCAAGAAGTAGTTGGCATTTTCAATCTGATCCCCTCGACTTGCCCCCAGCCCTAAAGGTACAATCACTTGCAACTTCTTCATAGCCAGTAATTCAAAGATAGTATTGGAACCACCTCGTGTCACGACAACATCTGCCATAGCCATTAGTGGCTGATACAGATCTGTCACATAGGACACCCGGTAAATACGGTGAGAAAGCTCATCCAAACTAGCATCGCCTGTCAGATTGATAATATTATATTTTTCAATCAAGCGATCCTTATTTTTTGTAATAAAATCATTGAAAACTTTCGCGCCTCCTGAGCCACCGACAAAGAGCAGGGTAGGTTTTCCTTCTGTGAAATGAGCCTTGATTTTCTCAATCTCAGTTGGTTCTGTTTGAGGGAGAGTAGCAATCTTGGTCACCGCTCCAACATGTTCAGCCTTGCTCAGTCCTTTAGCTTGCTCAAAAGTCGTGAACATCTTTGTTGCGCATTTATAACCGATTTTATTAGCCAAACCAAGCGACAAATCAGACTCATGAATGAAAACTGGAACGCCGGTCACCTTCGCCGCAATCACTGGCGGAACAGACACAAAGCCTCCTTTTGAAAATAGGGCTTTGGGACGGACTTTTAACATGATACCCAGCGACTGGAGAATGCCGCCTGCCACTTTAAAAACATCCCAAAGATTCTGCCAAGAAAAATAGCGACGGAGCTTGCCAGTTGCAATCGAATGGAAAACAATAGGTAGTCCTGATTTTTGAATTTCCTTGTACTCAATCCCATGGCGGTCACCGATATAATGGACTTCCCAGCCCTCTTCGATAAATTTAGGCATCAGCAAAAGATTGAGGGTCACATGGCCAACTGTCCCTCCGCCTGTAAATACTATTTTTTTCATTTTATCCCTTTAATTCTTTAAACACGGCAAGGAATTCATCGCCCCGCACTTCAAAATTTTTATACATATCCCAGCTAGCATTGGCTGGACTGAGAAGGACAACATCCCCAGGCTCCGCCACAGAAAAGGCTTTGCGAGTAGCATCTCTGACATCTGAAGCATCCAGATAGCCCACTTCTGCCTGATCCGCAGCCCGCTTAACACGCGCAGCCGATTCTCCCAGAATCACCATCTTTTTCAATCCCTTGATATCTGGCACCAATTCATCAAATTCATTGCCACGATCCAGACCACCAGCAATCAGAATAACCTTGCTATTGTCAAAGCCCGACAAAGCTTTTTGTGTCGCTAAAATATTAGTTGATTTACTGTCATTGTAAAATTTGACTTGATTGATTTCACCCACATACTGGAGCCGATGCTTGACACCACCAAAATGAGCCAGAGTTTCTTTAATAACTTGATTGTCAACCCCGCGCAGTTTAGCGACAGCAATGGTTGCTAGAGCATTTTCTACATTGTGGCTACCGAGCACGCCAAGTTCAGAGGCTTTCACAATGGCTTCCCCACGGAAAGTCAGCACATCGCCGTCCAGATAAGCTCCATCGACCTTTTCTTGGGTTGAAAAAGGAATCACCTGGGCTGCTGTTTTCTTAGCCAATTCTTTCGCCAAGTCTTGATTGAAATTCAAAACGACATAATCAGAAGCTGTCATATTTTTTTGGATATTCCACTTGGCTGCCACATATTCCTCAAAAGAGCCGTGATAGTCCAGATGCGTCGGCATCAGATTTGTAATGACCGCTATTTCTGGATGGAAGGCTTCGATTCCCATTAGTTGGAAGGAAGAAAGTTCCATGACCAAAGTGTCTGTTTTACCCGCATCTTGAGCGACTTGACTAGCTGGAAATCCGATATTCCCAGACAAAAGACCATTTTGACCACCTGCTGTTAGCACTTCCGCAATCATGGTTGTCGTAGTCGTTTTTCCATTGGAACCAGTAATCCCAATAATCGGTGCATCCGAAATCAGATAAGCCAGCTCCACTTCGGTAATGACAGGAATCTGCTTTTCCAAAGCCCTCATGACCATAGGATTGTTATAAGGAATGCCTGGATTTTTCACCATCCATTCAAAATCTTCATCCAACAGTTCCAGAGGATGGCCACCTGTCACGACTTTAATTCCTTCTTCTAGCAAAGATTGGGCAGCTGGATTTTCCTCGAAAGGTTTCCCATCATTGACCGTCACAATCGCTCCAAGCTTATCCAAAAGGCGGGCAGCTGACTCCCCAGATTTAGCTAAACCCAACACCAAAACTTTCTTATTGGCAAATTTTGAAATAGTCTTCATCATGTACCTCTTCATTCATACTACCTTCTATTTTACCTTTTTTTGCGAAAATAAAAAAGTCATATCAGGCTTTTATTTTAACTGTTATTAGCTTTTAATAAATAAGAAGAAATGTTATTCTCTTTGAAATCTTCGAAAAAACTATTTATATAAGTAAAAACTATCCAAAACATTTAATTACCAGTATCTGATCAAACCTGACCTACTCACTGATGGTCAACAGCATTCAAAAAAATTAGGCTCTCGCTAAACGAAAAAACATCGGTAACTGTATTATATTTCTACTCAGCTAAAACCAGCATTGAAGAATCTCGCTTTAGATAAACAAAAGGAACTAGGCCACCAAAAGTCTACACGACCTTTGGAATCCTAATTCCTTCCTTATAGTTTATGAGTTTAAAGTTCTTTTGATTTCTGAGATGGTACTAGACGCTCAATGTCCATCAAGGCCCACACTGTAATAATAATCAAAAAGATACTCACAAATAATTCTCCAGGCAATTTAAAAATTTGAAAAATTGCCAAAGCAAGCAAAATGATCAAGGCAACCAGCAAGAGTACAAATGTCAAGACATTCAACGTCCCCTTAATACTAGTTGGAATGGCAAATACATAGAAAAGCAGGATTAATATTCCAATAATCAGGTAAATCATACTGCTCCTTTCTACCACCAGTCAACTCAATGATTTATTCTGCTGCTTGTTTTTTCTTATTTTTATTAGCTTTTTCGCGTTCTTGCTTGTTCAAGATTTGTTTACGCAAACGGATAGACTCAGGCGTTACTTCCATGTACTCATCGTCGTTCAAGAACTCGAGTGACTCTTCAAGGGTCAAGATACGAGGTGTCTTGATAACCGCTGTTTGGTCCTTGGTAGCTGAACGAACGTTGGTCATTTGTTTAGCCTTGGTGATGTTAACCGTCAAGTCATTTTCACGAGAGTTTTCACCGATGATCATTCCTTCGTAAACCTCAGTACCTGGGTTGACAAAGATTGTACCACGCTCTTCAATAGACATGATTGAGTAAGTTGTAGCCTTACCAGCATCGATGGAAACAAGGGCACCACGGTGACGGCCTCCGATTTCACCAGGGATAACTGGCAGATATTGGTCAAAGGTATGGTTCATGATACCGTAACCACGAGTCATTGACAAGAACTCAGTTGAGTATCCGATCAGACCACGCGCTGGAACGAGGAAGACTAAACGAGTTTGACCGTTACCAGTTGAAATCATATCCAACATTTCACCCTTGCGTTCAGAAAGGCTTTGGATTACAGAACCTTGGTATTCTTCTGGAGTATCGATTTGAACACGTTCAAATGGCTCACATTTAACACCATCAATCTCTTTTACGATAACTTCTGGACGAGATACTTGAAGTTCATAGCCCTCACGACGCATGGTTTCGATCAGGATTGACAAGTGCAATTCTCCACGACCTGAAACTGTCCACTTATCTGGTGAATCTGTTGGATCAACACGAAGGGAAACGTCTGTTTGTAGCTCAGCCTGCAAACGTTCTTCCACTTTACGAGACGTTACCCATTTCCCTTCACGACCTGCAAATGGTGAGTTGTTTACCAAGAAAGTCATTTGAAGGGTTGGTTCATCGATGTGAAGGATTGGAAGTGGTTCAATAGCATCCGTTGGCGTAATAGTTTCACCAACAAAGATATCTTCCATACCAGATACGGCAATCAAGTCACCTGCTTTGGCTTCTTGGATCTCACGACGTTCCAAACCAAAGAAACCGAAGAGTTTTGTAACACGGAAGTTTTTAGTTGTGCCGTCTAGTTTAGAAAGAGTAACTTGGTCCCCAACTTTCACACTACCACGGAAGACACGTCCGATACCGATACGACCTACGAAGTCATTGTAGTCCAAGAGTGATACCTGGAACTGCAAAGGCTCATCTGAGTTGTCTACTGGAGCTGGGATATGGTCGATGATGGTATCGAAGATTGGTGCCATTGTTTTTTCTTGATCAGCAGGATCATCTGACAATGAAGAAGTTCCGTTAATCGCTGAAGCATAAACAACTGGGAAATCAAGCTGGTCATCATCTGCACCAAGCTCGATGAAGAGTTCCAAGACTTCGTCCACTACTTCTGCTGGACGAGCTGATGGTTTGTCGATTTTGTTGACAACCACAATTGGGACAAGGTCTTGTTCCAAGGCTTTTTTCAATACGAAACGAGTTTGTGGCATGGTTCCTTCGTAGGCATCCACAACCAAAACAACACCGTCAACCATTTTCATGATACGTTCAACTTCCCCACCGAAGTCCGCGTGTCCTGGTGTGTCCATAATATTGATACGAGTTCCGTTGTAGGCAACAGCTGTATTTTTAGCAAGGATGGTAATTCCACGCTCTTTTTCGATATCGTTTGAGTCCATCGCACGCTCTGCCAACTCAGTACGAGCATCAAGAGTTTCAGATTGTTTCAATAATTCGTCAACGAGGGTTGTTTTCCCGTGGTCAACGTGGGCGATAATCGCAATGTTACGGATATCTTCTCTTAATTTTGTCATGATTTCCTCTAAATCTTATTATTTATTTCCAACTAAAAATTATAACACAGTTTTTTCCAAAAAACACGGGCTAACCAAGTGTAAATGTTTTCATAGGTAAATCGTAAACTGTAGCTATTTTTGCAATTTTACTTCCGAAAGTGTATGATAAAAAGAAAAAAAGAATCGATCCAAACCTTTGAAAGGAAAACTCATGCGCCTTGATAAATTCTTAGCCCTAGCTAAGATTAGCCGGAAAGAGATGAAACAAAAACTGCGACTAAAGCAGATTGTAATTGACGGTCAAGCAGCTCGCTCCCTCAGTCAAAATGTCGATAGTGGCCTCCAGTCCATTAGCCTAGCTGGTAAAGCTTTAAACCACCTAGCCCACCATTATTTTCTGATGAACAAGCCCGCTGGTGCTGTCACTGCCAGTTCTGACGCAGACAAGATGACTGTCCTAGATCTAATTGCCCCAGAAGATTTTAACGACCAGCTTTACGCCATCGGCCGTTTGGATCGTGATACACGGGGTCTGCTTCTGATTACAGATAATGGGCCACTGGGATTTCAGCTCCTCCATCCACAATACCATATCGCAAAGACCTACTATGTCGAAGTCAACGGTCCTCTTGACCAAGAAGCCATAGTTGCTTTTCAGCAAGGAATTGTTTTTCTGGATGGCACTCGTTGCAAGCCCGCTCAACTTCAGATTCACACGACCAGCCCCGAGCACTCCACCGCCTCAGTTACCATTTCTGAAGGGAAATTTCATCAGGTAAAGAAAATGTTTCTAACAGTTGGTGTCAAGGTCACCTATCTCAAACGCACCCATTTCGGTGATTTTCAACTGGATCCCAATCTGACAGAGGGCAGCTATCGACCGCTGAATCCTTCCGAACTCGAGATTATCAGAGGTTATTTGGAACAAACCTGGTAAAATAAAAAGGCTTATTCAAGCCTTTTTATTATTTACTGCATAAATCCATTCAATCTCAGAATAATACCTGCATTCCAGTTGATGACAGAAATGACAATACCGACGACATTAAGAATTCTTCCTGTTTTATAATCTAATTGAGTTTCTTTTTGATGAGAATTGCTCAAAACCAGACCGATAATCCCTAAAATAAGACCAAATATTGATTTTGTATATATATTTCTACAAAGAATCAGCTTGTCTTAACCTTGCCGCTCCAAGAATCAAGACCGTAAGACAGGATATAAATATCATTAAAACCTTGCTTCTTCAAGTAAATTGCCGCATTGGTCACACGTTGCCCACGACTATTTTCATAGAGAAGAACTGGTTTGTCTTTGCGAAGTGCATTGATACTAGACTTGAGCTGTTGAGACGGAATATTACGCGCGCCCAAGATATGCTTGCGATGGAAATCGGATGGATCACGCAGGTCAATCAATTGTCCCTGACGAATCAAAGCTTCAAACTCACTGTTATCTACTATCTTAGCTGCACGTCGAATACGGAAATAATTGAAGCCCATCCAAGCCAACATTCCCAGCAAAATTGCCCATAAAATCCAAGTTCCCATTCTAGTTTCTCCCTTTATCCTCTAAATACTTCAACTCTACTTGATGCTCTCTGCGAAGAACAGCCTCAGCCTCTAGATAATCAAGCTTATCCATCAGGCCGGCATCGTAAATCCGTTCCAACTCAATTTTCATCATCTCAATATCATAAAGACGCTTGCCCATATAGATAATGATTCCGAAATTTTTAAGAAATTGCTGCACATCATAGAGTGTTTTCATGAGCTATATTTTATCAGATTTTAGCAGAGTTTTCAAGATAGCAAAACAGAAAAGACAGCCATGGAGACTGCCTTTTCAGGAGATTATTATGAAAAAGAAAAGTTTAGGAGTTCTATCAAACAAAGTTAGGAGGTCTTCATTTGATAATCTTAGTATAGAGGAAGAAGCTTAAACAATCCTTAAGAAAAAACAAAGAGAGTGGGGCAGAAATCGGTAATTCGTTAGAATTCGATTTCGTCGTCCCACCTCCGCACAGTTGAGTAGAACTGTAAAAGCTGATGAAATCAGCCTAGTAGAACCCACTCAACCACTGCGTCTTGCTCGACAATCCAAAGACAATATAGAGGCTAGGACTTTTGTCCCAGCCTCTCTTTAAACATCATTTTACAAACCTGGTGCTTGGCCAAGCTCAGCTGTCAACATCCAGATCGTCTTTTCAAGGTCTGCCTTAGCACCAACGAAGATGTCATTGGTTACATCGTCGCCTTCTTCATCCGTTACATCCATAGCTTCTTGGTAAAGATCTGTCAGATAACGGAAGATTTCAATCACGCGCTCCAAGCTTTCTTCAACATTCTTGCTGAATTCGCCAGCCTTTTCCTCAATTTTGCTGTGTTGGATAAACTCTGTCAGAGTTGAATAAGGCTTACCACCTAGAGTAATCAAGCGTTCGCTGACTTCATCCAATGTTTCATCAATTGTATCCATGTATTCGTCCATTTTTGGATGCCATACCATGAAGCCTGCACCACGCATATACCAGTGAACTTGGTGAAGAGCGATACGAGCTGTATAAAGATCTGAAACCACTTGGTTAAGAACAGCTTTTGTTTTTGGTAAAGAATTTTGGTTAGTGAAAGTTGCTACATCTGCTGCAGCGCCATGTTTTACTTGAGTCATAATGATACCTCTCTTTTTATTTGTAATCATTCTAATCTTTATTGATTATGTTTTAATTATAATGCTTCTAATTAAGAAAGTCAAGCCTTAAAACTCAAAATTTTACTTTATTAGAAAAGTTGTAAAATTTCAAAATTTTTCTGCTCAAAATTACGAATAAATAAGTATGATTCATCTATACTTTTTTCTAGTCGGAACGGTTCTAGCCTCCTTTCTAGGCTTAGTTATTGACCGCTTCCCTGATCAGTCCATCATCTCACCAAGCAGCCACTGTGACAACTGCAAGCAGATACTCAGAGCACGGGATTTGATCCCTATCCTTTCTCAGTTGCTTAATGGCTTCCGTTGCCGTTTCTGCAAGATCCAGCTTCCTGTCTGGTATGCTGCTTTTGAGTTAGTGCTGGGTTTACTTTTTCTAAGCTGGAGCTTAGGCTATCTTTCGCTAGCACAGCTCTTACTGCTAACTATGGGCCTGACCTTAGCCATCTACGATCAGCGCGAGCAAGAATACCCTCTCCTAATCTGGCTGATTTTTCATCTCTTGTTGATAGTGACAGCAGGCGTTAATCTTCTCATGCTCTTCTTTTTAGCCTTAGGACTTCTAGCCTTCTTTTTTAATCTTCGCATCGGAGCTGGCGACTTTCTATTTCTGGCGTCCTGCTCAGCTATTTTCAACCTAACAGAAATTCTCCTTCTTATCCAAATCGCTAGCTTCTCTGGCCTCGCCTGTTTCTGCTTTAAAAAGAAAAAAGACAGGCTAGCATTTGTACCCTGTCTTTTGTTTGGTGTTGTGGTTCTTATTTCTTATAAGCTGCTGCTTCTTGGATAAAGGCTGCTATGCTGGCGTCCTTTTCATGAAGAGCTTTGACAATCTTAGATCCGACAATGACTCCATCTGAGACTTGATTGAAGCGGTCAACATCCTCTAAAGTCGAAACGCCAAAGCCTGTCAGTACTGGAATCTCTGCAATATCACGGAGTTTGCTCAAATGCTGGTCCAAATCATTGCGGTAGCTTCCGCTCTTACCCGTCACACCGTTGATGGCTACAGCGTAAATAAACCCTTCAGCTTCCTTGATCAGCTCCTGCTGACGTTCTAGGCCAGTTGTCAGGCTCACTAAAGGAACAAGAGCGATATCTGAATCTTCCAGCAGAGGCAGGATAAAGTCCCTATGCTCGTAGGGCAGATCCGGAATAATCAATCCCTTAACCGGCGTCGTAGCCAGGTCCTTGACGAAATCTTTGAGGCCATACTGAAAAATGGGATTGAAGTAGGTCATGATGATGAGAGGCAGCTGAGTGTCCAAATTCTGCAAGCTTGCGACTAAAGACTTGGCCGAAGTATGGTGGCCCAGACTTCTCAGACCGGCTTCTTCAATAACCGGCCCATCTGCAACAGGGTCTGAAAATGGCAGACCGATTTCAATGGCTGACACACCCA
>NZ_CALHWC010000205.1 GCF_938036805.1 uncultured Streptococcus sp.
TTCTGCTGCTTTTCATAGTTCTTGGCTTCAGTGGCCAGCTTCTGCTCCTTTTGGATCACAAAGCTAGAGTAATTACCCACATAGCGATCCAAAGAATGCTTGGTCAAATCCAGCGTGATGGTCGCAACCTTGTCTAGGAAATAGCGGTCGTGGCTGACGATGATGAGGGCTCCTTTATAATTTACCAAATAATTTTCTAGCCAGGCAATGGTCTCAATATCCAAGTGGTTGGTTGGCTCGTCCAGTACCAACAGTTCCGGCTTTTCCAAGAGCATCTTGGCCAAAGCCAGACGGGTATTCTGTCCGCCTGAAAGCTCAGAAATCTTCATCTGCCACATGGACTGGTCAAACTTGAAGCCATTCAAAATCGCTCGAATGTCGGCCTCATAGGTAAACCCACCTTTCTGGCGAAAGTCCTCTGACAGCTGGTCGTACTGGGTCATGAGAGCAGTCAGCTCTTCCCCTGACAATTCTCCCATTTGCAGCTCCATCTGGCGTAGTCGCTTTTCCTGCTGGCGCAGGCTATCAAAGACCAGCAGCATCTCGTCGAAGATAGTATTCTCCGATTCAAAGCGGCTGTCCTGAGCCAGATAGGACAGGGACAGATCTCGTTTTTTATTAATCTGACCAGACGTCGGCTCTTCCTCGCCTACCAAAATCTTGAGCAGGGTTGACTTCCCAACTCCATTTTTACCGACCAGTGCAATCCGGTCACTCTCATCCACCTGCAGGTTGATATTATCAAAAAGTAGCTCCCCTGCAAAAGAGCGTTCAATCTTGTTTGCTTGTAAAATAATCATAAGACCATTATAGCAGATTTCCAAGTACAGAGCCATTGGCTGTCATAAAAAATGAAAGCCAAACTGTCTGTCTCTCAAGCCAATTCAAAGGAGAATTTTAAATTTTTCCGCAAGCACTCCGACCATAATATCATGTCTAGTGATTGAGCACCAAGCTCTCCCTACCATCAAATCAGACTTCTATGGATTAGCATGCCCAAAAAAGCCGAAAGAGCTCAACTCTAACGGCTTTATTTTTTATTCAATCATTTGTGTTTCAGCTAGTTTCTTATACCAGTGAGCGGATTTCTTCGGATAGCGCTCCTGCGTTTCGAAGTCTACGTAGAATAAGCCGTAGCGTTTTTCATAACCGTTAGACCAAGAAAAGACATCCATCAGAGACCAGATAAAGTAGCCCTTGACATTAGCCCCGTCCGCAATCGCATCAGATAAAACTTCCAGATGCTGCTTGACATAGTCAATCCGAGCATCGTCGTAAACTGTATTGTCCACAAATTCATCCTTATAACCCAGACCATTTTCTGTGATATAAATCTTCTTGTAGTTTGGATAATCCTTCTTAATTCTCATGATCTGGTCATAGAGACCTTGCGGATAGATAATCCAATCCCAATCAGTTTTTGGTATATGGGTTGGAGATTCTCTACGCCCTACTCCCTTAATCTGGTACTTGGAGCTTCCCTTTTCGCCTTTTCCGTTATGGATAATTTCTGTTTCACCGTCAAAGTCGCGCATCCAATCACTCATATAGTAGTTGATGCCAAGGAAGTCATTGAGGTCTTTAGCTGCTTCTAAAGCCGCAAAGTCTTCATCTCGTAGATCCAGCTGACCACCATTGACCTCTAGAATATGATTCACTCCTGCCAGAGTAACATCTGAATAGTGTCCCAGATAAGTCGCATCTAGGATAAATTTGTTATGAATAATATCTTCCAACTCTGCCGCTCTGACATCTGCTGGATTTTCTGGATTGTAAGGATATTTTGTCGGAAGTGCATGAACGACACCAATTTCACCCTTGTAGCCCTTGTCCTTATAAAGCTTAACGGCACGGGCATGGGAGACCATCGTGTTGTGATGGGATTGGAAAACCTTGGCCAAGTCATACTGGATACCTGGAGGGAATTTTCCTACTAAGTACTGACCATCACCAATGGGACCAATTTCATTGAAAGTTGTCCAATAACGAACTTCTGGAAATTCTTCAAAACAGAAAGCCGCATAGTCTACAAAGTGCTCGATATTCTCCCGATTCAGGAAGTCTCCGTTTGAGTGGAGAGCTTCTGGCGTATCAAAATGGTGAAGAGTCACAAAGGGTTCCACATGACGCTTGTGACACTCTGCGAAAAGATTATGGTAAAATTCCACACCTTTTGGATTGACCTCGCCATAGCCTGTCGGGAAAATCCGTGACCAAGCAATGGAAATCCGAATACCATTGACACCATACTCTTCAGCCAATTTCAGATCCACAGGGTATTTGTGGTAAAAGTCACTGGCAGGTTCTGCCGTGTACCAGTAGTTATCCTCTAGGTACTTATCCCAGGCAACAGGCCCCTTCCCATCTGTGTGGGTTGCTCCCTCAGCTTGATAGGCTGCTGTTGCACCACCGAAAATAAAATCTTTAGGTAAGCTTTTTGTCATCTTATTTTCCTTTCAATAACATTTGGAGAGTGGGACAGAAATCGGTAATTCGTTAGAATTCGATTTCGTCGTCCCACCTCCGCACAGTTGAGTAGGGCTATAAAAGCTGATGAAATCAGCGTAGTAGATCCCACTCAACCACTGCGTCTTGCTCGATAATCCAAAGACAATTGAGAGGGTAGAACTTTTGTCCCAAACTCTATCAAGTTGCTTCATCTCAAATAAACAGATTTAGTTGTTAAATTGCTCCTGAACGAAGGCCAGTGCTCCTTTACCGTCACGGGTTAGTTTGATGTATTGGCCGCCTTCAGTCTTAGCTAGCTTGATACCCAATTTATCAGTTTCCGCCTTCATGTCTTCAAAGTTGGAGGCAACTTGAGGGGCCAGGATAACCAGGTCAAACTCAGGCAGCATTTCACGGTGAGCACCGTAGCCACCCGCTGCTGCTTTGACAGGAACATTGTATTCAGCTGCTGCTTTATTCAAAGCGTTGGCCAGCAATCCGCTAGTACCACCGCCTGCACAGAGCACCAGAACATTGGTTTCTTCGCTAATATTGTTTTGCGCCGGAGCTTCTTCATCCACTCCTGCTTTTTCAAGGATAGCATCCGCTTTAGCAGTGTTAAAGTTAGCTGCTACTTTTTCTTTGAGAGCATCGTTGGCTTTTCCAGAACGTTCTTCTTCTAGGATTTGTTCGTCATAAACCTTGACAAATGGATAGTAAATAATCACATCTACTACGACAAGAAGGGCTGCAAGAACAAAGGACAGAAGCTGGAAGTTGGTACCTAGCACAATTCCCAGAGGTCCAGGTGTCACCCAAGGAAGGTTGGCTGAGAAGGAGTTCATGTTTAACGTATCAACAAAGAATTTGAAAATCCATACGTTTGCGATAGGTGCAAAGATAAATGGAATGAAGAAAATCGGATTCAGTACGATTGGAGCACCAAAGAGAATAGGCTCATTGACACCAAAGAAGGTTGGGACAACAGATGCCCGTCCAATCGCACGGTTGCGCTCAGACTTACAGATCCACATGAAGAGGAATGGAACAATCAAGGTCGCACCAGTACCACCCATAGTAACGATGAACATTTGAGTACCAGAAGTGATGACCTTATCCGCATGCTGACCAGCTTGAAGCAAGGCCAAGTTGGCATCGATATTGGCATAAGTAATGGCAGCAATAGCAGGCTCAACAATAGACGGACCATGAATTCCCACGAACCAGAAGAAAGCGTAAGCACCAAAGATAAGCGTGATTCCCAGATAGCCATCTGCCGCTGAGAAAAGCGGAGCTAGAAGCGTTCCGATGGATTCAGCAACCGTTACTCCCAAACTTGCTTTAACAACCAGCTCCAAGCCGTAAAGAAGAACAACTGAGACAGTAAATGGAATCAAGTCTTTAAATACTTGGGAAATATTTGGTGGAACTTCTTCTGGCATGCGGATGGTGACATTATTTTTCACACAAACCTTATAGACATTAACTGTCACAAAGGCTGCAATGAAAGCAGTCAAAAGACCTTTGGTTCCCATGAAGGCAGTCAGGAAGCCACCTTCCTTGGCAGGCTCAGCAGCCATGAGGAGGAAGCCGACCATAGAAGCCAGCATAGTAGATAAGAAGTTAATCTGGTTTGTCGCAGGCAGGTCGCGGTTGACAGAGTCTGTCAGCGCCTTAGCAGTGGTCCCACCCACAAAGAAAGCCAGAATCCCCATCGAATAGCTATAAGGGGTCATTAGGAAAGTTTCAATATCCTTAGACCAGTGGAAGCCCCAAGCATTTGGCACATAGGCAATCAAGATAAAGATAGATGAGAAGAGAATGACTGGCATACCAGCGATAAAGCCATCCCGAATAGCACGGAGATAGATATTCCGAGAAATCTTCTCAAAGAAAGGCTTCCCTTTCTCAATAAGTCCGATGAGTTTGTTCATTATTTTACTCCTCTTTTGTATAGTTCAATCAAATGGTGCATCATGTCTTTTAGCAAGATAGTAGTCATTAGGTGATCCTGGCCGTGCATCATGGTCACACTGTAAGCCAAGTCCTCGCCAGCAGCTTCTTTTGTCAAGAGACTGGTCTGAGCATGATGAGCTTCAGCGATGCAGCCATTGGCTTCTTCCACCAAGGCATCTGCCTTAGCAAAATCTCCCGCTTCTGCAGCCTTTAAGGCTTCCAACAGTTTGGAACGGGCATCGCCTGCATAGGCTACAATTTCAAAACCAAGTAATGTTACTTCTTCTCTGTTCATGACAGAACCTCCTTTTTTAGTTAAAGTAATCGTTGAATATGTAAAACAAGGTAGACTCGCTCACTGTTGTATACATCTACTCCAGTTTGTTGAGCGACAATCTTGTAAATGGTACTTCCAATTTGATAGGCTTCTGGATAAGTCAGCTTTATCTGACTTTCCATTTCAAGGAGTGACACATTATCATCCCGACTCCTATCTAAATAGTCTAAGAAATAATTTAAGTGAATCATGAAGCGGTCATAGAAGTTGCTGTTTTCAGCCGTTCTTCTAATATCATTCTTCCTTAACTCAGCTTCCACAGCTCCCAGGATTTCCTTTCGCTTATCCAGATGGCTTTGCCCCTCAGGATCAGAATTGCCCTCGGCATTGATAAAGTGATAAGCTATTCGGTTTACCTCATCATCAGGGAAAGTATCTAACAAGCGCTCTCTGTAGATAGTAACTGCTTCTTGAGCGATTTGATAAGGAACTGGATATTTCTCTCTAGCATCTGGAAGAGCGCTGTCCTTGTAGCATCCCTGTTGTACTGCTTGATAAGAACAGTAGATATGGTCCGTCAAAGTGACATAGATATAATCTTGAACCGGATAGCTGTACTTCCTTGAAAGACTGTCAATCACTTCGTAGGTCACAGTGATGAAATCCAGCGGAACATCTTTGAGAAGACTCACAAAGTTTTCTCTCGATTCCTCCGTTTTCATCCGAAAGACTTTCTCAGCCTTTTCTTTTGGGATAAAATCACCCTTCT
>NZ_CALHWC010000206.1 GCF_938036805.1 uncultured Streptococcus sp.
TTGGCACACGAGGTGAGTGGATATCGTAAACCCCAGGTCCCACTTCTGTTTGGAAATTTTTCGCTTTGAGTTCGTCCAAGATTTCAAGGTTTGAACGGCTGGCTTCAAAGGAAATAACGTCCGCATCCATGTTGTCGATAGCCGGGATGATATCTGTAAATTCTGAGTAACACATGTGAGTGTGGATTTGAGTGTCTGGCGCAACTGTAGAGTGTACCAAGCGGAAGGCAGGAATTGCCCAGTCAAGGTAGTCTTCGTACCAGTCGCTACGACGGAGTGGCAATTTTTCACGAAGAGCAGCCTCGTCAATTTGGATGATTTTCACACCAGCAGCTTCAAGGTCAAGTACTTCATCTTTGATAGCAAGAGCGATTTGAAGAGTAGAATCCTTGATAGAGATGTCTTCACGTGGGAATGACCAGTTCAAGATTGTAACAGGTCCAGTCAACATACCTTTGACAGGTTTGTCTGTACGGCTTTGTGCGTAGCTAGACCATTTCACAGTGATTGGGTTGAGACGAGTGACATCACCCCAGATAATTGGTGGTTTAACCCCACGCATACCGTATGATTGTACCCAACCATTCTTAGAGAAGAGGTAACCTGACAAGTTTTGACCGAAGTACTCAACCATGTCGTTACGCTCGAACTCACCGTGTACAAGCACGTCAAATCCAACTTCTTCTTGCCATTTGATCCATTCATCGATCGTTTCAGCAAGGAAAGCGTCGTACTCTTCTTGTGACAATTCACCCTTACGGTAAGCCAAACGCTTGGAACGGACTTCCTTAGTTTGAGGGAATGAACCGATGGTTGTTGTTGGAAGAGCTGGAAGTTTGAAAGCTTCTTCTTGGATGGCTTCACGTTCTGCAAAGGCTGGCAAACGAGTGTAGTCAGCATCTGTCAAACCAGCGATGCGCGCACGAAGTTCTGCATTTTCACCCACACGCTCAGTTGCAAAGAGTTCTTTGTTAGCTGCAAGAGCTTCTGCACCTTGACCATTGCGGATAGCATCCAAGTCACGAAGTTCTTCCAATTTTTCAACCGCAAAAGCAAAGTGGTTCAAGATTGCTGGTTCAAATTCTTCGTTAGCAGTTGTAAATGGCACATGAAGAAGTGAGCATGAGCTTGTCAATACGATGTTTTCAGCTGGGATTTGCTCAAGAACAGCCAAGCTCTTTTCGTAGTTATTGCGCCAGATGTTTTTACCATTGACAATACCTGCATAAAGAGTCTTGTCAGCTGGGAAGCCACCTTTAACCAGTTCAAGAGTTTTCTTACCTTCAACAAAATCAAGACCGATGGCATCTACCGGCAATTTCACAAGGTCAGCGTAGACGTCACGAACGTCACCAAAGTAAGTTTGAAGCAATACTTCAAGACCTTTCTTGTCAGCCAAAAGCTTGTTGTAGAGGTTCAAGAAGAGAGCTTTTTCTTCAGCTGTCAAATCTTTTACAAGAGCAGCTTCATCTAGTTGGATACGAGTCGCACCAAGTTCAGCCAATTTTGCAAAAACTTCTTGGTAAGCAGCCACAAAGCTGTCTACGAAATCTTCTGCTTTCACGCCTTCTTCGAAGTCTGACAATTGAAGGAAAGTGAATGGTCCTACAAGGACTGGACGAGTGTTAAGACCAAGTTCTTTGGCTTCTTGGAACTCATCAAAAATCTTGTGACCTGCAAGTTTTACTTGAGTGTCTTTTTCAAACTTAGGAACGATGTAGTGGTAGTTGGTGTTGAACCATTTCTTCATCGGAAGGGCACGAACATCCCCTTTTTCTCCCTGGTAACCACGCGCCAAGGCAAAGTAGCGCTCAAGGTCAGACAAGTCCAAGTTTTGAACGGATGCAGGAACCACGTTGAAAAGGAAAGCTGCATCTAGGAAGTTGTCATAGTGAGAAAAGTCATTTGATGGGATTTCAGTGATGCCTTTTTCTTTGACAATGTTCCAGTGTTTCGCACGCAAGTCTTTCGCTGCTGCAAGGAGTTCTTCTTCTGAGATTTCTTTTCTAAAGTATTTTTCAGTTGTAAATTTTAATTCGCGGAATTCACCCAAGCGAGGGAAACCAATGATAGTCGTTGACATAAACGTCCTCCAAAAATTGTTGTTGAAACTATCTTAACAGAAAATCCGCCCTCTGTATAATTGGAATTTCCCAGAGTTTGATATAGCCTAAAACTATAACCAACTTCATCAACCAATCCAAAAGCCCTATTTTAACAACACTATTGACTGAGATTATTGTTTGCTATAGGTAGAAATTATGACCTTGGAAAAAGAAAAACCAACGAGAATAAAGTCTCGCTGGTTTCCATAATATCTTGTCTTGTTTACTCTGTTTCATGATACAGCTTTTTAGCCTTTTCAATATCATAGTATCTGTCAAACTCTTCTTTAGAGTTGACGATATGCTCCTGACTGTCGACAGACACCTCTGGAGGAATGGTCACAGCTTCATATACATTCAAAGTATCCGGCATAAGTAGACTGTAGACAGCTGCCTCCCTACTAAAACCTTCTGCACTGTTCTGCGAGTGTAATAAATACACTGTTGTTCCTTTTTTTTCTAGAAGCTTGTAAGCCTTCGAACTACTATCAAATTGAGTCTGGCCTAAAACGGATTTATCTACCCAAACTTCTCCACCAGGAGTAGTGGTATAAATGCCACTTGCTTTTTGGTCCCAATCAGTCGCTTGCTTTATAAAAGGTTTTCTCACGTAATCTTTAGCTAAAATCTCAATTTCCTCCATTTTTCTACTCTTTAGATTAAGGAAAAGCGGCCTTGTTTCCTGAGGATTCTCTAAATCTCGTATTTGTATCCATAAATAGTCTTGACCTTGCCAAGTGTAGATTCCTCCTAGCTCTGCTGGTAAATAATTAGAATTGTAATTCTCTACAACTTTGTAGAGATCTATCTCCTTTTCTTCTTCAAGTCTTTTGTCATTGATATGATAGACACTAAGAGTCCAATAGGCACCGTCAGATGGTCTTTCCATCAGACGATAGGGAAGCTCTTTCAGTTTAACGTTCTGCCGCAGAATATAGCGAGAACTGTTTTGGTCAATTTTGTAAGAAGCATAACTACCGAACTCAGCCATCTTCTTGTCTTCTTCTGGGGTTGTTGAAACCCAATGGACAATGACACCTGCACCATCCGCAATCATTTCATAATCATCAATCTTTGCTTTACCCGTATACTTATGGAATTGTCCGTAATATTGTTCATTGTAGTAGAAGTAGAGAGTCCAAGTCAGCAAAGATGAGAGTAATACTACTCCCAAGGTAATAACTGTTTTTGTTTTAGTCCATTTCATAATCGGTCTCCTATTTACCAAACGTCCCATCCAGGTACTCACCAAACTGGCTAGCGCTATTATTCCCAAGAGTTCCAATCACATTCTCAAACTCTTTAAGCTGTTTTGGGGTCATTTTTTCCAAAGTAAGCCTTTTCTTATCTTTAGTAAATACTTCCTCACCCTTGGCATATTTTCTCACTTGGTCTGATATTTTATCTTCTTCCTTTCTTATTCTATTTCATGATACAGCTTCCTAGCCTTCTCAATATCATAGTATCTGTCAAACTCTTCTTTGGAGTTGACGATATGTTCCTGACTGTCAACAGACAGTTCTGGGGGAATCGTTGTATTTTTAAACGGATTAATACTTGGTAAAAATAAACTATAAATTCTTGCTTCTTTACTGTACTTCTCTGCACTATTTTGTGCGGTTAAAATATATGTCAATGTCTCCTTTTTGCCTAACAACCTGTAAGCAGACGTATTTTCCTCAAATTGAGAATTATCAAGAACCTTTTTATTTATAGAAAATTGATTACTACCAGGTATTGTATTAATACCACTATCATTACTATACCAGTAATTAAAGAGACTAACTTTTGGTAAAAGAATCTCGTCAGTCCAGCTTTTTATTTCCTCAATTTTTCTTGTCTTCAAATCAAGAAAAATAGTTTTTCTACCTTGTCTATCATTTATATGGTGAATGTCTATTCCTAAGTATTCCTTACCATTCCAACGATAAATCCCTCTTAACTCTCTAGGGAGATAAGCAGAATCATAGTTCTCTACAGTATCATAAAGATCTAGTTCATCCTCTTTTTGAAGCTTATTGCCATCAATATGATAAACACTGAGAGTCCAATAAGAACCGCCAGACGGTCGTGTACTTAAATACTTAGGATAGTCTTCTAATTTTACATTTTGGCGCAAAATATAATTTGAACTTTTAGGATCACTTCTCAGATAGGTAGTATAATTGCCAAACTCATCCATCTTTTTATCTTCGCCCGGAGTCGTTGAAGTCCAATGGACAATAGCACCTGCACCATCCGCAATGATTTCATAATCATC
>NZ_CALHWC010000207.1 GCF_938036805.1 uncultured Streptococcus sp.
CTCAAGTGTTGGTCAGTTTGCTTGTCTCGACTCTGTATTTCTGGATTTCTCCCTTGTCTTATGCAAGTAGCGAGTTGATTGCACGAACCTCTCCAACCATTTGGGATGTCCTCATTGCTATTGCTGGTGGGATTGCTGGTGTGATCGGTTCAAGGAAAAAAGAAGCAAACAATATCGTGCCAGGAGTAGCCATTGCTACAGCTCTGATGCCGCCTATCTGTACTGCTGGCTATGGTTTAGCTAATGGGAATGTACGATTTTTATTGGGGGCTCTCTATCTTTTCTTGATCAACTGTGTCTTTATCATGCTAGCCAACATTGTTGGAACAAGAATTTTGATGAGAAAATCTCCTTTAACTTCATTTAAAGAGCTGAGCATTAAAATGAGAATTGGCTTGATATCTTTGATTGTATTGTTGATTCTTCCAGCTAGCTATTCGGCAGTTACTCTGACAATAGAACAAGCGCGCAAAGAAGGGATCAAACAGTTTGTAGGAAAAGAGTTCGCCAATTATACGGTTATTAATCAAGTCTACAAGTCAAGTAACAATGAATTGGTCTTGACGGTTGTTGGAGATCCGATTTCAGAAGAAGAATTAGAAACACTCCACCAAAAACAAGCCTCTTACGGTATTCAATCTGTTCAATTGAAAGTGAATCAAGTTCAGAACTCGCCAACATTAGATAGTGAAGCGACCAAGGAATTTTATGAAAACATTGACAAGTATATTGATCAAAAACTCTCTGAAAAAGATTCACAAAACGATCTCGTAAAAGAAAATGAAGCAGACAAGGATTGAGGACAATGAACTGAATCGGTTTTTACGCCGTGTTTTTCTTGTATCTTCCTCTTTCTTACTTATAGCAGGTTGTTTTTGCTTGAATAAGAAATAAATTAGAAGTTCTATCATCTAAGAAAAATGATGAACAAAAAATCATTTAACTAATGGTGTGAACTTTTAGTATTTATCAGCTCAATTCGTGTATTTTTAGGATAAAGTTCACACCATTCAGATGAAATTAGTTGGAATTGGATGAAATTTTGAGTTTTGAAAACTTGTAAAAACATTGATATTACAAGCTTTTGAAATTTATTCAAAGAAAAATCTTTCAAACCAGGTCTTAAGAAAGCCCATAAAGCGTCACAATTTAGTAAACGTTAATTCGAAAGAATTACTATACTTACAAAGTGCACCTTTCTCGGTGTTCTTTTTTATATTTCTAGACTAAATTGGTGCAATTGACACAGTTGTTGCGACTTTAGTCGCTTACAAATGTGGCTGCAAACTGACAGAGTCAGTTGCCTCAAAACGTTAATCAACACGATACTATCAACGTTTACAGACATTCAAGAATTTTCTCTTGGATGTCTTTTTTTGACTACTTTAATTTTGCAAATTAGGAATTGCATATAATTATTTGAAAAAATAAAAATAGTTAGTTACAATAAAAGTGTAAAAGCGCTTACTCAATTATTGGGGAGGTTTATATTGTAAGATATCTGTTTTTCTTTCTTAAGATAGGAGGATTTTTAGGAAAGATAAAATCTCAGAATCAGTATATGCAAAGAATCTCAGCATTTCCGCTTCAAGTTTCAGAAAAATGATTAAATGAATTAAGCAATAATTGAAATATTAATAATGGTTTGTTGGAGGTAGTTAAAAATGAGAGAAAAACATAAAGTGACTGGGCAGTTATTTTTGCTCTCAAATTTACCGTTTTGTTGTTTGATTTTGAAAGATATTTCATTAGTCTATGCTAGGTTGCTATTTGTACTTTTCTTGTTTTTTACATTATATTTCTCTTATAAAATAGGCATAAAACATAATGTCTTTAATCGTATTCAGAAACTAGAGTGGAACAAAGTATTTTATTGCTTAGCATTCGCTGTTTTGTTAAGACTCATAGTTCATTTGTATTTAAGCATTTTTGGAGATACCCAAAATGATGCGTTATTACAAATTTTAAAAGATATTATGGGCGTAGAGTTATTCAATTTTTATGCAATTTTCGTAGGACCAGTTTTAGAGGAATTAACTTTTCATGGTGCAATAATGAATTATTGCTATAATATGAGCAGGAAAGGTTTCATCATATCAAATATATTGTTTGGATTAATGCATTGCATGAACGAACCTAGTATTGGAATTTTTATTAGATCGATTTTACTGTATAGTTTGTTAGGCAGTATAATATCTTACATTTATTATAGAACTAAAAGAATAGAATACTCTGTACTAATTCACATATTTAATAATTTTTTGGCTGTAATAGTGTAGTTAAATAGATTTATAATTATGTATTCTAATTATTTTTCTATTTGTAATTTTATGTAAGGTTTTGCTCAATAGACCACTAATAAATATTATTGGAGATAACATAATGTTAGCAGATAAAGAAATGTTCTTCAAAATAGAAAATATCCTCCGTGAGCAAGGAGTGCTTGAAAAATTTGAAGAGGAAAATGGGGAAATAACTGGTCATATGATGATTACGATGACGGAAATACCTCCTGAATTAGGAATTGATAAAGTTAGCGATAATATGCGTGCTTTTTATGCTTCATTTGATTTCTATAATATGATGATTGGGATTGCATGCGATTTAGACACAATGGAACTTATTCCTCAAATGTGGTTCACTCCTCAGACTGATGATGCTGTGGAACCTTCTAGTGAATGGATAGAATTTTTTGTAAAAACTCTATGTGAGAATATATCGGAAGAGGGTTTTGGAGTACCAATGTATAGTTTTTTAAATGACCACAGTGACCTTACAATTGTTCCGACTCAATCATAGCAAAGAGAAATGGGAAAGATTTTGAATAAACATGATCACAGCTTAGCACATGCTTTCCAAGTAAGGCTTGAAAAAGGCCCGAAAAGCGTCACAATTTAGTAAACGTTCATTCAAAAGAATTACAATACTTACAAAGAGCACTTTTTGGGTGTTCTTTTTCTACACCCAAACTAAATCAAAGGTAAACAAAAACCACCCTATCTCCCGCAGTCAAATAGGACTGCAGAAAATAGGGTGGTTTTTGGACGTTAACGATTAGTTATCGTCTTTGTGAAGGATGTTTTTAACGCCTGTGATAGCACCTTCAACAGCGCCTTTTGCGTCTTCAGCGACTTCTTTCACTTTTGAAGCTACTTTTTCAGCAGTTCCTTCTGCTTGAGTTTTTGTATCGCCAGTAAGTTTACCGAAGCCTTCTTTGATAGAACCTTTAGCTTGGTTGAATTTTTCTTCGATTGACATGGAAATTTCCTCCGTTAATTAAGTGTATTATCTAAGTTGGATGCGGTTTGATACTCATTCAAGCGAGATAATAGATACAAGTATAAACTCTTTACGAAGAAAAAGCAAATAACTGCTACGAAATGACAACTAATTTTTAATAGGTCACGACATTAATTTCGCCTTTATTATATTCTGCAATGAAGATATCGGAGACATTTTCAAAGCCTTCTTTTTGTAATTCGGTCATCAACCATTCTTCTGACTTGCCGATAGTTTCTAAGATTTCAAGTTGCACAACTCCATCGGTAATGATTGGATATTTTGGATTTTCATCGCCAATTCTTACGATAATCAATTGACCATTTTGCTCGATGACGGCTCTTTTGACTTCTTTCAGTTGGAAGACTCCTTGGGAACGTAATTTCAGAGCAACGTCTGATGCAGATAGCCCTTTTGAACGGCAGGCTTCAGGATCTAGTTTGCCGTTTTTGATGATAATGGTTGGTTTCCCATCAATCAGATGTTTGATATAGGAAACGTTGGTGTTGAGCCATTTTAAGAGCAAAATCAGAATGGTCCAGATGATTAAGATGACTGCATATTGAAGGATAGTAATGGAGCTATTGTAGATGACCCCGCCGATAATGCCACCGAGAACAAAGTTTTGTACTTGGTCTGTTGCGGAGCTTGGTGCTAAATTCCCTTTACCTGTCACATTGATGACAAAAACGAGGGAAACGAGTCCCAAAGCTAACTTAATTGCAATTGTAATAAAAAAGCTCATTATTTTTCAACCTCCACGAGTTCAACGTCTGATTTGTACAGTTCCATTTTTTCTAA
>NZ_CALHWC010000208.1 GCF_938036805.1 uncultured Streptococcus sp.
TTAGGTTTTGTTGGTGTTCCTCATTGCGAAAAGCATCCGATTGGTTCCACCTTTGCTCAAAACATCACAGTGGCAGGTGGTGCAGCCTCTGTCACTACCTATGACAAGCAACTCTTACTGAAAGCAGTCCTTGATGGCGACATCAATCCAGGCCGCGTCTTTACTTCCAGCTATAAACTGGAAGAGATTGACCAAGCCTATAAAGATATGGATGAGCGGAAGACTATTAAGTCCTTGATTGTCTTTGACTAAGGTTTGTCAAGATTATCATGCTAGGGGATGTTAAAGACACTCAAAGGAATTTGGAGTTCTGAGATATCAGTAAAACGATTTGCAAGGATTCCGGATCTTCAGTCTTCCACAAATTATAGAAGAAAGAGTGGCTTTTTAGGAAGTCGAAAAGGGGACGTTGCTAGCGTCTTCTTTTTTTGCTATAGTGGAGCTAGAGAAGAGATTGACTGGAGCGCAGCTACACTTTTAATCAGGAAGAAGTGACCAGAGACTTGCTGTATCAAACTACTATCCTTAGATTTGCTGCTCATTCTATAGGTTTCCTTTGTTTTGAAAAAAGCGTGAAAAAATGCTATAATGACTAAGATGTGCAAACTTTGTTTGCAAAACTGTAATTCGACTTGGCTTGCCAAGGACCGTTAGTAATAAAATCAAGGAATCTTTGATAAATGAGATTCTAAAATCGAATAGGAGTAAAAATGAGTAAAAGCACTATTAAGCTGATTACTTTGGGCGGCGTCCGTGAGAATGGGAAAAATCTCTACGTCGCCGAAGTGGATGATTCCATTTTTGTATTGGATGCTGGGCTCAAATACCCAGAAAATGAGCAGTTGGGAGTAGATGTCGTCATTCCCAACATGGATTATTTGTTTGAAAATAAAGACCGAATTGCAGGTGTCTTTCTGACTCACGGTCATGCGGATGCCATCGGTGCACTGCCTTATCTTTTGACAGAAGCCAAGGTACCGGTTTTTGGTTCGGAGTTGACGATTGAGCTAGCCAAGCTCTTTGTCAAAAACAATGACGCTGTTAAGAAATTCAATGATTTTCATGTTATCGATGAAAATACAGAGATTGAATTTGGCGAAACGGTTGTCTCTTTTTTCCGGACGACCCACTCGATTCCAGAGAGCTTGGGAATTGTTGTTAAGACGCGTGAAGGCAATATTGTTTATACAGGAGATTTCAAGTTTGACCAATCTGCCAGCGAGTCTTATGCGACCGATTTCGGACGTTTGGCTGAGATCGGTCGTGAGGGCGTTTTAGCTCTCTTAAGTGATTCAGCCAACGCTGACAGCACCGTGCAAGTGGCTAGTGAAAGCGAGGTTGGCCGTGAGATTACGGACACGATTTCTGATTGGGGTGGCCGTGTCATCGTAGCAGCGGTTGCCAGCAACCTGTCTCGGATCCAGCAGGTCTTTGAAGCTGCGGCAGAAACAGGTCGTCGCGTCGTTTTGACAGGTTTTGATATTGAAAATATCGTCCGTACGGCTATCCGCCTCAAGAAATTATCCTTGGCGGATGAGCGCCTTTTGATCAAGCCTAAGGAAATGTCTAAGTTTGAGGACCATGAGCTGATTATCTTGGAGACGGGTCGGATGGGTGAGCCTATTAATGGCCTGCGCAAGATGTCCATTGGTCGTCACCGTTATGTAGAAATCAAAGACGGAGACTTGGTTTATATCGTTACAACGCCATCTATTGCCAAGGAAGCAGTTGTGGCGCGTGTGGAAAACATGATTTACCAAGCTGGTGGCGTGGTCAAGCTGATTACCCAAAACTTGCGTGTATCTGGCCATGCCAATGCGCGTGACTTGCAGCTCATGCTCAACTTACTACAACCCAAGTATCTCTTCCCGATTCAGGGAGAGTACCGCGGACTGGACGCCCATGCCAAGGCAGCCATGGAAGTCGGGATTTTACCAGAAAACATCTTGATACCTAAGCGTGGTAGCATCATGGCCTACGAAAATGGCGACTTTGTGCCAGCTGGAGCAGTGTCAGCAGGCGATGTCATGATTGATGGAAATGCCATCGGTGATGTGGGCAATATCGTCCTGCGTGACCGCAAGGTCTTGTCTGAAGACGGCATCTTCATCGTGGCCCTTACGGTCAACCGTAAGGAGAAGAAAATCATCTCCAAAGCCAAGGTTCATACTCGTGGATTTGTCTATGTCAAGAAGAGTCGTGACATCCTGCGGGAGAGTACTGACCTGATCAATAAGACAGTGGAAGACTATCTGGCTCAGGAAAGCTTTGACTGGGGCGAGCTCAAGGGAGCGGTTCGTGATAGTTTGGCTAAGTTCCTCTTTGAGCAGACCAAGCGCCGGCCGGCTATTCTTCCGGTTGTCATGGAAGTTCGCTAGAGTCACTCGAGGGAGCAACTTTCCCAGTATTTTGCAGAGAGAAAGTCGAATATCGGCTTTTTCTTATCTTTTGGCGGTCGCAGAACAGGCTTTGCTTTCGGAGTGTGGCTGGCTGTGCTGCCTAGTCAAGAACAGTAGTTTTTACGAGAGGAGAAAAAAGATGGCAGTGATGCAGATAGAATATTATTCAGAAGCCTTGGAGATGGAGTGGGGAGTCAATGTTCTCTATCCAGATGCGTCGCGCGTGGACAAGCCAGATGATAAGGATATTCCTGTTTTGTATCTGCTTCATGGTATGAACGGGAATCACAATAGCTGGCTCAAGCGTTCAAATATTGAACGTCTAGTTCGCTCAACTAACCTAATTGTTGTCATGCCGAATACCAGCAATGGCTGGTACACCGATACTCAGTACGGTTTTAACTATTATGAAGCCATCGCTGAAGAGCTGCCACGGGTCCTCAAGCGCTTTTTCCCCAATATGTCTGATAAGCGAGAGAAGAATTTTATCGCTGGCCTTTCCATGGGCGGCTACGGATCCTTTAAGCTGGCTCTCAAGTCTAACCGCTTTTCATACGCGGCTAGTCTTTCTGGCGCTTTGAGTTTTCTTGAT
>NZ_CALHWC010000209.1 GCF_938036805.1 uncultured Streptococcus sp.
ATGGATATTAGACAAGTTACAGAAACCATTGCCATGATTGAGGAGCAGAATTTTGATATTCGGACTATCACCATGGGCATTTCTCTCTTGGACTGTATTGACTCGGATATTGAGCGGGCAGCGGACAAGGTGTACCAAAAAATTACGAACAAAGCGAAGGACCTGGTGGCAGTTGGAAATGAGATTGCAGCTGAGCTGGGGATTCCCATTGTCAACAAGCGGGTCTCCGTAACTCCGATTTCTCTGATTGGGGCAGCTACGGATGCTACGGACTATCTGCCTCTGGCTCATGCTCTGGATCGGGCAGCAAAAGAAATCGGTGTGGACTTTATCGGTGGCTTCTCTGCCTTGGTGCAAAAGGGTTATCAAAAAGGGGACGAAATCCTCATTAATTCCATTCCGCGGGCTTTGGCTGAGACGGACAAGGTCTGTTCTTCTGTCAATATCGGTTCAACCAAGACTGGCATCAACATGACGGCAGTTGCGGATATGGGGCGGATTATCAAGGAAACGGCCCAGCTTTCTGACATGGGTGCGGCCAAGCTAGTCGTCTTTGCCAATGCGGTAGAGGACAATCCTTTCATGGCGGGCGCTTTTCATGGTGTCGGTGAAGCAGATGTGGTCATCAATGTCGGTGTTTCTGGGCCTGGTGTTGTCAAACGAGCCTTGGAAAAGGTCCGTGGTGAGAGCTTTGACGTGGTGGCTGAAACGGTCAAGAAAACGGCCTTCAAAATCACTCGTATCGGTCAGTTGGTCGGTCAGATGGCCAGCGAGCGTCTGGGCGTCAAGTTCGGGATTGTTGATTTGAGTCTGGCTCCAACGCCCGCTGTCGGCGATTCAGTGGCTCGTGTCTTGGAAGAAATGGGCTTGGAAACAGTTGGCACTCATGGTACGACAGCGGCGCTTGCCCTTCTTAATGACCAAGTCAAAAAAGGCGGTGTTATGGCCTGCAATCAGGTTGGTGGTCTGTCTGGTGCTTTCATTCCTGTGTCAGAAGACGAGGGTATGATTGCGGCTGTGCAAAATGGCTCGCTCAATTTAGAAAAGCTAGAAGCTATGACAGCTATCTGCTCGGTAGGCTTGGATATGATTGCCATTCCAGAGGCGACGCCGGCTGAAACCATCGCAGCCATGATTGCGGATGAAGCAGCGATTGGTGTCATTAATCAAAAGACGACAGCTGTGCGGATTATTCCAAAGGGTAAGGAAGGCGATATGATCGAATTTGGTGGGCTCTTGGGAACAGCGCCGGTTATGAAAGTCAATCAGGCTTCGTCAGCTGCCTTTATCGCGCGGGGCGGTCAGATTCCTGCGCCAATTCACAGTTTCAAAAACTAAGTAATGGGGGTCTGTCTAAACAGCCCCTTTCCCTCTGTCTTGCTCAGTCAAGTGCGAGACAAATAAGCCACTCCTTATCCGAGTGGCCTTAATTAAAAAGGAGACATTCATGGCAAAAACAAAATTATACATCATCCGGCATGGTAAAACTATGTTTAACACAATTGGTCGAGCTCAGGGTTGGTCGGACACTCCCTTAACTGAAGAAGGCGAACGTGGTATCCGTGAACTAGGGATTGGGCTAAGAGAGTCTGGCTTGGAATTTACCCAGGCTTTCTCGAGCGACTCTGGTCGAACCATTCAGACCATGGGGATTATCCTAGAAGAGCTGGATTTGGTAGGGAAGATTCCTTATAAGTTTGACAAGCGTATTCGAGAGTGGTGCTTCGGGAGCTTTGACGGGGCTTATGGTGGCGATCTTTTCCGTGGAGTGATTCCAAGGGTACGTGATACTGACAATTATAAAGATCTGACTTTCCCAGAATTGGCGGACGGCTTGGTTGAAGTAGATACGGCTGGCTGGGCTGAGCCATGGGAGCAACTCAGTGGGCGGATTTTAGCTGGATTTACAGCTATTGCCAAAGAAGTGGAGGACGCTGGTGGAGGCAATGCTTTGGTTGTCAGCCATAGTATGACCATCGGGACTTTTGCTTATCTGATTGATAAAGCCATTAGCAAAAATCCTGAGGTTGACAACGGTAGTGTGACAGTTGTTGAATATGAAAAAGGGCAATTTACGATTCAGATCTTGGGAGATGTGTCCTATCGTGAAGTTGGTGCCAAAATTTTGGACGCTGAAATAAACAGTTAAAAGAAAGCATGGCAATAATTGAGCTTTCTTGAGCTGTCTTCTTTCAATCTTAGAAACTGCTTTTTTTCAGAAACGTGATATAATGAGAGGAGAATAAGGGGGAAGTGTATGGCAAAAACAAGATTATACCTCATCCGGCATGGCAAAACGATGTTTAATACAATCGGACGAGCTCAAGGCTGGAGTGATAGTCCATTGACGGCAGAAGGCGAACGTGGCATCCATGAACTAGGAATAGGTTTGCGAAAAGCGGGTATTGATTTTAAACTAGCTAGATCCAGTGATTCAGGTCGAACCATTCAGACCATGGGAATTATTCTGGAAGAGCTGGGCTTGACTGGAAAGATTCCTTATAGGTTTGACAAGCGCATTCGAGAGTGGTGTTTTGGTAGCTTTGATGGTGGCTATGATGGTGAGCTTTTTATGGGAGTCATGCCTAGGGTCTTTAATATCGACCATGTGCATCAACTCAGCTATGCCGAGCTGGCAGAAGGTTTAGTAGAAGTCGACACGGCTGGCTGGGCTGAAAATTGGGAAAAACTCAGTGGCCGAATTTGGCAAGGCTTCTCAGAGATTGCTGAGGAGTTGGAGGCTGCAGGTGGTGGCAATGCTTTGGTGGTTAGTCATGGCATGACCATCGGAACCTTTGTCTACCTGATTAATCGCATGCAACCTCATGGTCTAGGTAATGGTAGTGTGACCATCGTAGACTATGAAGATGGTCAATTTTCAGTTGTTTCCATCGGTGATATGTCCTATCGTGAAGTTGGAGCGAAAGAGCTGGAGGACAAGTCTTGAGACGAGGTCGCCACGAAAGAAGGAAAAGACTCTCTCTGTTTCGACTAATAAATAGGCTCTTATTTCTAGGGATTGGTATCAGTTTGCTGTTTGCTCTATTGCGAGTGCAAGATATGGATGAAGACTTCTTAACTTTTATTAGTCGTGGTTTGGGAGTCTGGACCTCTGACTTGCCCAAGGTGTCAGTTGATGATTGGGAGTTGACTTTAATCAATCGTAGCCATTTACAGGAAGAGTCTCATCCTAAGTTGACCCAAATCGATGATATTCAGGTAGATAGTCGGATTGCTGAAAATACTAGACAATTTTTGGCTGCAGCTCGGGCCATTGCGCCAGAGGAAACTTTGATTTCGGGCTATCGTAGCCGAGCTGAGCAGACAGAGCTATATGAAGAAGCCCTAGCTTTGGCCGAAGAAGAAGGCCTGTCTCGGCAAGAAGCGGAGCAAGAAGTGCAAAAGCGGATCCAGCTGCCAGGTGCCAGTGAGCATCAGACAGGCTTGGCGATTGATATGAGCGAGCCAGAAGGTCAGAATGATGAGGTAGCAAATAAGATTGCGGAAATTGCCCCTAAATACGGCTTTATTCTGCGCTATCCTGAAGGGAAAAGCGATATTACTGGTGTGAATTTTGAAAATTGGCACTATCGTTATGTTGGCCTAGAGTCGGCCCAATATATGCAAAAACATCATCTGGTCTTGGAGGAATACCTAGCTCTTTTGAAAGAGTCGGATTGGTAAATTGTTACAATCCATTGATAGACAAAAAATCAGCTGCTCGAGTGGGCAAGCTGATTTTTAAATTTCAGGGTTTAAACAATACCTTGTGCAATCATAGCATTGGCTACGTTTTCAAAAGCAGCGATATTGGCACCTGCAAGGTAGTCAGTACCAAGCCCGTATGTTTCAGCAGTTGTTTTAGCTGTGTTGAAGATGTTAGTCATGATGTCTTTGAGACGGCCGTCAACTTCTTCACGAGTCCATGAGAGGCGAAGGCTGTTTTGGCTCATTTCAAGGGCAGATACAGCTACACCACCAGCGTTGGCAGCTTTGGCAGGTCCGTAAAGGATTCCGTTTTCTTTGTAAACTTTGATGGCATCAAGGTCGCTTGGCATGTTGGCACCTTCAGACACACAGATAACGCCTTGAGCAACCAAACGTTTAGCAGCTTCACCGTTGATTTCATTTTGAGTCGCACATGGAAGGGCGATATCGTAGTTACCAGCGTAAGTCCATACAGAACCTTCATGATAAGTAGCAGTTGCTTTCTCAGCTGCATATTCAGTCAAACGAGCGCGACGTTTTTCTTTAACATCAACCAAAAGATCAAAGTCGATACCATTTTCATCAATAACATAACCATTTGAGTCTGATACAGAGATAACAGTAGCACCGAGTTCAGTCGCTTTTTGAAGAGCGTATTGAGCTACGTTACCAGAACCTGAAATTACCACTTTCTTACCAGCAAAGCTGTTGCCGTTAGCTTTGAGCATTTCTTCGGTGTAGTAAACCAAACCATAACCAGTTGCTTCTGGACGGATCAAGCTACCACCAAATCCAAGAGGTTTACCAGTCAAGACACCCGCATCAAATTGGTTAAGACGTTTGTATTGACCGTAAAGGTAACCAATTTCACGTCCGCCGACACCGATATCACCAGCTGGGACGTCAAGTGATGGTCCGATGTATTTTTGCAATTCAGTCATGAAGCTTTGGCAGAAGCGCATGACTTCAGCATCAGTCTTCCCTTTAGGATCAAAGTCTGATCCCCCTTTACCTCCACCGATTGGAAGTCCAGTCAAGACGTTTTTAAAGATTTG
>NZ_CALHWC010000210.1 GCF_938036805.1 uncultured Streptococcus sp.
CCCAAGGTCTTCAGCATGATGGTCTTACCACCCGTATTAGGCCCGGTAATGACAATCTCTGTCAAGTCCGGCCCGAAATGCAGGTCATTAGCCACTGCATTTTCAATCAGGGGATGGCGGACACTAAGCAGTTGAATATCCTTCTCCTCCGACAGGTCTGGCACCACCGCTCCCGTCTCCTGCATGAAGCGGACCTTGGCACGCACCAGATCCAGATGCCCGACAATCCAAGCATTGTTGGCAATTTCAGCCGCATGAGGCCGTATCATATCCGACATGGCCTGCAAAATCCGCTGAATTTCATAGCGCTCGTCTGCTCGACTGCTGGCAATCTCTTCATTGAGATTAACCACCGCCCGTGGCTCAATGTAAACTGTACTACCGCTGGCCGAAATATCGTGAACGACGCCCGCAATACGATTACGGTAGGTATTTTTCACAGGTAGTACATTACGGCCGTTCCGACTGGCCACCACTTGGTCTGCCAGCATGTCACCCTTGGTTTTGAGAATCTCTTGAAGAATATCTCGAACCTGAACTTCATTTTCTTGGATTTTCCGACGAATACGACTCAACTCTTCACTAGCAAAACTTTCGAGAAAGCCCCCATCATTGATAGCTTGCAGGCTTCCCTGAATACTAGGAAACTCTACTAGATTGTTAAAAAGACGATCCAGACGCTCCAATTGGACATTCTCCAAGTCCTCGTAGAAGGACACCAGCTCATGCGTTACAGCCAAGACCCGCTTGAGGGCTAAAAACTCCTCAATATTAAGGTCACTATCCAGCTCTAGGCGCTTGGTCAAGCCCCTAATATCCTGAATCGCTCCCAAACTAAAGCGCGGATGTTGCACAAAAATCTGCCGCATATCGGACATTTCCAAAAAAGAGGCAGCAATTGATTCTTTTTTACTGTTTGGCTGGAGCTGCTTCAGCTCCAACTCTCCCAGCTCAGTCAGCAGATAGGGAGAAAAAAGCTCCTTGATTTTATCAAATTCCAAAGTTTCTAAAATTTTATGATTCATCATGTTCATTCTATTTCTATATGATTTAAACTGAAAAAGAAACTCAGCTACAGGGCAACTGAGTCTTAATTATCCGATAATTTTTGTGACCCAAAGGTCATGTAAAATGGATGAAGTTACAGGCGTGTGATTGATAATAAACCGAATTAGCAAACTCGAATTTAAGCGTTCTTGGATAAAGGACATGGGGACAGTAGCTAAAATAGTCAGTCCCATCTCGATGACAAAGAGTGAGATGAAGACCGCAATAGCCCCACTAACCATATTGAAAACTTTGGTATCCCACTTATTCGGATAGGGAATTAAATTTACGAAAATCCCAAAAAAGCGGCCTCCTATATAAACAAAACTGAAAACAAATAGGTAAGCCAGCCCTGCATAAAAAACCTTATCCAAATGGAAAAGTTGGGAATTTGCAAAGAAATAAGTCGAGCTGTCTTTAACAGCACTAGCATAGGGCACCCACAAGCTAATAGACTTAGCCAAGCCCTGATATAGAGCTCCAGCCACCAGCATGGATACAATCGTCATAGCAGCATAATATCCCTGCAGAACAATCCCACGCGAGTAGCCAATATAAAAGCTCCAAGCTAATATTAGTAAAATAATAATCGCAAACACTATCTTTCCCCTGTATTAGCTGACTTTTCTCTTAACTCGCTAAGCATTTTGTGACGAAGACTTTCCAATTCTTTTTCCTTATCGTCAAACTCAATCTCGCGACTGAGCTGGGTAGATAAACTATTAATCGCCAACAAAATGGCCAAGACTTCATCATCTGCCGCAGGCATCTGCTCTTTAATGGCCTTATATTTTTCCTTAGCAACCCGCTCCACTTCTTCCATAAAAAGATTATCGTGTTCTGTTGTTAAAGTTAAGGTTTTGTTTCCAAATGTAAACTTATATCTATTCAAATTTGCCATAAAATCACCTCATGATATTATACCAAAAATCCCTACATTTGTCAGGTAGAAATCTGCTATCCGTCCTTTGATAAATTATAACTCTTTCGTATAATAATATCGCTCACCTGTATAAGGATATTCTTTTAATCTAAACACCTCCTCGTAGCCATGCTTCTTATAAAAATCTGGCGCTTGAAAATGAAAGGTATCCACAAATGAATACTTACACTTCCTGACACGAGCTTCCTCTTCCGCCCTTTGCAAAATATCCGAGCCAAGCCCCTGCCCTCGTAAAGCCTCACTCACATATAAATACTCAATTTCAAGCCAGTAGCCAAACGTTTCGGCTACTAGGCCGCCCATTAAATTTCCATCCTCATCTTCGACAAAGATATTGAGAGGCTCACTTATTGAAGCTTCCCTTTTGGAGCGATTATAAGCTCGGATTAAATTCCCAAGTTCCTGTGCTCGTTCAGATTCTTTATTTTCCAATCTCAATTTCATTAGAGTCTCCTTATTACTTATCAAACAAATCTTAAACCTATTCTACCATTTTAGAAAGATAAGTAGAATTTATTCATTCCAAAAGAAAAAATTTGAAAGATACATCCCTTACATTATAACAGAAAAGACAAGGCAGAAAACCTTGTCTTTATACTGCATCTAATTGATCACTTATTCATACCTCACTATCTGATCTCGCTAAATAGACAATCAACAAAGAATGCTCTTCTGCAAATTCTTCAGACAGTAATGGAGTTTTTAACTAAATCTCTCCCATCATTACATTTCCCTCTTAGGAACCAGCACTTTCGTAGGCATCCAATCCTCTGTCCCAGAGTTTCAAGGAAATGACAAAGAAGACAAGAGAAATCAGAATCAAACCACCAATGTTAAAGAGTCCATTCTTGTCCTGTAAGAAATAGCTAGCAGGATAGTAGGCCGTAAAGGCGAAAGGGATGATAAAGCTAATCAACCATCGAAGAAGCGAATTGTAAATGGAAATGGGATACTTAGCAAAATCATTAAACATATAGAAAATGTAAATCATAGCGCCTGACTGCTTGGTCCAAAAAGCGATACTGGCTGTCGCAATTTTCAAGGAAGTATAAATCAAGGTCGCAAAGGGGATACAGACTAGGAAAAGCAAGAATTTGGGAAGAGTCCAAGCAATGCTAGACACCGTTGTCGCTAATAAAATGCCACCGACCAAGAGTTCGCCCAAGGCATCAATCTGAAAGGTTTCAACCAGAATATGGAAGAGAGGATTGATAGGACGAGTCAGATACTTGTCAAATTCTCCCTTTCGCACCAAGCGCTGCCCTAGTGCCCAGAGATTGTCAAAAAAGAGATGGTCCAATCCCTTGGGAATCAAGGAAAAACCATAAATAAAGGCTATTTCTTGAAAGGTCCAGCCTTCAAGCGAGGGGATATGTTGAAAGAGTACATTGAGAAACAAGAGGTTCAAACCTTGGGTCAGAAAGACACCTAAAACACCAACCACAAAATCAACCTTGTATTCCATGATTTGCTTGATGTATTGTCTGATAAAAATCAG
>NZ_CALHWC010000211.1 GCF_938036805.1 uncultured Streptococcus sp.
GTAACGATTTGTACTGTCATTTGAGCCATCATTCACCTCTTAGAATCCCATTTTTTCAGCTTTAGCGATGACATCCTCAATCGAACCGACACCGCGGAAGGCATCTTCTGGTAACTTATCATACTTTCCTTCGAGGATCTCTTTAAAGCCACGAACCGTCTCAGCTACAGGCACATAAGATCCCGGCTGGCCAGTAAACTGCTCCGCAACGTTGAAGTTTTGAGACAGGAAGAATTGAATCCGGCGCGCACGCGCAACCAAAGTCTTTTCTTCATCTGACAACTCATCCATACCTAGGATGGCAATGATATCCTGCAATTCATGATAACGTTGAAGAACGCGTTTGACTTCAGCAGCAACTGCATAGTGCTCTTCACCAACAATCTCAGGAGAAAGAGCCCGAGAGCTTGAAGCGAGCGGATCCACGGCTGGATAAATCCCCAATTGAACCAATTTACGTTCCAAGTTGGTTGTAGAGTCCAAGTGGGCGAAAGCCGTTGCTGGAGCTGGGTCAGTATAGTCATCGGCTGGCACGTAGATGGCCTGGATAGAGGTTACAGAACCCTTCTTAGTCGATGTAATACGCTCTTGCAATTGCCCCATTTCTGTCGCAAGTGTTGGTTGGTAACCAACGGCTGATGGCATCCGACCCAAAAGGGCAGAAACTTCAGAACCTGCCTGCGTGAAACGGAAGATGTTGTCAATGAAAAGCAAGACATCTTGACCTTCCACATCACGGAAGTACTCTGCAATCGTCAGACCAGTCAAAGCAACCCGCATACGCGCTCCTGGTGGCTCATTCATCTGACCGAAGACCATGGCTGTTTTCTCGATAACACCAGACTCTTTCATTTCCCAATAAAGGTCATTCCCTTCACGGGTACGTTCCCCAACGCCAGTAAATACAGAAATACCACCGTGTTCTTGGGCAATGTTGTGGATCAATTCTTGAATCAGGACGGTCTTACCAACTCCGGCACCACCGAAGAGTCCAACTTTACCACCTTTCAGATAAGGGGCTAACAGGTCGATAACCTTGATACCTGTCTCTAAGATCTCTGATGAAGTAGACAACTCATCAAAGGTTGGAGCTTTCTTATGGATTGGCTGGCGCTCTGCATCATCCGCAAAAGGAGCATCCAAGTCAATGGTATCTCCCAAAACGTTAAAGACGCGACCAAGTGTTTCTTTGCCGACTGGCACAGAAATTGGACGGCCAGTATCTAGCACTTCCATGCCACGAGTCAACCCATCCGTTGATTCCATAGCGATGGTCCGAACCACTCCATCACCAAGCTCAAGAGCTACTTCAAGGACGATTTTTGATTTTTTTTCGTCATTTTTATAGACTACAAGTGCATTATTGATCTCAGGTAGCTTGTCGCCAGCTGCAAACGCTACGTCTACAACCGGTCCGATAACCTGAGTAATTTTGCCTGAGCTCATTCTTTTCTCCTCTTTATAATATTTATTTTCTGTGACACTATTCCAGTGCACTTGCACCCGCCACAATTTCAGTAATTTC
>NZ_CALHWC010000212.1 GCF_938036805.1 uncultured Streptococcus sp.
TTCGCTTTCTTACCAAGTGATGGGAAGCGGAAGGCACGTTTACGGATATCCATGAATTTTTGAACCAGGTCACGGAAATCGATTTCTGGTTGCTCATAGAAGAGCCACATTACTTTCGCCGCGTCCATTGGAGAACCACCACCAAGAGCGATGATTGTATCTGGTTCAAATGCTTTCATCACTTCCGCACCACGTTCTACAGTTGTGATGTCTGGATCTGGTTCAACATCTGAGAAGACTTGGATAGTGACACGGTTGCTACGTGCGTTCAATTGGTCGATAACACGTTGAACAAAACCAAGTTTTTCGATAGATTTGTCAGTAACGATCATAACACGTTCAATATCTTCACATGTTTGAAGGTATTGGATAGAGTTGCGCTCGAAGTAAATTTTTGAAGGAACTTTAAACCATTGCATATTATTTCTACGTTTCCCTACTTTCTTGATGTTTAGAAGGTTAATAGCGCTCACGTTATCACCAACTGAGTTGCGTCCGTATGAACCACATCCAAGTGTCAAGGATGGAATGAAGGCATTATATACGTCCCCGATACCACCGAAAGTAGATGGAGAGTTCCAGATAATCCGCATAGCTTTGATTTCAGTACCAAAGCGTTTAGCCAATTCTTCATCTTTTGTATGGATAGCTGCTGAGTGACCAAGTCCGTTAAACTCAACCATTTGACGAGCTTTTTTAAGACCGTCTTCTCTATCTTCAGCTTTCAAGACAGCAATAACTGGTGAAAGTTTTTCGCGAGTCAATGGCTCATTTGGACCTACTTCAGCACATTCTGCAGCCAAGATGTTTGTACCTTCTGGTACTTTAAAGCCCGCTTGTTCTGCAATCCATGTAGCTGGCTTACCTACAATATCTGCATTGAGCTTAGCACCCGCACAGTTTTTGCTGTTTGCTTTAGCGCCAAAGCAGAATTCTTCAAGAAGAGCTTTTTCTTTTTTGTTTACAAAATAAGTGTGGTATGACTTGAATTCCTCTACAAATTCGTCATAAACTTCCTTGTCAATGATCACCGCTTGCTCAGATGCGCAGACCATACCATTGTCAAATGATTTAGACATCACGATATCATGAGCTGCTTGGCGAAGGTCAGCAGATTTTTCGATGTAAGCTGGTACGTTTCCGGCACCAACCCCAAGAGCTGGTTTTCCGCAAGAGTAGGCAGCCTTAACCATGGCGTTACCACCAGTTGCCAGGATTGTTGCAATACCATCGTGGTTCATCAAAGCTGCTGTTGCTTCCATAGATGGTTCTGTAATCCATTGCACACAGTTTTCAGGTGCGCCAGCTGCAATTGCTGCATCACGAACGATTTGCGCTGCGTGAGCAGATGATTCTTGAGCAGATGGGTGGAAGGCAAAAACGATTGGGTTACGTGTCTTCAAGGCAATCAATGCTTTAAAAATTGCTGTTGATGTTGGGTTCGTTGTTGGAGTGATACCACAAATAACTCCGACAGGCTCAGCAATCTTTGTCAATCCAGTAACAGGATCATCTTCGATAACACCAGCAGTTTTCACACCGCGCATATTGTTGACAACGTGCTCACAGGCAAAAAGATTTTTCGTTGCCTTGTCTTCAAATACACCGCGACCTGTTTCTTCAATCGCGTGTTGAGCAAGGATACCGTGTGCATCAAGTGCTGCAACAGAAGCTTTCGCTACGATATAATCCACTTGCTCTTGGTTCAATTTTCTCATTTCTTCAAGAGCTAGGAGACCTTTTTGTACAAGTCCGTCAACATGCTTTTCAGCCGCTAATACTTTGTCCTCTTGTTCAACAATTTTCTTCTTATCAGCCATTATAGTCCTCCAATGGTTTCTGCCAAAAGGTTAAATGAAGACTTTAACCTTTGTTAATTATTTCACAATATAATTATACTCTATTCCCACAAATTTGTAAACACTTTCAACAAAAGTTCACAAACTTTTTATGGATTATTTTTTAAACACTGATATTTCAGGCTTTTTTACTAAATTCTATATCTATTCTTAAAAATTTCACATACTTTTCCTTAAAAAATATGTTAACGCTTTCTTTTTTGTTATAAAATGAGCTCGGCTAAATAACCGAGCTCATTTTATGGCTTAACACTGCCATTTGAAGCGGCAGCCAAGGCTTCTTTTATCATGTTAGAGTAGAGTTTACCTCCCTCTGCCATAGACTCTGAATCTGCCCCATAATGGACATAGTCTGTTCCAATCCAAATCTGCGGATTATTAATCGCTACCTGATACCAGTCTGCTACATATACAAAGTCGTATTTCTTAGCAAGTTCAAGTTCGTATTGTCGCATCTTAACAGGAATACTGCTTGGATCATTGGCTGTCCGGCCATCATATGGCGTGACTAAAATCAAGCGATGGCCTTTTGGCAAGAGCTCAATATACTGATCCAGCAATTCTTCATAATTGTCAACTGGATTGGTTCCCAATGCCAAGACGACGTTTTGAAGCAGTGTTTGGTTAGCAATATCGTTCTTGAAAAATTCCAGACCAGACACTAAATTACGGCTAACCACTGCATCGACTTGAGCGTCAGGTATAGCCTCTTGGATCCATTCAGCGGAGCGCAAAGTGACCGAATCACCAATAACAGTCGTTCCCTCTGCCACGTTATAATTTGTCGCAGTTTTTTGGTCAGCGTGCTTACGAGTTGTCTGCATTTTCGTATCGGCTTGATTCAAAGCATTGACAATCAGGCTTTCCTCAAAGGCACCCACAGACGGAGCTGTGATGGTGATAATAAGCAAGATAAATGTCAGCGGAATGAAACTGTAGAAAATCGGCTTGGTGATGGATGTTACATTCATCTCCTTGCCAAAAATCCGAGGCTTCCGTCCAGCTAAAGTCGGCTCTAAAATATAGAAGGAAAGAGCCGCGAAACCAAAACTCAAGATTGTAGTCAAAAGCACAGCCCATCCATTGCTCATCAACTGACTAAAAATAATATAGAAAGGCCAATGGAAAAGGTAGACACCATAGCTAGTATCTGCAACAAAATTGAGAAGGCCAGGCTCCTTTATATTTGGCAATTTATCGTGCAAGATACGGGTTGCTGCTATCATGACACAAGCCAGAAGCGTTGAAATCAAGAAACCAAATAAATAAGTCCACAAGCTGTCAAATTTCAAAATAAAGCTGAGCAAAAGAAGAAGAACAAAACTGCCAGCTAAAGCGATCAAGACTTGCTTGATTTCGACCTTTTCTTCCAGTTTCTTCATCTGAACGCCCACATTTCCGACTCCAGAGAAAGTCGCGAGCACCGTTCCCGCAAAGAAAGGAAAGACATGGGTCAGACTTGAGAAATAAATATTGGAGTAATTCTTGCTGAAAAAGGCTCCGATAAACATGGCCAAGAAGCTGAACAAAAACAGAGCAGCCGAACTCAGAGAAATCAGTCCCCGATACTGAGCAACTGACTTGCTAATCTTGCTAATGCCCCAAGCAGCTAAGCCCCAGAGGATATAGTAATGCACTTCCAGTGCTAAACTCCAAGTGTGAACCAGCAAATGCGGTACAAACTGGCTTTCATAACTGCCACCCGACATCATTTCATAAAAATTGGTCACAAAGCCCAGAGCAGCTGCAATCTGCGTCCCGATACCTGCTACAAAGTCCCGACGGATCAATAAAGTAAAGGGCATGATGATCAAAATCATAAAAACGAGCGGAGGAACGATACGATAAAAGCGCCGTTTCAGAAAGCCCATAATATCAATCGTCCGACTTCTTGTAAACTCATCAATCAATAATGAAGTAATCAAAAATCCTGAAAAAGTGAAAAAGATGTCCACTCCAATAAAACCTCCAGGAAAAACTCCCTGAAAGTAATGATAGAGTAACACCAAGACCAGTCCAGTAATCCGAACCAGTGAAAACCATCTAATGCGCATTTTGATAAATTCCTTGCTTGAACCTTCCTTCATAGACGACATTACTTTCTGTCGTCAGTTTTCCTTTACCATTGGCTTGACCATTGGCAAATTCGCCTTCATATTTCCAACCAGCCTTGGAGGTAAAAGTCCCTTTGCCGTCAAAAGTCCCATTTTTGAAATGACCTTTGTAGCTATCTCCATTTTTAAAAGTCAGGGTACCTTCGCCGTTCATCTTTCCGTGAACTAGACTGCCTTCATATTTTATCTTACCTTGATCCAACGTTAGCGCACCCTTACTAGGGATATTGGATGTAAACACTAAAATTGCTGACAATGCAATCACAGTCACTGCTAGGATTTCTAGATTCTGACGGGTCAGATAGATTTTATATTTATCGTAAAATTCTTTTATTTTATCCATTTTTCATCCATTTAAGCGTTCTAGCCACTTGTGGCAACCAGCCAAAATCAGGTCATAAGTCTCATCGAAATCACCCGTGTACCAAGGATCCGGAACACCGATATCGGCAAACTGGTAGATTTTATCCTGAAAATCCGCTGGCGCCATTTTCTTCAAATCTCGAATATTGGCTTCATCCATGCCGATGATATAATCAAATTCTGCAAAATCTTGCGCTGAAATCTGCTGAGAACTTTTTCCTTTGTCATAAGAAATCGCATGTTTCTTAAAAATAGCCTGAGTCCCCTGATGTATAGGGTTGCCATGCTCCCAGCTAGACGTCGCACGACTCTCAATATGTAGGTCATCGGTCAGACTTTTCATAACAAACTCTGCCATCGGACTGCGACAGATATTTCCTAAACAAACAAATACAATTTTCTTCATAGATCTATTATACCAGAATAAAAAGAAAACTGCGGAGCTTTCTCGATTATTCTGTGACAGCGGAAGCGGACTCTGAAAAACAGCTAATTATACCGACTTACACAAGAGTGCAGATCATTGAGGCAGTAACCTACTCAATCTAGCTTGCACCAGATTCAACTTTACTTTTCTTCAGAAAGATATTCAAAACTTAATTGTGGCCATTTAGCCTGCCAGTTTTTCTTGCGAATTCTTTGCATATAAAGCTTCTTCCGCTCCACATCCGCCAAAAAATGTGGTGTCGGCCGCACCTGAAATGCTCGAATATCTGCCAAGCCATAGGGAGCAAAAAGCTCTAACTTATCATTTTCCAGCAATCGAAGACCGATAGCTGTGCAGCACTCAGGATACTTGCTCATGGCATCTTTCGAGCTAGTATAGGGCTGGGTGTTGGGACTATGACTATGCATATAGACTTGATTTTTCAGCTCCCAAGAATAAGCGGGAAAAGCTTTTCTCAGCTCCATCTCCAGCTGCAAAGTTTTCTCATAAGACACAGTTGGATCAAAGAATACGACATCTACATCCGTTTCAGCATCAAAGCCCGACTTACCAGACAAGATATTCCAGATAAAATTTCTGACACTGCCCGCAGCCAGCCAAGAATCTTTCAATTCTAGACTGCGGATCATCTCCAAAATCGCTCGGATATCCTGATCCTGACTCAGCCTCTCTAAAATCTCTTGATCGGTCATCATTCCTTCATATACTCATATCCTAGATGCTCATAGGCTTTGCGAGTCGCCACGCGCCCAGTCCGAGTCCGCATGACAAAGCCTTTCTGAATCAGGTAAGGCTCATACATGTCCTCCACTGTTCCACGTTCCTCGGCAATATTGACCGAGAGGGTGCCCAGCCCCACTGGACCACCACCATAAACTTCAATCATGGTTCGTAGGATTTTCTGATCCACATAGTCCAGCCCTTCCTGGTCCACATCCAGCATGGAGAGAGCCTGGTCGGTTATCTTATCATCAATCA
>NZ_CALHWC010000213.1 GCF_938036805.1 uncultured Streptococcus sp.
ATGTCAAATCTCGTAGCGAAGGCTTTGGTGAAGAGGTGAAACGCCGCATCATGCTTGGGACATTCAGCTTGTCGTCTGGTTACTACGATGCCTACTTCAAGAAAGCTGGTCAGGTTCGGACCCTGATTATGCAAGATTTTGCTAAGGTTTTTGAAAAATATGACTTGATCTTAGGCCCAACTGCACCAACTGTAGCTTATGACTTGGGCAGTCAAAACCAAGATCCTGTGGCCATGTATTTGGCTGACCTTTTGACCATTCCAGTTAATCTGGCTGGCCTGCCTGGCATTTCAATCCCTGCTGGCTTTGCAGATGGTCTTCCTGTCGGCTTGCAGCTGATTGGGAACCACTTTGATGAAGCGACCATCTATCAGGCAGCCGCAGCATTTGAAGCGACGACTGACTATCACAAGCAGCAGCCAGTTATCTTTGGAGGTGAAAAATAATGAACTTTGAAACAGTTATCGGACTGGAAGTCCATGTTGAATTGAAGACCAATTCAAAAATTTTCTCACCGGCTCCAGCTCACTTCGGTGAAGATCCAAATGCCAACACTAATATCATTGACTGGTCCTTCCCGGGTGTTTTGCCTGTTATGAACAAGGGTGTCATTGACTATGGTATCAAGGCTGCTCTGGCTTTGAATATGGACATTCACCAGAAGATGCACTTTGACCGCAAGAATTACTTCTATCCAGACAATCCCAAAGCCTATCAAATTTCTCAGTTTGATGAGCCGATTGGCTACAATGGCTGGATTGAGATTGAACTAGAAGACGGCACAACCAAGAAAATCCGTATCGAGCGGGCCCACTTGGAAGAAGATGCTGGAAAGAATACCCACGGTAGTGACGGCTACTCTTATGTGGACCTCAACCGCCAAGGGGTGCCGCTGATTGAGATTGTGTCTGAAGCGGATATGCGTAGTCCAGAAGAAGCCTATGCCTATCTGACTGCTCTCAAGGAAATCATTCAGTACACGGGCATTTCGGATGTCAAGATGGAAGAGGGCTCCATGCGGGTTGACGCCAATATTTCCATCCGTCCTTACGGCCAGAAAGAGTTTGGTACCAAGACTGAGCTGAAAAACCTTAACTCTTTCAACTTTGTCCGTAAGGGTCTGGCATTTGAGGAAAAACGCCAGGCTGAAATCCTACGCAGTGGTGGTCAAATCCGTCAGGAAACCCGTCGTTATGATGAAGCGACTGGCGAAACTCTGCTCATGCGGGTGAAGGAAGGTTCGGCTGACTATCGTTACTTCCCAGAGCCTGATCTGCCTATCTTTGAGATCGAAGATGCTTGGATTGAGCAAGTGCGCAGTAGCCTGCCAGCCTTTCCAAAAGAGCGCCGTGCCAAGTATGTGGGCGACTACGGTCTGACTGACTACGATGCCAAGCAGCTGACAGCTACGAAGGCTGTGTCAGATTTCTTTGAAGCAGCTGTTGCGGCAGGTGGCGATGCTAAATCTGTCTCTAACTGGCTCCAAGGAGAAGTGGCGCAATACCTCAATGCAGAAGGAAAGACCATCTCTGAGATTGAGCTGATACCTGAGAACCTGACTGAGATGATTGCCTTGATTGCAGACGGAACGATTTCTTCTAAGATTGCCAAGAAGGTCTTTGTCCATCTGGCTAAAAATGGTGGCTCTGCTAAGGAATATGTACAAAAAGCAGGCCTGATTCAAATCTCAGACCCTGCTCAACTTCTTCCTATTATCCAGCAAGTCTTTGCGGATAATGAAAAAGCCATCAATGACTATAAGGGCGGCAACAAGAATGCGGCCAAGTCCTTGATCGGTCAATTGATGAAGGCTACCAAGGGTCAAGCCAACCCACAAGTAGCACAAAAATTGCTCAATGAAGAGTTGGAAAAACTTTAGAAATAAGTGGAAAACCAGTCGTGAGGCTGGTTTTCGCCTTTTATTTGAATGGAACTTATGGTAAAATAGATAAAAAATAATGGAGTCCTTATGTCAGAAGTTAAAGTAAAACGCGGAACAGGCTTTGTAGGGATTATTGGGAATTTTCCAATTTTAGTCAATGGTCAAAAGGTTGGTACGATCCAGAATGACGACGAGGCCATCTTTCCTATTGAGGGAGAAGAAGCTGTTGTTCGTGTAGGGGTAGCTCCTATGAGAACCAAGCCAGTGACAGTTAAAGCAGGGCAAACCTTGCTGATTGAAACAAATTTT
>NZ_CALHWC010000214.1 GCF_938036805.1 uncultured Streptococcus sp.
TGTACGACGTTTGTTTTTCTTCGCTTTTGAAGTGCGACGTGCAGGTACTGCCATTGTTTGTTTCTCCTTTTAGAATGTAATTCGATGCAATCTCATGATTTTCATCAACTTTAACAGTATAACAAAACTTTTTTGTAAAGTAAAGTTACTTGACAGAAATTTTTGATTTTCTTTTGGACAATAGCAAAGCTTTTTAGCAATTGCGCCTATTTTTAGATTATTATTCCAATATTCTGAAAATTTAAAAATTTTCTTCTGTCCAATAGAGCCTAAGTGTGGTATAATAAAGCACAAAGATGACTACAACGAAAGGGAAAGACATGACAAATAAAGTAGATACACGCCACAAAAGTAAGATTTATGACAGTATGGTCAAATCTCCTAACCGCGCCATGCTTCGTGCGACAGGGATGACGGACAAGGACTTTGAGACTCCGATTGTCGGAGTGATTTCGACTTGGGCGGAAAATACGCCTTGTAATATTCACCTGCATGATTTTGGGAAACTGGCCAAAGAAGGAGTAAAAGAACAAGGTGCTTGGCCTGTTCAGTTCGGTACGATTACGGTTGCGGACGGGATTGCCATGGGAACTCCTGGTATGCGTTTCTCTTTGACATCTCGTGATATCATTGCGGACTCTATCGAAGCTGCCATGGGTGGGCACAATGTGGATGCCTTCGTCGCTATCGGCGGCTGTGACAAGAATATGCCTGGCTCTATGATTGCCATTGCCAATATGGATATTCCAGCTATCTTCGCCTACGGTGGAACCATTGCACCGGGAAATCTGGATGGCAAGGATATTGACTTGGTTTCCGTTTTTGAAGGAATCGGGAAGTGGAATCATGGCGATTTGACTGCTGAGGAAGTGCGCCGCATCGAGTGTAACGCCTGCCCTGGCCCTGGCGGCTGTGGCGGTATGTACACGGCTAATACTATGGCGACGGCTATTGAAGTCCTAGGTATGAGCTTGCCTGGCTCTTCTTCTCACCCAGCAGAATCTCAAGATAAGAAGGATGATATCGTGGAAGCTGGCCGAGCAGTTGTCCGGATGCTGGAAATGGGGCTTAAGCCGTCTGACATTCTGACTCGCGAAGCCTTCGAAGATGCTATCACAGTGACCATGGCTTTGGGTGGCTCTACCAATGCTACTCTGCACTTGTTGGCCATTGCCCATGCGGCAAATGTGGAGCTGACCTTGGATGATTTCAATGTCATTCAAGAGCGCGTGCCGCATTTGGCGGATTTGAAACCATCCGGTCAGTATGTCTTCCAAGACCTATACAATGTCGGTGGTGTGCCTGCCGTTATGAAATATCTCTTGGCTAATGGCTTCTTGCACGGTGATCGCATCACTTGTACAGGTAAGACAGTCGCTGAAAACTTGGCTGACTTTGCAGATCTCACACCGGGACAAAAAGTCATTATGCCGCTTGAAAATCCAAAACGTGCGGACGGTCCATTGATTATCTTGCATGGGAATCTAGCACCAGACGGCGCTGTTGCCAAGGTATCAGGTGTTAAGGTTCGTCGTCACGTCGGACCAGCCAAGGTCTTTGACTCAGAAGAAGCTGCTATTGATGCAGTGTTGGCCGATGAAGTAGTGGATGGCGATGTAGTCGTTGTTCGTTACGTTGGACCAAAGGGTGGGCCTGGTATGCCAGAAATGCTGTCACTTTCTTCTATCATTGTAGGGAAAGGCCAAGGAGACAAGGTGGCCCTTCTGACAGACGGTCGCTTCTCAGGTGGTACCTACGGTCTCGTTGTCGGACACATTGCTCCTGAAGCTCAGGATGGTGGACCAATTGCCTATCTTCGTACAGGGGATATGGTCACGGTTGACCAAGACACCAAGGAAATTTCCATGGCAGTTTCTGAAGAAGAACTTGAAAAACGCAAGGCAGAAACGATCATTCCACCGCTTTATAGCCGTGGGGTACTTGGTAAATATGCCCATATGGTATCCTCTGCTGCTAAAGGTGCTGTTACCGACTTCTGGAAGCCAGAAGAAACAGGTAAAAAATAGCCTATATATGACAAAAGAACCCGCTAGTTTTTCTAGCGGGTTTATTAATTTGGATGAATGTTCATTTTCTTATCTAGGACTGATCCCTAAGGCAATGCGGCCAAAGCGACTGATACGAGTGATTTTCCACGCGGGCGACCAAGTGACTTCAACAGAGACAGTTTCGATGCCCTCGATTTGCTTCAGGGACTCGACGATTTCAATGGGAACGGTCTCGGTACAGTCGCAGGCTGTGTCTGTGAAGGTCATGACAATCTTGCAGTGGCCAGTCTCGTCAAGGTTGATTTCATAGATGAGCCCGAGATTGTAGACATCAAGCTCGACCTCTGGATCGTAAATTGTTTCGAGTTTCTTAATTAGTTCTTCTTGGATAGCTGCGGCTCGGTCATTGATTTTGATATCGTCTCTCATCTTCTGTCCTTCTTCCTTTATAGAATAGTGGTCTTATTTTCTCATAATTCTGACAATTTTTCAAGAAATTCTGGCGAATGAAAACGGATTTAGTCTCTTGGAGGGAATTTTTCTGCTCTAACTCCTCAAAACATCTGATTTATGGTAAAATAATAGATATTATATAGTTGCAGAGGATCAGAAAATGAAATTACAAAAACCTAAAGGAACTCAGGATATCCTCCCTCAGGAATCTGCTAAATGGCAGTATCTGGAGGAGTTTGCTCGTAAGACGTTTAAAAAATACAACTATGCGGAAATTCGGACACCGATTTTTGAGCACTATGAGGTCATCAGTCGTTCTGTTGGAGATACGACAGACATCGTGACCAAGGAAATGTATGATTTTTACGATAAGGGAGACCGTCATATCACGTTACGACCAGAAGGAACTGCACCGGTCGTTCGTTCTTATGTCGAAAACAAGCTCTTTGCGCCAGAGGTTCAAAAGCCAGTTAAGCTTTATTATATGGGATCTATGTTCCGCTATGAGCGGCCTCAGGCTGGTCGCTTGCGCGAATTTCACCAAATCGGGGTGGAGTGCTTCGGCTCTGAAAATCCAGCGACAGATGCAGAAACGATTGCTATGGCGGCTCAGTTCTTCAAGGAAATTGGGATTGGACAGGTGACGCTGCAACTGAATAGTTTGGGCAATGCGGCGAGTCGGGCTGCCTACCGTCAGGCCTTGATTGATTATTTGACTCCGCTGAAAGACAGTCTTTCTAAGGATAGTCAGCGTCGTTTGGAGGAAAATCCGCTGCGGGTGCTGGATTCGAAGGAAAAAGAAGATAAGGCAGCCGTTGCGCAGGCACCTTCGATTTTGGACTTTCTGGACGAGGAGAGTCAGGAGCATTTTGCGGCTGTCCGCTCAATGCTAGAGTCTTTAGAGGTTCCTTATGTCATTAACACCAATATGGTGCGCGGTCTGGACTACTACAATCACACGATTTTTGAGTTTACGACAGATGTGGCAGGAAGTGAACTGACTATCTGTGCGGGCGGCCGCTATGATGGCTTGGTTGACTACTTCGGTGGGCCAGAAACCCCTGCCTTTGGTTTTGGTATGGGAATGGAGCGTCTCCTCTTGGTTTTAGAAAAACAGGGAGTAGCTCTGCCACTTGAGACAGGCTTGGATGCCTATATTGCCGTTCTAGGTGAAGCTGCCAATCGCAGTGCTTTGGAATTAGTGCAAGCTCTCCGCAATCAAGGATTTGCGGCTGAACGGGATTATCTGAACCGCAAGCTCAAGGCTCAGTTCAAGTCAGCAGATGCTTTTGGAGCCAAGACCATCATTACTTTAGGTGAAAGTGAAATCGAGAGCGGTCAAGTCACTGTGAAGAATAATGCGACTCGTCAAGAAGTGGTGGTTGGACTGGATCAAGTCCAAGAAAACTATCAGGCTGTTCTCGAAAAATTAGGTTGTTAGAGAAAAACTTGCCCTTTCTTAAATTTCTAGCTCTTTAAGGGATCTCAAAACATTACATTTTTATTACGCGACGAGCAAATACTGTAACAAATTGATAACATTTTGGTATAATGGTTATACTCTTACATAAATAAAGGAGAAAAAATGAAAAAATTGATGAAATTTGGCGTATTGCCTGCTTGTATTCTTTTGTTGGGAGCATGTTCGGCCCTGCCAAAACCACAGAAGAAGAACGCTGAAAACGTGAAGACAGAGCAATCTTCATCTTCTACATCAGAAAAAGAAACCAATGAAAAGCGGATTGAAAAAGACGCAGATATTATCTTGCGTGCAGTCTTTACAGATCACTCTTCAGGTTTCACGACCTTGATGGGAACTTCTGTTGACAAATGGAAGAAAGGCATTACTCAGTCTTACGTTGATGAAAATCTGTCTAAATATACGCCAGAAGAAAACTACACGCTTGACTTAAAAACAGAAAAATTCCCTCCATCAAAAATCTTGGAGTTATTTGACCAAGCACGTTTTAAAGTCTTAGCTACGGTTGGCGATAATTTTGAAATTACTAAAGTTGAAGACGATGGAGAAACTGCAACTGTAACATTTAAGAGCCGTGCGATTGCGACACGTGATTTGGCCAATTTAATCAATATGACCAAAGCTAGTCTTTTTGAAAATGGGGTTGAAGATGTAAAAGCCTTGGAAGACTCAACGGATCCAGATCTGGAGAAGCGTTTGGCTTTGGTAAATAACTTCCTCTTCTACTATGCTTTTGACCGTATGAATGAAGACTTTGGCTACATTGCGCCACGTGAGTTTACAATGGAGTTAACGAAGACAAAAGAGGGTCGCTATATTCTCAATGACGAAAACTTTATTGAATTGCGTAAATCAATTTTTGTCAATGAGTATTCAGCAAATGGTGCAGAAACCCGTAAAGGAAATAAATCAACCGATTCTGGCTCTAAATCTGACTCAAGCTCCTCTTCATCTTCCGATAAATCAAAGATCTAATAGTTTGAAATAAGATTTAGGATCTCATTTATATAGATAACGGGTCTGGGGCTTTTTGTCTCAGGCCTTTATTTATCAACTAGCTCGAATGACGGAGGATAGAAATGGAAACGATTTATTTAAGCAAAGAAGACATGTTGGAAATCTGTCAAGATGGTGATAAGTATTTCTTGCGTTATCCAACCTTTAATATTACCTGCCCAGAAGTGATTAGAGAAATCCCCAAAGAAGCTGCAGACAGTTACATGTCGGGAGAACATAGTGGCAAAGAGTTGATGAATTATGCAGATTATGGTTTTTGGAAATCTAAAAAGCAACATACACAAGAAGAATCTGACAAGCTCTTCATCGAAAATCATCCTTCTTTTATTTTAAAAAACCCAAGAAATACTCGTCGTCTTTTTACAGCAGAGGAATTTAGACAAATTGTCACCCAAGCCATTGTTTCAGAACTGGAACCTAGCGAACTTGACGCAATTGGTATAGTTGATAGTCATTTAGAGCTTCTTCTGGTGGATCCAGTTGGCTGGCAGGAAGAGATAGAAGCAGTCCATTTGGAAATTCTGCAAGAAAAAATTAATAATTATATTTACTTCCTCGAAAGCAAGCAGTATGTGGAGCGATACGGTGATAAGTTTGATAAAAAAATCATCCATATCACTTTCCAATATTCTCCATCTGATAATGGATTGGCCTTTCTTGCGACGGTTCAGAAGGTGTTACAACCGACTGATATGAGCTTGAAGATAGAATTGCCAGAGTAAGTTAGAAAAAGAGAAGGCGTTTGTCTTCTCTTTTCTAATCTTCAAAAGCCTTTGCAATCTTTTCTGGACTAGATTTATAATATGGTATAATGTAAAAAAGTGCTTTCTGATTAATGGCTAAAAAACTTGATATAGTAAGAGAACTATTCTATCAGTTTAGTTCATATCATTTAAAATTGAGAGGGTCGACTATGTTAACATTAAGCCATGTGATTGAAGATACCTACAATGTAGAGGTGGACTATTATACGCCTCTTACTATTGAATGTTCGAGTTTCCCCTCATATATGCGAAAAGCTTACTTCCGTTTACTAGGTGATAATAGCCTACTTGAGATTGGGATAAATCCAGATTCTTTTCGGTTGATGAATATTATACTTGTCCAGGTATCAAATGTGACTTTAATGGATGACATGAGTCTAGAAGAAGTGGAAGAGATAGAAGGCATTCCTGTTTTTCGTGATACTGTCATGTTTACAAATGGACTACATGATAGGAGGCAGGCCTTTGATGTCTTTTTGTCTAAAGACTTTTTGAAAATACAGTTGCTTAATCCTAAGGAAACTATGTATCTGACTAATGGGAGAGCAAAATTAGGATTTTCTCAAGATGGAACACTCGTGAGCATCTTGCTCGTAGAACTGGCATGTCATGAATATGAAATTTTAAAAAATAGTTTTGAATAGCGCTCCAAAAGTCTATTTCCTTGAGTGCTATAAAACTAGACTTATTTGAATAAGGAGAAAAATGATTAGAGCAAAATATGGTGAAAATATTGTTGTCGCTTTTAAGTACAAAAATCAGTATTCTTGGTATATTTCTGACTTGGAGCTGTGGTATATTAATTACGAAGAAGCGAGATATAGTGTAGAACATATTGATAAAGAGAGGTTGCGCTCCCCGTTTTTATTGCCCGAGAATGTCCTCTATTTTTTAGAGGATATGCAAAAATATAGTTGCGACCTTTCAGAGTTAAAGAAAGTCTTTGCTAATGAGTATAAAAGGGATAAACTGAACGCTATTTATGATTTCGCCCCATCTTTATTTGTTGATATGGACAATTTGTTGTTGTACTCAAATTACGCAGAGTCTATTTCTTTTGAAGAGTATGTATCAGCTCCATGGATTGGAGAATATCAATATTTCCTAGATTTAATTCCAAGAGAATATTGGTTTTGGACGGAAATAGGGGAAAATGTGTTTGACAAAAATAAAACAAGTGAATAGAGTAAAGAAAATAAAGAAATAGAAGGAAATAAACAAAGGAAGAAACTCTGCTCAACAGTTATGGGTACGGTTATTCCCTTTAATCACTTTCTACTGGTCCCAGTTTGGCAAGAGAAAAAAGGGATAGAAGAGGAACATCCTGAATGGAAGAAAATCAGAATAATCAATAAAACTGGTAATATGCTGAAAATTCATTAACCTAAAAGAAGGCGCTTTATGGCCATAGGAGGATAATAAATGACTTTTAGAGATACATTGACTACAAAAGATAGAATACTAAAGTTAATTGATTTTGAAAAAAGAATAATAAATGAAAAGCAAAAAGAAATTAATGGTTTAATTAAGGATACGGAGGAAGGAGTTCAAAGATACAAGATAACAAATGACGAAGTTATTGCAAATATCAAGGGGACAATTAATGTATTAACCGAAGAAACACTAGTTGCCACCTATACAGCTGGTTATCCTCTTGAAGATTTTAAGGAGGAATATATTAACTTTGTCAATAGCCTTCTTCCAGTTTGGCAGAGCAATTCTGGATATGATGAAATGCTCTGGGCTCTTTCCATTGGTATTCTTTTAGACATTGATGAGGCAACTTTTGATAAGTTGGTAGATTTGGTCAAAAAGGATGATCCAGAGGACTATTTGATTGATTATCTCATCCAGTATCGTCATCCAGAGTGGACAATTCGGATAAACTATAATTTTCCAAGACCTTATGGCTTTACTCGGAAAATTATTGAAGAAGAGAATGCTGAACAGGCACTCAAACTACTCAAAGAATATGTAACTAAGAAATGGTATCCAGGACATAGGGATACAGGTTGGTATGACCTGCATAAAGAGAATATTGATAATTATTATGGTTACTGGTCCTTTGAATCTGGTGCTCTTTGCAAAATCAAGGGCTTGGATTACAGGGAATTGGAAGGTGTCCCGTATTTCCCCTATGATTTGGTTGCTGAAGGAGCGAAAGACTAGTGTGTGCTAATAGTTTTACAAGAGTCTGGAACAAAAAGATTTTGATTTTAGGAATTCCTTATTATAAATTTTTAAAATCGATAGATTAGACAAAAAAGCGAACAAGACAGAATTCTGAGTGTCAGATAACTCGTTTTGTTCGCTTTTTATATTTAAGGTTAGACTTTTGTCCCAGACTCATTTTTACACCTCCTCTCTCTACTAGCTATTCTCCAAATGGTTATAGTTTCTGTCCTAACCTTACTTTCTTATGCTATAATAGCCTATAGTAATCTGTAGGACGTGTATCTAAAGATGGGATTAGCCAAGGAAACTTCACAACAAGTATTGTAGAAGATTCTACCCTCTTGTATGATAAGAGTGGAAATCTGAAATCAGGTTCAGAGATTGCGACAGTCAAAGGTGAGAGTAATAATACTTATAAATCAGGTATCTATCAGTATGAATATAGTCCTGAGTTAGTTAGAAATATGGATAAAGCAGGCTAACTAAAATTTCCAAATGGTGGTACGCCAGATGCTAACAGGAATACATACACGCTTGAGAGTATCGGTAGGCCGGCACCAAGTGGAATCGATGATCCAATTGTCAAGGGGATTGATGGAATTTATAAAAACCAAACTCCACCACCTTCATATGTTATTAATGAAACCAAGTGGGGAAGTTCAGATATCAACCAGCATACGAAGTCAGGTCCTCAGATGTCTGAACAGTGGGTTTGAGATAGGATTGATACGCTAGATGGAACTGAGAAATTCAAGTTAAAAGAGGCTTTGGATAATGGTGATGTAGAGTTTGTCATCAGTAAAGTAGATACAAGTGGGAATGTTTCAACTTATTATACCAAAGAAATTATGGATTCTACTGGTAGGATTATTAGAGTTAAACCTGGCGCTGTTTGGCCGTAATAAAGGAGATATAAAATGAATATACGCGATACTTTAAGTACAGAAAAGAATTATAAAGATGGCCTCATGTCAAATAAAGAGGCATTGCAGTATTTTCAAGAGAAATTAATAAAACTTCAAATTGATTTAGATAATGGAATTGAAAACTATAAGAAGCCAACAATAGAAGTATATAATTCAACTTTAGCGACTATATTGTCTTATCAGAGAGATATTTTATTTGCAACTTATTCTAGTGGGGCTTCTTTGTTAGTTTTTAAAGAGGAATACATCTCATTTGTGGCTTGTTTAGTTCCAGTATGGCATAAGGGATGGGGATATGAACAAATGGTATGGGCGCTTTCTATTGGTATTCTGTTAGAGATTGATGAGGAGATTTTTGAACAGCTGGTAGATTTGGTAAAAAAAGATGATCCAGAGGATTATTTGATTGATTACTTAATTCAGTCTCGTCATCCAGATTGGAAGATTCGGATAAACTATAATTTCCCAAGACCCTATGGCTTTACTCGGAAAATTATTGAAGAAGAGAATTCTGAACAGGCACTTAAACTGTTGAAAGAATATTTGACTAAGAAATGGTATCAAGGTAGCAGAGATGCAGGATGGTATGATCTGCATAAGCAGAATGTTAAAAATCATGTAGGTTATTGGTCTTTTGAATCTGGTGCTATCTGCAAAATTAGAGGTTTGAATTACAAGGAGTTGGAAGGTATTCAGTATTTTCCTTATGATTTGATTGCGGAAAGGGCAGAAGTTTAGAGTATTTTAATTTAACTAATAATAAAGGTATTTGAATAGGTGTTTGTATGGCAACAGAAATTCAGCAATACAAAAATTGTACGATATTAAAAAACAATAATGATTATCAGATTCTGTGGAGTAGAGGGAAAGAAGTGCTTAACTTTCCCATTAGTCAGGAATTAGCAGAATGTGTTTCAAAATCAGAAAAAGATTCTTTAGAAGTAATGTTTTATTGTGAACATCATCGTTGGCCAAAGGCAGATGAGTTAGATGATTATAATCAATCGGATACGATTGTACATAGAGGTAATGGATTTATTGTATATGAGACAGACGGCTATTACGAAATTAGCTTCTTTAAAGAAATTGGCGGGGCTATGGGTCCAGAAGTTCGCTATCCTATTACTAAAGAACTGATGGATAAAGCATTTGAATCTTCTAGGGGAGCATATGAAGTCATGACCTATGCTGAAACAGGGCGCTGGCCTTTATAGTAAAGTGGATTACATCATAAGAACAGCCCCAAAATAGGGAATGACTAATCAGTAGATATTTGGTAAAAGACAAAGGAGATAAAAATGAAATCAATTTATGTAAGCCAAAAAGACATGTTAGAAATCTGTCGAGATGGTGATAAGTATTTCTTGCGTTATCCAACTTTTAATATTACCATGCCAGAAGTAGTTCAAGAAATCCCCAAAGAAGCTGCAGATAGTTACATGTCGGGAGAACATACTGGTAAAGAGTTGATGAATTATGCAGATTATGGTTTTTGGAAATCTAAAAAACAATATACACAAGAAGAGTCGAATAAAATTTTTATACAAAATAATCCTGACTTAATTTTCAATGATTTATCTGATAACCAAAAAATATTTTCTCCTGAAGAATTTACCCAAATCGTCACCAAAGCCATTGTTTCAGAACTGGAACCTAGCGAACTTGACGCTATTGGTATAGTTGATAATCATTTAGAGTTACTCCTTGTTGATCCAGTTGGCTGGGAGGAAGAGATAGAAGCAGTCCATCTGGAAATTCTGCAGGAAAAACTCAACAACTATATTTATTTCCTTGAAAGCAAACAGTATGTGGAGCGATATGGAGACAATTTTGCTAAAAAGGTCATCCATATCACTTTCCAGTATTCTCCATCAGATAACGGACTAGCCTTTCTCGCCGCTGTTCAGAAGGTATTGCAACCGACGGATATGAGCTTGAAGGTAGAATTGCCCGAGTGAGTTGGAAAAAAAGTAAGCGAAATTTTTGGCCAAATATTGACCAAGTGAGATAGAAAAGCCTTTAAAACAAGAGTTTGAGACCTATTTGTTGATTCCTGAATATCGTCATTCAGATCGAAGTAGACTCAAGGAAGGCTCTAAATTGTATCTAAATGTCGGAGGAGAGGAAGTCTTGGTTGGTAGGGTCAATAAAGATGGTATAATGGAATACGTGGAGGGTTAGTATGCGTAAAGAATTTTTAGTTTACCAAAATAAAGTATACTCTAATTTTGTGAATTATATAAATGACTATATCCTTCTTTCAGAAGATCCGGCAATGTTGAAAGAAGGCTATTTCCCCTATAGTTCCTATGTAGATGGTGAAGAAGAAGGTCTATACGGGAAGCTTGTGCCTTATAGTGAGGTTAGTCAAAGGTATTTGGTTTGTGATAGTGTCTTGTATAAAGATCATGAATTTGAAATCGCAGGTCACAAGTATGGGGATGATGATTTTACAGCACCCGATTCTTATGTGCAAATATTGGTTTCTGATAAAGAATTTTTAAATGAAAACAATATAGCAGATGGTGCGTCATTGATGGATGATAAGTACGGTCATATTACGTATGCATCAGGAAAAATCCCTGTCAGCGAAGTAACGATTCTACGTCGTAGAAAGAATTTACCAGTAGACCGAAGGAGAAAAATATGAAATCAGTTATTTTTCAAAGAAAAAATAGCATAAAAATCTAGTTATCCGCATAAAAACTGGACTTATCACACTTTA
>NZ_CALHWC010000215.1 GCF_938036805.1 uncultured Streptococcus sp.
CGGTTAGAAAATTCGTTCGCATCCCAGACTTGACAAACTCCTGGGCAAAATAGAGGGAAGTAAAGATGACGATGACAGGCTGTGCCAGATAGAGGGCATGCAAAGCCTCACTCAGAGCCTTTGTCTGTCCAACTGCTGTTTGACTGTAGTCAAGATTCATCAGAAAAAATGGAACGATTACCAGAGCCACCAAGGCTGCACCAAGAGCGAGATAGTAAGAACGGAACTTAATCCATTCGCTTCTAAGTAGAGCTTTTATCATCAGTATCGCCCTCCTAAATCCGTCTTCAAAAAGCGCAGAGAGGTCATACCGCCGATGACTAGTAACCATGCACCAAGTATCAACAGCCCTTGCAAGGGATTGTTGGTATATTGGGAAGTTGGCGTTGCCGCAAACAATTCTCCTGCTGGCTGTGGCAAATAAGCCCCCCAACTCGTGTGAGCTGCCAGATAGTTTCCTAAATTATAGATTTGGGGTACGAGAAAAAGCAGAGGAACTAGCATGGTCCGAGCCAATAAACCTAACAAAAATGAAAGGATTCCCAATAGGGTTAGAGATAAGGTTTTCCACAAAAGCAGACTCCAAGCTGCATGATTGAGCATAATCGGATCAAGCCCTTCCCTTCCTAAAGCCAGATGCATAACCATATAACTAAAGTAAATCGATAAAAAGCTAGTGGCAAGAGAAAAACAAGTAAAGGTCATGAGTTTCCCCACAAGCAACTTCAGGCGGTTATTACAGGATAAAAGACTGGTTCTCAAGCTATGGGACTGAAATTCCATAGCCCCCAAAATTCCAGCTAAGATGACTAAAACCATGCCTGCCATAGAAGCCCCATTGAGGCCTAGATATTCCAGCGGGTCAATGGCTTCTGCCAGACCGGGAACCGTCTCAGGTGTGGCATCCAAGCCGACAGATAAATACTGTCGGCCCTCCAGCCAGGATACGGCAGGCACCAAGAGCAGCATGAAGGCCATACTCACTCTGAAAGCCTTGGTTGAGCAAATTTTCAACCATTCCGAATGCAATAAGGACATCGTTTCTTTCATCTTAAACCTCCTCTGTCAAATCAAAGAAGAGATCTTCTAGACTGTCTGAATCTTGCAGCACCTCTTCCAATCGTCCCTGCTCAATAATGCGCCCATGATGAATCAAGACCACATCATCTGTCACCATTTGCACCTCTGACAGGATGTGGGAAGATAGAAGTACCGTTTTCCCTAAATCAGCCTGCTGACGGATGAACTTTCTAAACCACTTAATCCCACTTGGATCCAGTCCATTGGTCGGCTCATCTAATATAAGAAACTGAGGATCACCCAGCAAAGCTGCTGCTAAACCCAACCGCTGACCTTCCCCCAGAGACAGGCTTGACAAGAGGTCCTTCCTCTTATGAGCGATTCCAGTCATCTCCAAAACCTCATCGATCCGAGACTTGGGAATAGCATTACTCGCCGCAATAATTCTCAAGTGGTCATAGACCTTTCGATTTGGCAGACCGCCAATGCCGTCAAAGGCTGCACCTACCGTTCTGAGCGGATAAGTCATTGACTGATAGGTTCTCCCATCAAAAGTCGCAGTTCCTGCTGTCGCCCGATCTAACCCCAAGAGAATCCTCAAGGTCGAGCTTTTACCAGCACCATTTGGGCCCAGAAAAGCTGTAATCCGACCGCTTCTAGCTGTAAAAGAAATATCTTTTAAAATCTGCTTGCTGCCATGCTTTTTGCAGACTTCTTCTATTTTTACCATATGTTCCATACTGAACTCCTTTTGTTTTTCTTTAGTATACAAGGACAAGTTCAGAGAAAGTTCAGACAAGAAAAGAAACTTGCCTTGCGACAAGTTTCTTTTCTATACTTTCAGTTTTCTCAATATGAATTTCTTTTCTTGACTTACTCACTTAGCTCACCACCCTTTCCATTATAGTATTGTTTAAAATCTTTATAAGAGTGTATCTCATGTTCTTGACCATCTACAGAATAGTCAGCTTTGATTTTAACCCCAGACAAAGTTTCCTCTCCCTTAGGCGCAAACCAATGAAGGAGTGTGTCGAAGACCTCGGCATTCCCCATTCGATCATAGCGCATGGATAACTTTTCATCTCCTTTAATTATCCCCTTTTCTATGTTAGGGAATATACTGAACAAGTTGATGTTAGAATCAGGTTTCCCATTACTAGCGTTAGTAATACTTCGATAATTAGCTGAATAGTAATATCCTCGATTAGAGATACAATCAATTAGATTTGTTAAAGAAAGTGTAACATTATCTAGGTCCTCTGTACTAGGAATTTTATCTGAATCAGTCGGACTATAATAGTCTTCCTTTCCTAGATTATAGTAAAGCTTTTCCACTTCAGAGATGGGTTTTCCAGCTTCTAACACCTCAATATAAATAGTGTCCTTATAGGCTGGTCCTCCAAATGTAGGAAGCCCAATACGTATAACTTCATTTTTTTTATTCTTTTTACGAACTTTTTCTAACACATTGACCGTAGAGGCTTTCTGAGTATCTAAATCATAGTAAGAAAAACTAATAAATTCTGTATTTGTGTTCTTAGAATCTTTCAATTCTCTTTCCTTGTAGCTTCTGCCAAAAAGATACCGTCCTCCAACTAAAACTGTATCAGCACCAGAAAGAATGTATTTCTTTTCATCCCCTAGCACTTTAATTTTATTTATATCTAATTCATTTGCTGATTTAATAATTTTGGGTTCAGATTCTTTTTCTGAAGAGCGCTGATGATAAAAATGAACGACTCCAAGAACTATGAAAGAAATTGTTACAATCAACCCAATCCAATATCTATATCTCATCATCTCACCCCTTATATCAAAATGTTGTATTAGAGCCTACTAAATTTGAAAAATACTTAGAATCCGTCGTTTGCCAATCAGTATAAGAGAAACTTTCTATTTTAGATAAACTCTGCAATCCGTCATGTACACCCTGAAAACTAATTTCTTTCTTACTTTTATCACTAACAATATGATTACAATTAACTTGAAATAATTCCTTCACATTAAAAAGTCTTACAACAAGCTTCTTTTCTCATTTTTCAACTGTATCCCAGAGCTGGCGGATGCTTTTTTTAT
>NZ_CALHWC010000216.1 GCF_938036805.1 uncultured Streptococcus sp.
ATAACCTTATTCAACGCCAATTTGAAGCAGCCAAACCAATGGAAAAGTGCTATACAGATGTGACAGAGTTTGCCATTCCAGCAAGCAGTCAAAAGCTCTACTTATCACCAGTTTTAGATGGCTTTAACAGCGAAATTATCGCCTATAATCTTTCAACTTCACCGAACTTAGAACAAGTAAAATTAATGTTGGAACAAGCCTTCACAGAGGAATATTACACAAATACCATCCTCCATAGTGATCAAGGATGGCAGTATCAACATCAGTATTATCATCGTTTTTTAGAGGATAAAGGAATCCAACCGTCCATGTCACGTAAAGGAAACAGTCCAGATAACGGTATGATGGAATCTTTCTTTGGTATCCTAAAATCTGAGATGTTTTATGGTTATGAGAAGACGTTCCACTCACTTGAGCAATTGGAACAAGCTATTGTAGACTATATTGATTATTACAACAACAAACGAATTAAGGTAAAACTAAAAGGACTTAGCCCTGTGCAATACAGAACTAAATCCTTTACTTAAATTAATGGTCTAACTTTTTGGGGTCAGTACATAAATTGGAATCTTGTTTTATTTGTTCCAAATTCATTCCTTCTTCAATCATAGTCCTAACAGTTCCGATTTTTGAAGCAAGTTCTACAAACCTAGCTTTGCTCTCACCATGGTGTTTCCAAAAATCATCTATTTTAATACTATCATTATGAAATAAGCCAATGATATCCCTTGAATGTACCAAAGACAGATGATGACCGCCTGGAGGATCTATAAGATTAATTGTTTTGGTCTCATATAAACTATTATAAAAATTATCAAGAGTGTTCTTTTCTTCTATGCTCTCTATGAACATTGTTTTATTTCTTACATTTTGTACCCCAGAATTAGTTGTTACTGGTATCGAAGAAATATCAAGAATTTCTTGTAATTTATTTGATAAAAGCATTAACTTATTTGATAGTTGAAAAATATTTTCTCTATCATTTTTTACTAGAGACGTCACATGTTGTGATGCCTCTATAATTTTTGTATAAAGCTCCACATCCCTTTCTTCAAGAAAACTAATCCTCTCTTCTAGCACAACACCAGCACCAACCAGATCTTCATATGTTGATAGCAACTTTCTTGATAATTGCATCAGAGCATTCGCACCGCTAAGACTTACATCATATCTTGTCATTAGATTCCTCCGTATTCTGAAGCACTTACATTACAACTTGATAATAGTACCATTATCAATAATCCAACCATTACATGGAACCCCTCTATAAATATGAGGGCGCATATAAAAATTTTTGTATCCATCGCTATACACAAACATTCCATCTCCTAAATCACTGGTATCAATATTTGCAATATCTTTCGATTCAGTTTTAGACATTGGAAATAGAACCTTGTGTTGACAATCAGATGCCTTTATTTTAGAAGCACAATAATTTTGATAGTGTGTAAACAGGAATACAAAATGGATTCCTTTTTTTGATGCCATTGACAATAACAAATTCATGTTCTTTCGAAAATCACCTATAACATCATGGTCCATATTGTTTGAATCAGTAGTATTATTATAAGTCCTTATCTGTTCTTGAGTAACGTCGGGAGAATTCATTAGTGACCATAAATCAATACTATTTTTCTTACTTGAAATACTTTTCTTACTTGTTTTTCTTAGATTCAATAAGCTTATATAATCATCAAAATCATCAAACAACAAATCAAGCCCCATGCAAACAATAAGTCTATCGGTTATAATATTGTTAGAAATATTATCAATAAGTTCTTCTGTTCTTTCAGTTATTTTACGGATATCGCATTCACATTTAGCTTGGTGCCATCTGTCTTTATATCGTTTAAATGTAGGGTATTGCTCACTAGCCCATATTTCAAAGTTGGATAACTTAGTATCTTTGTTTCTCCAACTATTAATAATAGAAAGTAATACGCATGCTTGTGTGTCTATTTCTCCTCCGACAAGCAATAAGTTTTGTGAAACCAATCTTTTTAAAAGGATCGGTTTCACCAGTTTAAAACTACACGGTACTCCAAGATGAATAAAAACATCATCTGAATCAACATCTCTATAATATCTACTTTTCGATACATTTTTCTCGAAAGCAATATATTTAGGAACTAAACTTTTGAAAGTTAATGGTTGGTCATTTATTAGTAAAAGTGGATTTTTGTTGATGTAGGAAAATCTTTCTAATGAAGAATGCGTAGGATGTAATTTAGAATTTAAAAACTCAATCGCAGTTTTTAATTCTGGCATTTCAACTTTAAGATTGAAATATCTATCTACTATAGTTGCACCAGTATTATCATCTACTCTCTTGAATAACGTTTCATGTACTCGAAGGGATGAAATCAACTGCATTAATCTCTCATCAATCTGATATGAGTTTAAATTAAGAGTATCTTTCACTTCATCAGACGTATTTTTAAGAGCAAATCTCATCTGTATCTGTTTTCTCGCTGTTTGAGAAAGACCCTCGATGCCTGTATTATATGATTGACTAGCAAAAATAAACTTCACACCAAAAGCGGCTCCTTTTGCTAAAATATTTTCAAGTTTTCGAGCATAGTTAGTCTCACCCGAAAATTGTGAGTCACGCAGTTTCTGCGATACTTGGGCAAATTCGTCTATGATAAGAAAGATAGCTGGCATATATATTTGCGAGGGCACTTCAGACAGCTTTGACCATCCATTATCAGAAAATACCCTCATACGTTCATTCAGGGTCTCCGTAAGTTCATCAATTAAATCAAAGATTAAATCTTCAGATTCTTCTAGCAACAAATACTTCAAATGTGGGGGACAAGAGTCCCCATAACGCCTGAATTCAGTCTTTTTGAAGTCAACAAGCCAAAGTTCAACTTCATCAGGATGGTAGTTCATAATTAGTGAACATATCATCACATGTAAAAGTGTAGACTTCCCAGAACGAGAGGCTCCCATGATGTAAGCAGCAAAATTCTCATTTTCAAATGTACAACTCACTATAGCATCATTATCGTCTCTTGCAAATGGAATAATTATAGGGCGTCTTTTTCCACTTGATCTCTCTGGAACTTTTAACGAATAGTATGAGAATAAATCAGAATCACGTTTCTGTCTCTTTATCTGCCCCTCAAGTGAACTTATAAATTCATCTGAAAGCTTATTAGGAGCCTGGTGCCATCTAAATGGATAAAATACTTTATCTTGGAACCTGTATAGTCTACCGTCACTATCTGCAACGATTCTTACTTCGCCATTTGTATTTGTAAGTATATTCTGTTCTATATTATGATTCTTGCTACCTCCGTCTCTGTTACACACGAGTTCTACAACAATAATCCCTAGCTTATGTGCATTGTATAATAAATATGATATCTCTGATGAAGTAGAATTATATTTTTTTTCTTCCCGATTAATTAACAAGAGCCTTAGGGGAATTCGTTCTGTTGAGGACACTCTCTTATTATGGTCAAATACATTAATTTTTCCGATTTTTTGTTCAACAGCACGATAATATTCTGAAAGCGCTTTAATTTTATGTTTTAAATCATCCTCGCTTTTTGGAACAGATTCAATAACTCCTCCTTGCAGACCAGCGAGTGAGGATAAATCTCCAAGCATATTTGCACTGTACTTTATACTATCAAGAATACTAACTCTAATATCTTCAATTGGTAGGCTGAGTAAAACATTTATAACTAAACCCTTGATCCCATTTTGAATTTCCGATTCAATGCATGGAACATATTCTGCAATTATATATGTCTGCTTGCTGAAATTAAATCCACAGGGACAATCAATATAATTGTTTTTATAGCTATTCCCTAACTCTTTTTGAGCCTTCTGTTGCAAGCTTAATGGTATCGACAAATTCCTTTGCTGATACCCGTATAAAAGAGTTTTGTTTAATCCATTTGTTTTTCGAACTGCATAGTTATTACCAAACCCATATTCTTTATCAAGAATATCAAGGAGTTTTCTTAGATTACAAACCTCATGGCCTGAAAGATAATCCTCGCACGATTTTAAGATGGTTTGTTTCTTCAGTTTAAGAACCGATAGTTTATTTTTCAAATCCGTCTCTAATTTTCTCAGTTCATCTTTTTCAAATCCGTCAATTTCATTAATCTGATTTTCCAGAAAAACAATGTAATTACTGGAAAGCTCAACTATTTTTGAAGCGGTAGAATCATTATAATTGTTTTCATCTATTTTATATAGCATTTCTGATAGAAGGTTAATATCAGGAGCGATCGGCTGTTTACCACTTCTAAGAAGTTCAACACGTGTATTATCTTTAGCAATTCTATAAAATTTCAGTACTTCATTGTAGACTCTCTTTACATCATTTCTTCTGTTTAAGTACTTCTTACGAATTTGTTCTTCTCTTAAACTATGTGTCTTTTTTAATGTATCTATTTCGGACACAACTAAACTGAAACGTTTTCGTTGATTCGCAAAAAAAGAATTTATTTCATCTACCCGTTCTCTTATAGTCATTCGCAGATACCTTCTTTCACTAAGAAAATCAGAAATTAAATACTTGAACTCTCAACCTCTTCATAATCAGACGTTCTAAATCAATTAATTCAGAAACATGGATATTTTTTAATATTTCGTCAAACTTAGAAGTCTTGATGACAGAGGAGCTACTCTGCAACGGTAGCAAATCTTCTTGTTCGACGAGAAAATCCCTTCTCGGAATTTATTTATATTCATCTGTTATTTCTCCGATTTTTCAAATTCATTAAAGAACTCCATTTTAATTATATCACATTACACAATCCAAGTATAGAGAGAAATACATTCTCCCAATTTGAAAATTCTACAAGAATTTAGCTGCTTGATATATATCAAGCATATTCCCAATATGAGACTATGGAAATAAGTAGTAACTTCTTACTCAGATTATCCAGTATCACACTAAGAGGAAAAGTGACTTCGTAAAGGCGTTCGCTAAAAGGTTTCTAGGCTTTCACAAGCAGCGCCACCCCTCAACAATTCTCTGCTAGAGTATCGTATCCTCGTACACTTCTCACTCTACAACAGCTATCGCATGGGCGGAGCATCTGCTTCTACTTGGCTGATGAATCAGCTCGTACAAGCAGCGATACCGCCTCAACATGTGTTGTCTATCTCTTGGGAATACAATTTTTTATCCTCGTCACTGTTTTGAGGACACAATTTATCTGTTTCTAGTTTAGCATTTTTACGTTTACTTTTAAATTTTTTACCATTCTTGTTTTGAGTTTCACCTGTTTTGAATATTATGGTTAACATTGCAGGATCAATTTCTCCGTCGCTATTAACTCCACCTACAATAATTTTCTCAACAATACTTTCAAAAACTGTACGATCAAACTCCGTAAGAATTTTCTGCGAAGATAGCAAGTGCTTAAACTCAGTTAGTCTTTTCTTTACATCAACTTCTGACTTCAATGTTGTTTCAATATTTACCTTCTCTTCCGATAGAAACTCTTTTTCTGAGGAAAATTCATTGTACTTTTCATTGTATATAGTATCGCTAATTTTCCCTTCGAGCCTTAGATTTACAAGATTTTCCTCTTTTTTTAGTAATGTTCGAAGTTTGTTTGTAATCCTTTTTAGTTCCTTGTTAAGGCTATTGTCATTCAATTCAGATTCAATAGTTTCAAGTAAGTCTGTCATTAAGTTTTCATTTGAATGATAGAGTTGTCTGTATGCTTCCATGAAAGCCCCCTCAATAGCGAGCTCTTCTAATCCTTTACTATGCTTACAAAATTTCTTTCCTTTCTTTATCGATGTAACACAGTGCCACACAACCTTACGATAATCTGAACGGCAGTGCCAACTTCTTCTAGATAATATTGAACCACAAAAACCACATTCTAACATGCTACTAAAAGCATACATTTTTGAATAGCGTTCACGCTTGCCATTTACATTTGCAGCAGTTTTCTTATTTCCTGCTCGACGCAGTCTTATCTCCTGAGCTTTTTCAAAATCTTCTTTAGATATTATAGGTTCATGATTATCTTTGATATAGTACCTATCTTCTTCTCCAAAATTACTCAACCTTCTCTTGCTTATTGGGTCAACTGTAAAAGTTTTTCCCATTAGAATATCACCTTTATATTTTTCATTCTTTATGATTCCTAGAACTGTTGTATCATTCCAATGTTCTAATCCTCTTGGCGATTTATAACCAAGTTCATCAAGTTCCCTTGCAATTACTTTTCCTCCAATACCTTCTAGATACCTTTCAAAAATGTAACGAACAATTTTGGCTTCTTTTTTATTAATTGAAATCTGCTTGGTTTCTACATCATAATCATACCCTAGGCACCCCTGAAATCCAACCAATTCACCACGTTGCATCTTCATTTTTAGTCCTTTTTTCACATGGGCAGAAGTATTTTCCACTTCTTGTTGTGCAACGGAGCTTAGAATAGTCAGAAGTAATTCTCCATCCATTGTTAGGGTATCTATATTTTCTTCCTCAAAATATACTCCAATTTGCATATCTTTTAACATTCTGACATACTTCAAAGTATCTAGAGTATTCCTTGCGAATCTAGCAATTGCCTTTGTGACAATGTAATCTATTTCTCCATTTACACAATCGTTTATTAATCGTTGAAAATCTTGTCTCTTTCCAACTTGTGTTCCTGAAATCCCCTCATCTGCATAGATACCTGCCAGTTCCCAATCCGACCGCTGAGAGATATAATCTTTATAATGTCTAACCTGAGATTCATAGCTGTTCTTCTGATCTTCGCTATCAGAACTAACTCGGCAATAAGCAGCAACCCTTTTTGAGTCTCTTTCGAAATTGTCGCCTCTTCGACGAACTAAAGAATCAGCTTTTATTATTTCAACATTATTTTTTTTCATACTGAAATTCCTCCTTTTGATTCTATATTACCGCGTTCAAATCAAAAGGTCAGCTAATTTGTGTACTTAATACGCAGTCTATTTTTAATTTTTTCATATTCCTTTTTAGTCACCATATTTCTGGAATATAAAAAGTTAAGCATTGAAAGTTGCATACTATATTTTACTACTGATTGTTCCAAATCTTACCCTCCTGATAACATGTTACTCTTAGTTGTTCTCTGTGGGTATGACTGGTTATATCAATCATGGGAATTTCACCCGCTGTCCTTTTACGATGGCAGCCTGAACGGTCAGAAGTATCATTATCATTATTTGTTTCATGGCAGATAGGTTACCATCCTATTTTTGAATAAATGATTTTCGCTCATTTCTTGGCGCATTACATTCTATTGCTCAACAAATAAATAAAGTCCCACCTAGAATTATTCAATTGTCAATGAACAAATCAGGAGGGACTATTTTAAATTTTTCTTTATTCGGTGAGGAAAGTCAGTTTGCCCCAACAAATAATCTGTACTGACGTTGTAAAGATTCGAGAGTTGTATTAAAACCTCGGCAGATAAAGTACGTTCACCTCGCTCAATCTTTGCATATGCTGAACGTGTAATGCTAAGATGGTCGGATACATTCTGCTGAGTTAAGTCATGATCCTCTCGTATATCTCTTATTCGCCGATACATTAAGCTTTCTCCTAAGAAAAAGTATAGTGTACAAACTAGAAAAAAACGGAAAATGGTCCAACTTGGACCAACAGATTATTAAAAAAGAGGAGTTCAAACTCCTCTTGAGCGAATCTTACAAAAAACCTTCTTTAGGCGTCACTCCAAATTGATCTGCTAATTCTTTCAACTCTTGGTCTGTGATTTCTTGCTTGATATGACCACCTTGGGCTCCTACTTGGCTGTAAATCATGGCTGCTTTTTCAATGACTTCTACCAAGCCATAGGTTTCATCAAGTGAGATACCTGAAGCAAAGAGTCCATGATGTGGCCAGATGACTGCTGAGAAATCTGACATCTTTTCTGCTGTCGCTTTTCCAATCTCTGTTGTTCCTGGAGTCATATAAGGAATAACCCCAATCCCTTCAGGGAAAACAACAAGTGATTCAGCCTGCATTTTCCATAAAAGACGAGATAGGTGACGTTCATCCAAATCTTGCGTAAAGGTCAATGCAATCAAGTTGGTCGGGTGACAATGGAAAACAACACGTTGCTCTGGATTGACTTTTAGGCGTTCGATGTGACTCATCAAATGACTTGGAAATTCTGAGGTTGGTCGTCCTCCGTCTTCAAATCCCCAAACAATATCGTAACCTTGACCATCTTCAGAAATTTTTACTAATCCTAAATCAAGCAGAGGTTGTTTGGTCACATTGCGGAAATAGCGACCAGTACCAGTTACGAGATAATATTGGCCTGCTAAAGCGGAAGCATCAAAGCCAAGTTCATGTGTGGATTTGACCTCATGCACATCTTCATAAGGGCTTACTTCATCAGCAGTTAAGCGGCAAGAGACATTCCCTCCGTTGCGTTCATCCCAATAACGCAGATAGGATTGGTAGGTTACTTCTCGCATGGTTTCAACATATGGTGAATCGATAAATTTAGTCATCATTTCCTCTTTCTAGTTACGTTTGCTTAATACTTCTTCGTATTGACGGACATCTGTCAACCAATCTAGACCAACTGGAACATCATTTTGCAGGCAGAAATAATTCCAGACATCTGCATATGGAAAGTCTTTCAGCTCCTCTGTGTAGGCTAAGCGAGAAGTGAAATCAAAGGCATTTTCCATATCTTTCAAATCTTTAGTTGGCTCAAGAAGGGCTTTCAAGAGTGCCTTCTGAGTATTGCGAGTGCCGATGACCCAGGCAGCGATTCGGTTAATGGTCGCATCGAAGAAATCAAGACCAATCACTGCCTTATCCAACAAGTCATTGCGGACCAACTCTTTGGCAATATCTTGTAATTCATCATCCATAATGACCACATGGTCAGAATCCCAACGGACAGGACGAGAAACATGGAGCATGATTCCTTTTCCGAATAGTGCTAATGAAGACAGTTTGTTTGAGATGACTTCAGTTGGGTGAAAGTGTCCTGCATCTAACAAAATCATCTTACCACGCGTCAAGCCATATCCCATATAAAACTCGTGTGAGCCAACGGTATAGGCTTCTGCTCCAAGTCCAAATAATTTACTCTCCACTGCATCTTGGGTGTAGGTTTCATCCACATGGTCAGCGAAAATGTTATCCAATGATTCCATCAAGCGTTTGCGAGGGCTGAGTCGATCAACTGGATTATCTTTGAAACCATCTGGCACCCAGAAGTTGTTGTAACAAACTTGACCTAGTTCTTTCCCCATGTACTCAGCAATCTTGCGACTGCGTTTACCATGTTCAATCCAATAATCACGAACTTCCTTATCTGGATGGGACAAAGTAAAACCGTCTTTCATCATCGGATGCGAGAAGAAAGTTGGGTTAAAATCAAGTCCTAAGCCTTGTTCCTTAGCCCAAGCTACCCATTTTTCGAAATGTTTTGGTTCAATTTCATTCAAATCAACTTTTTCATCTGTATCTAGATAAATGGCATGAAGATTGAGCTTATGCTGACCAGGAATGAGACTATAGGCTTTTTCCAAATCTTGACGCAACTGGTCTGGGGTCTTTGCTGCACCAGGGTAATTTCCTGTTGACATAATACCTCCAGTCAAGTCTCCTTCTGGTGTCAAGAAGCCTTTGACATCATCTCCCTGCCAGCAATGCATGGAAATTTTAATATCTTGTAATTTTTTCAAGGCAGCATCAGTATCAACTCCGATAGCTGCATAGCGTTCTTTAGCGACTTGATAGGCTTGTGTAATGTGTTCTGCTTTCATTTATTTTTCTCCTTTATTTTTGTGGAATACAAGATTCTAAACAGGATGTACTTTCTAACCAGGTCCTAGCTTGACTGAGATTTTCAAATTCCCCTGTCGCAATCATCTGGACAAGAATATTACCAATAGCGGTTGCCTCTCCCGGTCCTGCAATCACTTTTTTTCCGATAACATTCGCAGTTAGTTGATTGAGAAGGGTGACATTGGAGCCACCGCCTACGATATGAAGGCAGTCAATGGTCTGACCTGTCAAGGTTTCCAGCTGCTTCAATTCTCGTCCATAGGCTTTTGCAAGATTGGAATAAACTGCCATGACCAGTTCTCCGATAGATTCAGGTACAACTTGTCCTGTTTCGCGACAAGACTCTTGGATTTCTTCAATCATATTTTCTGGATTGGTGAATCGATCGTCATTTAGATCAATCTCTTGCAAGAATGGCTCAACGTGTGCTGCCTGCTCTGCCATTTCCTTAAAAGAATACTGATAGTTAATAAGACGGGCAATTTCCTGAACACACCACATTCCTGTGATGTTCTTTAGGAAACGGTAGGTTTGGTAAGCTCCCCATTCGTTTGTGTAGTTGGCTCTATAACTGGCCTGATTCGCGATAGGCTCTTGGGATTCAACACCGATTAATGACCAGGTGCCTGAACTGATATAAGCCCAGTTCTTGCTGGTAGCGGGGACACCTACAACAGCTGAGGCTGTATCATGCGTGCCGACAGCGATGACTTGTGCTTCTGGCACGTCATAACCAGTTACTTGGAGGGCTCCAATAATCTCACCAGCCTCAATCAAATCAGGAAGCTTGCTGGTATCGATGTGTAACATTTCCAATAAATCCCTGTCATAAGTTCGACTTTCTAGATTTAAAAATTGGGTCGTTGACCAGTTGGTGACCTCCCCTGCCATTCTGCCTGTCAGTTTGTAGGCGATATAGTCGGGAATCATGAGAATTTTCTCTGTTTTTTCCAATAAACTTTCATCTTCTACAAATAACTGGTAGAGGGTATTAAAGTTGAGAAATTGGATGCCTGTTTTCTTGTAAATGTTTTCCTTAGGAATCTGTTGGAAGACTTGTTCCATCGCCCCTTGAGTTCTAGCATCACGGTAGGCAACTGGCTGTCCTAAAAGTTCTCCTTTGTCATCAAGAAGAACATAGTCCACAGCCCAGGTATCAATACCAATTGTACAGGTCGCAACCCCTCGCTGTTTTACTTTTTCAAGACCAACCAAGACATTCTTAACTAGCTGATCAATATCCCATCTGTCATGTCCATCTACTTTGGCAAAACCATTTTTGAAGCGGTGGATTTCGTCTAATCGTAACACTTCTTCTTTTTTGGCTAACATGACACGCCCACTGGATGCCCCAATATCAATTGCAACATGGTAAGTCATGAGAATTCTCCTTCGTTTTTTGATACTTCTATTTAACCTCATTTTGTTTTATGGTACAATATCGGTATAACATTGAAAACGTATCAAATATACAGTTCAAAGGATTAGAAAATGAACCAACTAGACCAACTACTATTTTCCAAAACCGATCATGAAGTTCTTCAGGAAAAACAGGGCTTTGTATCAGATTATGTAGATTTACAATCTGCACTACAAACGCCGAAACTTTCCCAACAATTTTTCTTTCAGAATAAGGATATTTTCATTAGTAAGCATAGTCGCTACGCTGCCTATCCCGAGCATACCCATCAATTCTTAGAAATCAACTATGTTTACAAAGGAAACTGTCGCCAAAAAATAAACGGGCAACTATTTGAGTTAAAAGAGGGAGATATTCTCTTGATGGATGTGGAAAGTCGTCATTCGATTGAAGCTCTGGGTGATGGAGACATCTTAATCAATATCCTGTTTCAAAATAAGGACGTTTCCATCAACTGGCTCAAGCAACTTCAAGGAGAAAACAGCCTCCTTTATCAATTTTTACTCTCAGATGCCTCTAACCACTTCAAACGAGATAACTTTCTACTTCTTCCGACTGGAGAACATAGCCCTGTCCGTCAAATACTAAAGGAAATGATGACCGAGTATTTCCTACCGCAGGAATTTTCACAACAGATGTTGAAACACTATCTACCACTCTTTTTCTATCAGTTAGCACGACTATTGCCAACTGTTGAAAAGACAGTGGATTTGCATTTGGAAGAATCAACTTACGCCCAGGTATTAAAAATTATAGATCGTGAATATGCCTCGATTGGTCTAACTGAACTCGCTCAACGCTTGAATTTTAATAAAAATTACTTGAGCAACCTTATCAAAGCAGAGTCTGGGCAAACCTTCACTCAGTTAGTTAATCAACGAAAGCTAATGAAAGCGCAATTATTATTACAAACAACCCAGCTACCCATCCAAGAGATTGCCCTGAGTGTTGGTTTCAGCAATAAAACCTATTTCTACGAAAAATACAAAGAAACCTTCGGCCATGGACCAAAGGTTGAGAGAAATTAAGTAGGTAAAAGAGTTCAAGTCTTGTCTTAATCGAACCCGATATATTTATATTTACACAATCTATTGTTAAATTTAATATAACTGCCACAACATCGATTTTACAAAATGCATACTATTTTCACTGAAAGAAATTGAATTGGCTACAATCAAATTGAATAGTTTCCACATTATTCTGTGTCAACTTTACCCATAGCTTCAATCAACACTTTCTGTGGTTAGAAGCCCAAATTTTTTCAATTTTTGAGAAATTTAAGTCGGTTGTACTATTAAATCTTTTATGGGCATGGTTGAGTTCTATTCCTCCTACTGCAATGGAGATACTACCTGCATCATTGATAGCCGTAATACCAGCCACAGAGTCTTCAATGCCAATGCAGTCAGACGGGGCTAAATGTAGTGCTTCCGATGCTGCTAAGTAAATATCAGGTGCTGGTTTTCCCTTAGCAATCTTTGATGGATCTACAATTACATCAAAGACTGTTGATAGACCTAATTTTTCTAAAATTATCGGGCCATTCTGGCTGGCAGACGCTAATGCCAGTTTAATTTTATGTTTTTTGAACTCTATAATGAGTTGGGTTATCCCAGGTAATATATCAGACTTTGTCAGATGTTTCAGCATATCCATATATATTCTATTTTTTTCATCAGCCAAATATGTGAATTGTTCCTCTGAGACTTCAATATCTAAATAATCTAGAATTACTTGAAGAGAATCTTTTCGACTTAATCCTTTCATCTCTTCTTCTAATTCAACAGGAAGATCAGCCTTAAAATGTTTCTTTACAAGCTTTTTCCAAGCGTCAAAATGATATGCAGCTGTATCGGCAATCACACCGTCTAAATCAAACAAAGCACCTTTCATCAATTTATCCTATCCTCAATTATATTTTGTCCGGTTGATAATGGTAACGTTTTACCATTCGAAAACGTAAATGCCACCTCAGTCCGAACTGGGATATCAATCTTTGTTCGAACCTTATCCTTATCTATTTCCCATCTGACTGTTAAGTTTCCATTTGGTGTTCTAAGTGATCCTTCCACCCAGTCCAGATACTTCGTATAATGTGGCTTGATATGATACGTTGATGTTTCATCTGATATTTCTGGAAGATTAATACCCAGTAGTTTTTCAACAATGAAATCTTCAACCGCTCCGTACGCATAGTGATTCATTGAGTTCATCTCTACACCGCTAATTTTACCATCTGGCAGGAGTGAGTCCCAGCGTTCCCAAGTTGTAGTTGCACCCATGATCACTTCGAAAAGCCAACTCGGTGCAGTTTCTTTAAATAGTAGGTCAAAAGCCTCATTTTCTAAACCATTATCTAATAAAGCATGCGGCAATTCTGGTGTCCCAGCGAATCCTGTCGTCAGTGCCCCACCATTTTCCTCCATTTTATTTTTTAATTTATTCACCAAATTCTGACGTGCTTTTTCACTTGGATATAGTCCATAACGCAGTAAAATAGCCAGTCCAGTCTGAGTATCTATTCTTGTTGTTAAATTATGCCCAGCAAAAGTCCGCATCATTTCTTGACGAAATTGCTCCACTTCTGATTGTAATGTAGAGGGTGCCAAATTTAAATCATCACCTGTAAAATAAGTACCAATTATTGCTTGACGAATTTCATTTTCTAATTTCTGGTAAAAATCAACTCGACAATCTTTCAATACTATCAGTGCCTGTTTGGTACGATTTACAGATATATAGTAATATACCGATGCAATTAGAACAGAGTCCGTTGCTCCTAAAACTTGACCAGGAATACCCGTATCCAGTGCTAACCAATCTCCAAGCTGCATGCCAAAGTCCCAGAGTCGCTTTCCTCCACGTGCTTCATCTTGCTGATAAATATAATTCACCCAATCTATCATGCCCTCAATATGAGTCGCTAGAAGACCTAGATCACGAAAATGTCGATAAAGGGTAAAAGGTAAAAACGTCGCTGCATCACCCCAAACAGCTACACCTGAAGAAGTCAAAAATGGGTTAAGCCCCTCTTGTGGACTGATTTTGGGATAAGGCGCAAAAAATGGTACTGCGCCTTCTAATTGAACTTGTTCTAGGCGAAGATTTTTTAAGAAATGTCCAAGAAATGCTCTGGTTTCCATATTGTATGAGGCAGTATTTGCGAAAACCGTAATATCTCCAGTCCACCCCATTCTCTCATCTCGCTGAGGACAATCTGTTGGGATACTAAGGAAATTATCTTTCTGACTCCAGCGAATATTGCTGACTAGTCTATTCAATTTTTCATGAGAAGATACAAAGCGAAAGGTTTCATCCATTTTGCTTTGAAGTGCCTGTGCTGTGAACTTCCTAGCCTCTTCTTCCGTTAATCCTTCTACTTTTACATAGCGAAAACCAAAAAATGTAAAATGAGGACGGACATATCTTTCTTGTTGATTGTTCAATAACACAAATGTTTGTTGTGCTGTCCGTAAATTTTCAGTGTAAAAAACATGTCCTTGTAAGAGTTCCCCAAATTGAAAGGTCGCATTTTTTCCAGCAGGTAATATTCCACTAATCCAACCAGTTATTTCTTGACCATAATCCAAAATCAATTGACCTTTTGCATCTCGAAAAACATGAGGATGAAAAGTTGCCACAACTTCTACTGGCAAATCGACACGAGCTGTTAACAAACTCTTGGTAGTGAAATCAACATGAGTTGTCAATTGGATAGGCTCAACCCTAAAATCAATGATTTCTCCATCGTAAATGGAATTATCTTGAATATGAGTCGTGCTCGTTTTCCAGCTAGCATCTGTTCCTAAGACTACTTCTGTTCCATCTTGAAAAGTCACATGCAATTCAGCAATTAACTTTTGTTTGTCTCCATATATGTTCTTAAAACCACCTTCAAACACGAAGCGACCGCGATACCAGCCATTCCCTACAATAATATTTAATGTTGTCGTGTCAGTTAACAATTCTGTCACATCATAAGTTTGGTATTGTTGAAAAAGGTCATAACTGTGATAGCCAGGTGTAAGGTACTCTCTTCCGACTTTCTCTCCGTTGATTTCCACTTCGTAAAGTCCCAAGCCTAGAGCATAAAGGCGGGCGGAACGAACGCTTTTTTGAAGATATATATTTTTAGAAAAAGTGACACACTCAACACTATCTTCCTCATAACTAATCCAGTCCGCTGACCAATCTTGGTCCATTTTAGCTGTTTCAAACCAACTAGTGGCTTTCGCATTTTGTGTAGAAATTCTCCAGTAATACCTAGTTTGAGCTTCTAAAAAATCCCCTGATGTTGACAATACATTAAAACTATTGGATGTGCTTTCTGTCCAAAGCACTGTTTTAAAATCCAAATCCTTTGATACTTCTACTGTAAAAATCAGCTCCTCCTCAGTTTCTATTGCAGACAATTCCCAAGAAAAGCTAAGGTAGTCAAACTGATAGCCTAGAGGCTCTTTGATTCCATTTACTTTTAAATTATGAATCTCCATATTTTAGCTCCTTCAAGATCTTATTTTCGCAAAATGGATTAACTGGACTAACCCCTTTAAATTCACTCTCACCAACTAATTTCTCAATGCTGGCTTTAATAAAATGGTCATAATTACAATAAGCATTAACGACTGTCCCTACCATAGGCAAATCAAAGATATGATAAGGATTGCCAATACTGAGTAAAATTGTTGGTATTTCCTTAGCAAACCAAGGCAAATTGTTTCCTAATCCAAACAGGGTATGCCAATGAATCCTTGAAACTGTCTGATTGCTAGCATTCTCAATATTTGCTACATATAGAACTAAATCATACTTAGCAGTAAAATTCTGTACTGTTCCTAAATCCAAGAAATTCAACTCGGGTTCATATAGACTGACCTCAAAATCCCGTTTCTCTAGCTCGCATTTAATCTTGACTGATACACGATTATTAGAATCAAAGTTTCCTAAAATCTGAACCAAAACTCGCTTATGATTCTGAGGAGAAATCGGTAAAAGTCCCTCCTCAACCTTCACTAAAGTAATTGACCGATCCGCAAGGTCTTCTTGTTCTTGACTATAATCATCAAATCTTGCATCGCCAAAAATGACACTCTTATGTAAGCCGAGTGAAGCTTTAGCTGCTAAAATGCGTGTCACGGCCTCATCTAAACGTTCCTTCGTTAAGATTCCATCTTTCAAACCATCCTTCATGAATTGAATATCTTCTTCTAAAACACGATTAAACAACAACATATCGCAACCTGCTTGAATGGTATAAGGTACTGCTTTCCTGCGTTCCATTGCAGAGCAGAAACCGACCATTGGACTAGCATCCGTAATCGTCAAGCCATTAAATCCCAATTCTTCACGTAGCAGGTTCTGCAAGATTTTGGGACTCAATGTAGCAGGCGTATCATCCCCTGAGTAAGCTGGTAATGCAATATGCCCAACCATCACACTTTTAGATCCAATTTCAATGAGTTCCTTATAAATTTTTCCAAAGTTTTTTCGCCAAGCATCCATTGGCAAAGAGTTAATTGAGGTTAATAAGTGTTGATCGCGCTCATCCACTCCATCTCCAGGAAAATGTTTGATTGAAGTCATCATGTTGTTGTCATGAAATGCTTGAACATATTCTTTGGCATTGTCAATGACTTGTTGAACACTACTTCCGTAGGTTCGTATGTTCGTAATAGGATTTCTAAAGTTCAAATCTAAATCTACTACAGGCGAGAATCCCCAGTTAACTCCAACTGCTTTTCCATCAGTTGAAGCAATTTTCCCCAGAGTGTAGGCATCTTTTGTATCAGCAGTCGAGGCCACTGCCATCTGGCTACCATATGCTGTTGCTTCTTCAGCTGCACCGTTTCCCCCATCCTCAAGATTGGCTGCTGTTAATAAGGGAATCTTGCTATGCTTTTGAGCATATTCATAGGTTGCTTGGACTTCTTTCGCCTTTCCCGAACGGAAAAATAGTCCTCCGATATGAAATGATAGGAGGTGGTCCAGATAGTCCGATTCAGTGGAAAGACCGATTGGCAGAAAAAGTTGCCCAATTTTTTCATCTGTTGATAGCGAAGCAAGGGTGTCTTGCACCCAAGCTACTGCCTCATCGTCTAAATAAAATGGTTTTGTCTTTAAATTCATTCTCTTCCTCCATATTTGGTTAGGAAGTGGCCTACAGCCTCTTCCTAATCAAAAATATCTTTTCTTCTAGCGACGGTTTTCTAAATCTTGGATAATTTCTGGTAACTTTTTATCCAAATCATAGAAAAACATCAATGCTCCAGCCAAAACAGACAAAAATAATGGGATGTAGGCGAAAACGGCCTTAATCGCAATAAGTGCTGTTTCTGATTGAACTGTTGCTCCTGCAACATATCCTCCTACAGCCATAACGATACCGAGAATCCATCCCCCAAGGCCTGAGCCAACTTTTTCTCCAAAAGTAGCAGCTGAAAAAATGAGCCCGTCTGAGCGAATTCCTGTTTTCCATTCACCATAATCGGAGACATCACCCAGCATGGCAAAACCTGCCACTGCCATCGGAGCAGCACCAAGACCGCGGATAGCCAGTCCAACTGACACCATGGTGAATTGTGCTGGAAATAGAGCGATAATCAAAGAGCCTACCACAGAAATTAGAGCACCAAAAATCATAACATTCTTCTTAGATAGTTTAGCCATTAGTGCTGGAACAAAAAGACTACCTACAAGAATTGGGGCAAAAGACAACATCCCAATGAGAGCAACTTTGCTAATATCACCAAGAACATATTGCGCATAATAAATATTAATACCACCTAAACCTGAGCTGATGAAAGTAATCAACATCGTTAAAATTAAAATAATCCAATATTTATTTTTAAACAAAGCGTTAATGTTATCTTTCGTAGAAACCTTTTGCGCTTGATCGGCACGGATTGCCTCACTTGTTTCTAAAACGCGTTCTTTTGAGTTCTTGTATAAAATTGTCAATAATACGGCAGACACTAAAGCAAAAACTGCAGCCATTTTTGTCCAAGAAGATGTAGCAGTTACATCACCTAACAAGCGAACAATATATAGAACACTAGCATTGACCGTAAGGGCACCTCCAAAACCGAATATCGTACGCGAAGTTGATAAATGTCCCCGTACTTTGGAATCAGAAGAAGTGGTTCCAATTAGCGTATTGTATGGCACCATCGTCATTGTGTAAACACCAGCTAATGAAATAACATAAGTAACAAATGCATAAATAGGACGCATTTCATCTGGTAGGAAAGAAGGCGAAGTAAATAATAGTATCAAGGCTAACGCATATGGAATAATCATTCGTTTAATCCAAGGACGTGCTTTACCGTTTGCCGTAGCAGTTCTGTCAACAACTGCACCCATCGCTAAGTCAGATACCCCATCAAAAAGACGAGCAAATAACAAAATAGTCCCCACTATACTCATTGTCAGTCCAACAACATCAGTATAAAAGTAGGTAATAAAACCATTAGCAGTCGTTATCATTAAATTGGCTGCTAAATTGCCAAAACCAAAAGTGATTTTCTCACTTAAAGGTACAACAGCTTGTTTTACATTTTTGTCCATTTGTCTTCCTCCAAAAACTAAATAATTTAGATATTTTTTACACCATTTAGTTTATCAAGTGTTGTATCCGTTTACAATGCACAATAAATAGTATATAATGAACTATCTACATATTTTGGAGGAATTTATTCAATGAAACTGACTGAATTAGAAGATTTTCTACATCAAATTAATATATTTGAAAAAAAACAGCGAGAGACAGGAATTGCTATTAATGATTTTTCAAATTCATCGGTCTTTGACTCTTTACAAACGGATCCTAGCTACATTGACCCTGGTTTTAATATTGTAAGATTTCCTAAATCAATGTTTTTTTCAGAATGTAGTAATATCTTTATAAGTCGACACAATCGTTTTGCTCCTATGGTTGAACACCTTCATGACTTTATCGAAATTAACTACGTGTATTCAGGGACATGTACACAAATAATAAATGGTGAGAAAGTTTTTTTATCACAAGGTAGCCTTTGTGTATTAGATAGAAATGTACCACACTCTATTAAAGCACTTGGACAGGACGATATTTTGATTAACATTTTAATTAATGAAGAAACCTTTTCATCACTATTCCTTTTTAAACTTCAAAACACCTCTAATTTATTAGGTAAGTTTCTTGCCGACGCCTTTAATCAAGAATCACAGCATAACCAATACATAGTATTTGATACCAAACAAAACCCAATTTTTCATAATCAAATTCAGCTAATGCTCTGTGAATATTGGTCAAAAATGCCTCAGGGGAGTGAGTTTTTATCTCACTATCTACAACTTATTTTAATGGAATTAATGCGAATTTATAGTGAAGAAACTTATAGAGCAGCAAGAACCAGTAATTTTGATTATGCAAAAATACTAATCTATATCGATCAAAATTATGCTAACTTAGCTCTCTCTACATTAGCAAAGGAGTTTGGATATAATCCTAATTATCTTAGTAATATGTTAAAAAAATATATTGGAAAAAATTTTCAGCAAATCCTTCTCGAAAAACGTCTTCTCATTGCTTGCGACTTGTTAACAAACACGAATTTATCAATGGAGGATGTTGCTTCTGAGTCTGGTTTCAAATCCTCTAGCTACTTCTTCAGACAATTCAAAAAACATTATTGTTGTACCCCAAATTCTTACCGTAAAAAATACTAAAAAGCAAGACATTACGACTTGTTCATAATTACAGCTTATATCCATCTTCCAAAATATTAAATACTAATCCACTATTTGACATCTTTAGAATTGACTTAGCTGTAGTGCTTGAGTTTCATATCCGATTGCTAACGGGTGTTCTAGTAAGACTTTTAAAAAATTTTAATCCTACTTCTATCACACTTTATATAGTCATTTAGTTTATCTTTGATTACTTCGTTAACTCGCTTTGCCGTACTTCAGTATAGCCTGCAGCTCGTTGCCTTGTACTAAAAACAAACTAAAAGACTATATAAAATCTTCCTCTTGCTTTTTTTCAGATGTTATTTTGCTTGACATGTATAATTCTCAAAAACTCTTTTCAAGTTCAATAATTATATCCTTCTTGATTAAGAACAATCCTCTAAATAGTTTTTGTTAGCATTTTTTCCTGTTGTCCTAGAGTGTAACAGGTATTCTTGCATTCTCGATAATATCAATCCAAAACCTTTATATTGGTGTAACTATATATTTCAGACTGTATTTTTCGGCGCTTTAAAACTTGACTATCTTACCAATTTGTTGCAGTCCATAAATGTTGACTTTATAGTAAAATGAAACACAAATAGTACATTGTGATATAATGTTTTTATGGCATATTCATTAGATTTTCGTAAAAAAGTTCTCGCCTATTGTAAACGAACAGGTAGTATCACCGAAGCATCAGATGTTTTCCAAATCTCACGAAATACCATTTATGGCTGGTTAAAACTAAAAGAGAAAACAGGGAACCTAAACCATCAAGCAAAAGGAACAAAACCAAGAAAAGTTGATAGAGATAGACTCAAAAACTATCTTAATGACCATCCGGATGCTTATTTGACAGAAATAGCGTCTGAATTTGATTGTCATCCAACGGCGATTCACTATGCTCTCAAAGCTATGGGATATACTCGAAAAAAAGAACCATACCTACTATGAACAAGATCCAGAAAAAGTAGCTTTATTTCTTAAACATTTTAATCGTTTAAAGCACTTAACACCTGTTTATATTGATGAAACAGGATTCGATACTTATTTTTATCGAGAATATGGCCGCTCATTAAGAGGACAATTGATAAAAGGTCAAGTATTTGGAAGAAGGTATCAGAGGATTTCTTTGGTTGCAGGACTGATAAATGGTGAGATAATCGCTCCGATGACTTATGAAGAAACAATGACGAGCGACTTTTTTGAAGCCTGGTTTCAGAAATTTCTGCTGCCAACATTAAGCACACCGTCAGTTATTATTATGGATAATGCAAGATTCCATAGAATGAGTAGGCTAGAGCGCTTATGTGAAGAGTATGGGCATAAACTTTTACCACTTCCTCCATACTCACCTGAGTATAATCCTATTGAGAAAACATGGGCTCATATCAAAAAACACCTCAGAAAAGTATTGCCAAATTGCGATACTTTTCTTGAGGCTCTTTTGTCCTATCCCTATTTCAATTAACTATATCAACTTTATCCTTATCCACCAAGGACTCATCTTTGAGTACCAAACGTAAACGAGTTGCACAATGTGTAGCGCGTGATATATTTTCCTTTCCACCAACAGCAGAAAGAATTTCCTGAGACATTAATTCATACGTCATTTTTCTTCTCCTTATTTTTTTATAATTAAGACTGCATCTTTCATAAAATGATGCATATTGACGACTGTTTTATTGAACTGTTCAATATATATAGCGGAAACAATTTCTTGTTTATGATCATCTAAGCTAATATATAACATATCTTTCGAAGACAAATCCCCCTTTAATTGTAATTTAATATTAGAAGGTACATAGATAATCCATTCTGTTTCTGTCTCTGCAGCACGAATTTCCTTAACAGCTTGGTAACAATTTGGGATGAAATTTGAGCCCTGTTGAAAAACACTTGAGTTCTCTTTAAGACCATTTTGAATAATTGTTTGATTGGGAACTAGTTGTTCAAAATGATGCTTTTCCATGAACGATTTTAAATAACCATAATCTGACGCACCTTTGAATGTCAAAGCCTGATGCCAATCATATGGGGTTTCGAATGATTCTCCAATTGATGAATCAAATTCCATACGTTCATCATGCCAAGACCAAATTCCATGAGCACCATAGGTTATACCAGCCTGAGCTCCAGATAAGACACTTTGCCATGCCACTTTCCGCACATCTTCTCGTGAAAAACGGCCATATGCATTTCGACTAAAGCCCATCATTTCATAACATGGTTCTGAATTCAAAACTGGTTTCTTAGGCTCTTTGTTAGCAAAGTATTCTCCCAACTCGTAGCACATAGATGGATAGAGTTGGTTGTGGCCTGATTGGTACATATAGAAATCCAGATTCGGATTCTCTTCTAATTGTTTCGGTAAATCCTTTTCTCTACCGCGTATATGTAAAGTTGTCAGAGCGTTTGGAGATAATAATTTCACTGTATTTAAACAAAGTGAATAGTACTCATTAATAACTTCCTCTGTCTGAAAATCCGTATCTCCGCTAATGATATATATTGGATTATATTGATCAAATCGTTCAACTACCATTCGTGTATAAGCTTCAACTTCTTCTTTTGGGAATAGGCCAACTTGTCTAATCTTTAGATCACTTGCCCAAGTATTTGGTAAATAGTTACACCATAATAATACTAAAGCAATTACTATTCCCTTATCTCTAGCTGTAGCAACCATTCGTTCCGCTCGATCAAAATATTCTTGATTAGGTTGGCTAAAATCAAATTCACCATTTTCGTTTACATGAAAAGGCAAATAGTTTAAATTGGTCGTACTAGAATCCCATTGCCAAAGCATATTTACTTGAATGACATTAAATCCTTGCTTTCTACGAGTATCCAGATAGTATTCCCAGTCTTCTTCACTGATATTGGTAAAAGCGCTCCAACAGGTATCGGCTAAATAGAACCAGGGCTTACTGTCTTTTATAAAGTTTTTTTTAGTTTCGGAAATTTCTAACATATTAACCCTTTCACGATAATTTAGTAACATTTTTTTATCACGATAATTTCAAATCCAATTACTTTTACAATTGTAATTATAACGCTTTCATATTATAATTTAAATATCAATAATTTATACTATTTATAACATTTTTTTGGGTAATATTATGAACGAAACTAAACTAAAAAATTATTTATATACCTTAACAAAATCTGAGGAACTCTATCTAAAAAAAATATATTTTGATTATTCGAATTCTAACAAAACAATACAACGAGATAAAGATATTGTTTATCAATTTTCGTTAAAGGAAGATATTGAAAGTCAAAATGGAGGGCAGTTTTTCATCCGGAAACAGAGTAGATTCGCGCCTGTTCCCACACATATAACGGATGCTATCGAACTGAACTATGTTTATCATGGCAATAGTACACACTATATAAATGGACAAAAAATTATTCTGCAAGAAGGTGACTTAATTTTGATTGATACAAATACTACTCATGCAGTTGAAAGTCCAAACTATGAGGACATTATTATCAGTATAAATATCAATCCCGATTATTTCAAAGACCATTTTCTCAACCAACTCAGCAGCTCGTCCCCTTTAGTTAAATTTCTTTATTATGCTATCTCAGATAGCCAAAATAACAATCAATACCTCTTATATCGCCAACAATCCTCTCCACAGCTTCACCTACTTTTTCAACAACTGCTAATGGAGGAAGTTGAGCCAAAACTCTTAAGTCTCCAAGTAAAAAATCATTACTTTCAATTAATCCTTTTAGAATTAATACGGTCGTTTTCGGTCGAAGTAAACGGAACTAGTGACGATAGCCATAAACTTCAACTTCTATTAAATGTACTGGAATATATAAATCAAGAATATGCTTCAATTACCTTAGAGTCTTGTGCAAACGCCTTCGGTTATAATACAAGTTATTTTAGTCATCTAATAAAAACGATTTCTGGACAGAAATTCAAAAAATTACTACAAAAAAAAACGGCTTGAGGTCAGTCGTGAACTATTGACAATATCAACTAAATCAATACAGGAAATTGCTCATGAAGTGGGGTATTCAAATCTCACCCAATATTACAGTGATTTTAAGAAAGCCTTTCACATGACCCCTGCATCATATAGAAAAAACTCAGAGCTAGATTGACCTTTCAATCTAGCTCTGAGTTTTACACAATGAAATCAAAATTCTTCTCAGAAACGAGACCCTTTTTAAACTGAAGCTCATCAATTCGAGTTGACAACAGATAGCTTTGATTTCCGCTTAGTATTAATTTTCGATTGGATGATAAAAACCTCCATTTCGTGTTTTATACGGAACGATCCATTCAAGAAATAAATCAACCCATTTATAGACTTGTGCATTCATATTACTAGCCTTCGTACCTGTACGTAAATCCCCAAGTACTAAACCATGTTTCCCTTTATCAAATAAATGTAATTCGTAAGGTATCCCAGCTTTTTCTAATTCAAGGCTGAATTCCAACGCACCTACAGAGGGAGTCAAAACATCTTCTCTTGTGTGCCAAATAAATGTTGGTGATCGCCTGCTCAATATCACTGGTCTTTCGGCCATTTGTTTTCAGTGTGATGATAGCTTTTAACTGGCGTTCAGCCAACGTAATCACCTCACTTTTACTCTTCTCCCCAATGATCGTGTCCCCTTCTAGATGGCCGAATTCTGTATGGAAATCTGGAAAAATCTCAGCCCGCTCTCGTAATTCTCTACGGAAAGCTTGTTGCCCTCGTTTTTCAGTATGACCATTGGCTTTGTGTTTTCCTTTCCAAGGCAGGTCTTCCTTCTTGAACATCCCACTCTCAACCAGTCGGTAAAACGTCCGCATGGAGCAGGAAATCCTATCGGGATAAGCTCCCTTGATGACATCCAAACTCCAATCTTTTTCCAAATGAGTTTGAATGAATTCCTGTTCTTCTGGCGATAATTGCGACTTTTTACGACCACAACGGCGCTTATTAGCCTTGTATTGCTCATAATAGTTCATTGCGGAATGTCCAGCTTTGAGATAGGCCACGACCTTGGCAATGGTATGACGATGACGATTCAGGCTCTTGGCAATATCAGAAATAGAGCTCCCATTTTTTACATAAGCCTCTATCATAACAAGCTCATTTGTGGTAAGATGACTTTTTATGTCTAACTTAATTTTACAAATTGGGGAGTAAAGGCATCAGGTGTTACCGTAATAGGTTCTGGAACGGGTTCAAGTTCCACCGTTACATGAGGTTTGGGACTATAAGGTGTCACTGTACGTGCAACTGGTAGGGTATTCAAGGCAAACCAGTATGACAATCCAACATTTTTAGGCATATCTCCCTGACCAAAGGTGACTGTATAGGTATTGCCCGATGTAACCGTTGAGACAATTGCTCCTTTATAAGCATAACGACTAGAAGTGGTTTCCCATTCTTCAGGTAAATTCAAATCACTTGTACGGTTGGAACCCAAAGAACGGGCTAGACCTTCATTAGTCACTTGAACGGTTGAACCATTAATCGGCACAAATTTCCCAGAAGTATCTTTGACATATTCTAGACCAATGTCATCTTATTCGTATAGCTATACAAATTAAAGCAACTCCTTAATTGACTGAGATTTCTAGTCTTGCTAAAGCGTCTTATTTACAAATTTCAAATCATATCATATACAAAATTATTAAACTAATTTTGTATTTTTTTCTACGTAACGCCAAGCTATCTTAGCGAAAAACTTTATTTTTTTTGTTATACTTTGTCAAAAATTACTTCCATCTTTATTCCCTCTTTTATTGAGTTGGCATATTTTAATAATTCCCCAGACTTCTTCAAATTTCTCACTGCTTCTTCATATTCCTCGATTTTGTTATCCATCTGGTTTTCGATTAGTGCAATCTCAGATTCAATCTGCTCAATTGTTAGCTCCTGTGATAAATTCATCTTGGAACACTCATACTTAGCTAATCTCTTGGTATCTTCATTCTCACTTTGTAAGTTTACAAGGACTTCTGCCATCTTGTTTAAGGTGGTAGTTTTTTCTTGTAGATTTGTCAAGTCAATATCTAGCTGTGCGATTTCTTCAACCAATTCATCTTTTAACTCAAGAAAGGATTTATTTTGAGTGTTCAGTGTCACTAACAAATTGATTTCTTCGATTTTTTGTTGAAGATCGACCAGACTTATTCGTTTCTTATATGGTAAAGACCTATTATCATATGTCAGTTGGCGAATCAAGTCTCTTCCTTTCATAAAGCGATTCTTTTCTGAGTCCTCTTTATGATAAATGAAATAAGAAGATGTTTCTCGAATAAACACCTTATACTGTTTCTTATTTTCTTGTTCTACGATATTTAGTTGATGATTTGGAATGAAGATTAGTCCTTCTTGTCCAATCCCCATCCAAACTTTAATAAAAAGCCCATCTGAAACCATCTTTTCAACTTGCCCTTCAGCAATCTCAACTTCAAACTCATGTACAGCATCTCTCTTAGTCTTGTACGTTTCGTACGCTTCGGTTATTTCTTCTACAGTCAATATGTCTGAATACTGTTGTGACTCAAACATTTCAAATTCTGTTTTTACTTCACTATTATGAAGCACTTCAACTACATCATGTTCCTTGAAATAACTATCAAAATACGTAGTGTCATAAAGATTTTTCTTACTTAATGACTTATTTGGTATGGAAATGCAGCTTTGTCCATCAGAAAGAACAAAATCTATCGTTTTTATTTTGCTCTTCAATTCTAATCCCAGTAACCCAGCTTTCTCAACTAAATCATCAAATGACTTGGATCTTGGCAACAAAAATTCTAAAATCTGTTCAATCTTTTTCTTGGAAAAGTAATGTTGAAAAGATTCTTTTGAATAGGGTTCCCTCTTATTCATTTTATCTCCTCGGATAACTTGCTTCATATCTCTATCAATCATAAAGAATCGACTATGTTTTCTTGAGAAATCTATTTTGACATTTAGTTGCTCAGCTTTTTGCATAAAATCATTGAAGTCAATTGAATGTTCCATGAGAAAAAATAACCTTTGTTTCAATTCGTATTTGTGATTAGAACGGCGATAGACTTCGTAATCCCTATGAGAAAAACGTTTAGGTGGAATAATTTTGGCACCAGCTACTTTAGAAATTCTATCTGAAATCATTTGTAAATTTCTCTCAAGAGCGTAGTCCCACTTCAACTTTTTTTGAGATTGACTATTGATTGAGTTGATAATAATATGATTATGACAATGGTCCTGATCAACATGAGTGGCAACAATGAATTTATATTGACCACCTGTCAACTCTTTTACTGTTTCATAGCCTATGCGGTTGATTTCCTCTGGACTTAAATTATCCTCAGGTGAAAAAGACTGAATGACATGATGAGCATGTATTTTCTGTTGCTTTTTCTCTTGTCTAACAAACCGTGAATTGTAGAGTTGGTCATTTGAAAGGAAATTATTTTGATACATCTTTACCAGTTCCATATAGTCAGGAAAATCAAGATAATTACTCATCCCAAAATCTGAAATCAACGATAAATTCCTGGTCTTCTTAGGATCAAGAATATACTTAATCAATTGACGGCGGTATTTTTTCCCATGAACGGCATAATGCTTAGTGATGACCATAAAATTCTCTTAATTGTTGGCACTTGATGTCAAAATCTTTTTGTAACTGTTTTTCCAATTCTGATATACAAAGCTGCAATTCTTTTACTTGTTGAAGACTTAATAGGTGGCTTTGATTTACCGCACGTGCAATCTGGTTTATATTATTTCCAATCCTACGAATTTCAAAAATCAGATCTTGAAATCCGCTTGTATCGATTGTAATAAAATTCATACCAGGATCGAGTAAGGTTTTTCTGGCATAATGAGAAAAGCTTGGACACTGACTCTGAGCAAAATTTTTGTTGAGGATAATTAATTCTTGATCACTCAAATACACCTTTTTCAAATTGGTTCGATAACGATTTTCCATAATAGCTTACCTCATGTACTTGTCTTTGAATGAATGGCTCAATGGAATACTTATCTCAATTTCCTTCATCAAGTCTTTGACACAAGTCAAAATGATTTCAAGATGCTCCATAGTAACGGATTGAGACAACCTTGCCAGAACAAGTATTTCATATACATCTCGGTAAATCTGTTCTACTTTTTGGTGCTGTAAATATTTTATCCATTCTTCAAGCTGCTGGGATGATTGGAGATTAATCTCCAATAATTTACCTCTAGCAAAAGGGGAAAATTGTTCATAACCTCCCTGTTCCATCAAATTTTGTATCTGTAGATACTCTTCTATTGAGAAATTGACTTCCTTACGTATCTCTCTAACTAGATTTCCCATGGTACTCCTTCTAATTCTTTATTATCGGTATATCCCCGCCCCGTATTAGACACGGCACTGCATAATATCTTCCTTTCTGGTCTTTGCGAGCTCAGACATTGTGGTCACAATATCCAAAAAATCATATCGCCAGCCTATCAAAACCTTCCAGTTTTGACAGCTAACGATAAGATAACTTGGTGGCTACGCCCCCTAACCCCCAGTGAAAAATCAAGATTTGATTTTCTTAGGAATGATATAAGGATAGCAAGGATGATTTGGAAAAGTTATCACATAGTAGACATGGAGGTAAGAAAAAAGAGAGCCGAAGCTCTCATTAATATTTTTTAAGATAAAAAATTCTTTTTAAATCGTTTAAAATCTGTAGTGTTAAAATAATTTTCAGCTTCGTTACCATTGCGCAGAAAATCACTTAAAGCTTCTATTATATCTACATATTGAGCTCCAATCATAGATTTTGGCAATAACTGTAATATCTCTAGTAGATTACTATTTTGAATCTTTCCGTATAAGTTAATACTACCACTACTTAATACAGTAAGCATACGTCTTACTATATCTTCATCTGAATTTTGAAAGAATCTATCATAATATATCCTACCTCCTGGTGAAACACCATTTTGATATGAAACATTCTTTCCTATTCTACAAATTAAAAACGCTTCTACCAATACATCTTTTCTTATTTCTGGAACATCTGACGGACTAGGAGATAACTCTAATATTTCCCTTGCAATCGGAGTTTCATTAGCATAATTATCCCAGTTAAAGTGAGCATTTCTCAACTGTTCACATTTTACAGATAATTGAATCGACTTATGATCTGTTGAATAATATTTTTTTCCATTTACTTTTTCAAAAAATAATTCAGATTGTTTTATTTTATACTCATCAAATTGTGATCTAAAAACATCTAGCCTTTCTCCTAAACTGTATCTGGAAGAATCTTGCGTGTATTTCCAACTTATCAGAGCCAGAGATAGAAAATTTTCTAGAACTATCTGTTTCCCTTCATAATTTTTAGATACAAATACTCCAAAAAGTGTACTAGTCAAATTTGCAATAAATTGTGAAGATAGTTCTTTTATACTTAATTCAAATTGCTCTATATCAACTTGTGAAAACGGAGTTTCTCTACTCTTAGTATTGTCGATAAGACTTTTTACTATTATTGCATGTTTATTAATTTTTTCGGAAATAACATCATCTACGCAAGTCTGTAGCCAACCTAATAATTCTGCTGTTCGAATTTGATCATCATTTGGATGCGAAGCTCCAACATGATTTCGCATATCTAAAATATGTGATAGACGTAAAAATAATGCTTGCGAAATCAAGCCTAGTTTCTTGCAATGGTCTAGTACTACACGATCTTTAAGATGTGGTAAGTCTTCTTCTGTCTTAAATAATCCTCTATCAGACTCACTAACTGCTGAATTAAAAAATATTTCCACCCCGTAATGAATTATTTTTTGGTAAATCTTAGTCATCACTTCATTCCAAACAAAATTCAATGAGGCATCATACAAACCTACTGCTGCTCCTGCTACAAATTTTGAAAGATATCTAGCATCAGTTTTTGATTCCTGAGGTATATTATCTAAAATCTGAGGTAGCATCTTTTGCATCATCTTTCTCTCCTCCTCAGAAGCAATAACATTCTCAGTAGGCAATCCATAACTCGCCAAATAATTCTCAAAACCAATAAATGAATTACCCGGTAAACTATCAATGTTGTTCCTAGTTAAGTCATTAGTCATAAAAGTAAATCCTCACTAAAAATTAATATTAACACTAAATAATAAATACTTAATTCCCTCTTCAATTATATCATACCAATACACAAATAAAAAGTTATCATTGTAGAGAGTTATAACGTTTTAAAAATTTGCATCTTAAAAAATTTTTGATATAATTGTTGCATAATAAAGCAACAGGAGTTTTGATTTATGTTTTCTGGTATCCGTCTTAAAGAATGTAGAATGGAAAAGCAATATTCTCAATCTGAGCTAGCTAATCTGTTAAAAATCAATAGAGCTTCATATAATAAATGGGAGGCAGGTAAATCCGTTCCTAATCAAAAGAATCTTGCTACTCTTGCAAGAATACTTGATGTTCCAACAACCTATTTTGAATCAGAATACAAGATTGTGAACACCTACCTCCAACTCTCCTCGGAAAATCAAGATAAGGTGGATGAGTATGCCGAAGGATTGCTTCAAACACAACAATCAATTGATAAGATTGTGCCACTATTTGCGGTGGAAGTGTTATCTGATGTTTCTCTTTCTGCTGGTCTTGGGGAATCACTATTTGATGAATATGAAACAGAAACCGTCTATGCCGAAGAAGAACAATATGGTTATGATATTGCTGCTTGGATTACAGGAGATTCCATGGAACCTATCTATCTTGATGGTGAAGTAGCTCTAATCCGTGCTAGCGGTTTTGATTATGATGGTGCCGTCTACGCCCTATCCTGGAATGACTCCGTCTATATCAAAAAACTCTATCGAGAAGAAAATGGTTATAGAATGGTATCACTCAACGATAGCTACCCTGATAAATGGATTCCTTATGAAGATAATCCTCGAATTGTAGGACTTGTCGTGAGTCACTTTATGCCTGTTATAGGAGCGTAAACATGTCAGTAACTGCTAAAGAAATGATTTATCTTAAAAACAATCGTATTTATTTTACGCCTTATCTCAAAGAGTATGATATTACCGATCATATTCAAGAACTGATAGAACAGTTAGAAAATCTAAAAAGGAACTAAAGACATGGGCTATATTGATTACACAAAAGAGCCGCGTTCAGATATAGCTTTCATTGACATGAAATCCTTTTATGCTTCTGTAGAGTGTGTAGACAGAGGATTAAACCCTTTACATACTTCTCTCTGTGTTATGAGCCGAGCTGACAACGCTGGTGGATTGATTTTGGCCTCTTCTCCCATGTTCAAAAAAGTTTTTGGAAAAAATAATGTCGGCCGTGCCTACGATTTACCCTTTGACATCACTACAAGAAAATTTGACTACTATAATGCCAAGCGTCAAGGCTTAGACATATCAGCACGTTATGTTTCTTATATTGAACATTGGGCTAAGCGAACGCTTATTGTCCCACCACGTATGGATCGCTATATCAAAAAGAATATTGACATTCAGCACATTTTCCAAGATTATGCTGCTCCTGAAGATATTCTCCCCTACTCCATTGATGAAGGATTTATTGATTTAACCTCCTCACTCAATTACTTTGTGAGTGATAAACAGATGGATAGAAAAGCGAAATTAGACGTCGTCTCTGCTAAGTTACAACATGACATTTGGAAAAAGACGGGTATCTATTCTACCATCGGTATGAGTAATGCTAACCCATTATTGGCCAAACTCGCTCTAGACAATGAAGCCAAACGAACACCAACCATGCGTGCCAATTGGTCCTACGAAGATGTGGAAACAAAAGTCTGGTCAATCCCTAAACTATCTGATTTTTGGGGTATTGGTTCTAGAACAGAAAAACGCCTTCACAAACTAGGAATTACCTCTATCAAGGAACTAGCCAATAGCAACCCTGATTTATTGAAAAAAGAATTTGGAAAGGTTGGGGTTCAGTTATGGTTTCATGCTAACGGAGTTGATGAAAGTAATGTTCATCAACCCTATAAACCAAAATCACACGGACTTGGAAACTCTCAGGTGCTACCTCGTGACTACGTTAAGCAGCGTGATATTGAGGTTGTCCTGAGTGAAATGGCTGAACAGGTGGCTATCCGAATGAGACGAGAACATCAGAAAGCGACTATTGTTTCCGTTGTTGTGACCTATTCTAAAACGGAAATGAAACAGCCAATCAACACTCAAATGAAGATAGAACCTACTAACCAAACACGTCTGCTTACAGATACCGTGCTAACGCTTTTTCGTAAAAAGTACACTTCAGGAGCTGTTCGGGGGATTGCAGTCAATTACTCAGGATTTGTTGATGAAAGCTATGCCTTAATCTCCTTATTTGATGATGTCGAAGCAACAGAGGAAGAAGAAAACTTACAGCGAACTATTGATCATATTAGAGACCAATTCGGTTTTTTAGCGGTTCAAAAAGGAACTGCCCTCTTAGACAGTTCCAGGAACATTGCAAGAAGTAAACTAATAGGAGGCCACTCAGCAGGTGGCTTGGAGGGATTACAATGATTGACCGATCATACTTACCATTTCAATCCGCAAGAGACTATCAAGATGTTAAAATGCAAAAGTGGATGGGGTTCTTTTTATCTGAACACACCTCTGCTTTATCAGATGACGATAAGCAAATCAACTATCTTTCGGAGCTATCGCTAAATCAAAAGTTGTTGTTACTCAGTCAAAGTTACACCAATCAATTAACGATACAGGTGACTAGAATACAGAAAAATGACTATCAAACTATTATCGGAACCGTTCCGACACTATCAACGGATGAGGTCATTCTAAAAACCAGTGACGGACATATCACTATCGCTTTAGAAGATATTATAACTATCACATTAGTTGAGGAGGTCTACCATGAATCAGCTTGATTTTTATAAAAATGAATTACAGATGGACTACTTCAGCGAACATTACCGAAAATTTGAAAGTGACTTCTATCGCTACTCAGCACTAGATACTCCACTGACTTTTCTAACAGATGATATTATGTTGGCAATGGCGAAATCAGCTAAAAACTATTTCAAACTCAATAAAGAAAATGCCAAAGACAATCGTGATCATTATTTTATCTTTGACATAGAAAATCTAAATGATAGTAAATTGACAAGAAAGTATGTTTATCAGCGAACAACAAGTATTAGACAAAAAGATTAGACCAACATTAACGCCTAATTTTTTTACTCATTTTTAGGTTTCTTCGCCTGCCTAAACTGCTCTATCCGTTTTTCAAGTTGCTCAGTCTTCAGCATATTCTTAGCTTCAGTAATGGTCTCATCTAGGGTCGGCTCCTTTTGTACATCTTGAGGAGCTTTTTTTACGTCACTGGTCGATTGACTGGTCGAATCAAAAACAACATCTAATAATTGGTTGACCTTATATAAGTCAGCTTCAGACATTCCTGATAAGCGATGAATGAGCCGTTTAAAATTAACTTGGTTATGTCTTTGCTTTTTGAATAACCTCATCTTCTCTCCTTTTAAAAAGCAGCCCTTGTAAGGGCTGCTCGTACTTACAAGTCATCAATAGCTTCTGAAATGGCTTGTAGTTTTTTATTGTGCTTATTCTTATCATCAATCAACTGGTGCAACTCTTCGATTTTCTTCTGACTTTGAAGAATGTCCTCATTATTTTGAGCCATGACATTGGCTAAATGTTGCTTGTAGTCGCTGGTAATGGTAGGCGATGGAACTTGTCTTGGCTCTATTTTCTCCTGTGGCTTTGGTTGTGAAACAGACTGATCTTTAGCCTTTTGTTGTTCCATCTCAAAGGCTGCTACATAATCCACATCTTCAATTTCTTGATGTTTTTCCTGATGAAATAGTGCCGCAATCTTCGCACGTTCTTCTGATGAAGACGTTGGTATTTTATCATCTAGGGGTTGGTCAAAGGTCCAATTTTTTGTCATGTGTTATTCCTCGTTTCTATTATCGGATAGTGTTGGTTGTTCTTCTTGGCCAAAGGCCTGCGTCAATGCTTCATCAAAAGTCCAGGAACTATTTTGTTGGCGTTTGATAAAGGCTTGATACATCGCTGTTTGTAATTGATTGCGATAGGTCTCTAGTTTTTCCGTCTCCTTCGCAACTTTGTCCTCTTGCCTAGCTACTCTTGCAGCTAAGCGTTCAATCACACTCATAGGGTCTCCTCCTTATTCCTTTCTAGCTTATGATAAGAAACTTGATTTTGTTATCACAAGTCTAAAACCATATTTCGCTTAGGTGAAGGGTTACTTCTGACAACCTGTAACTTAGCCGGTTGGATCACATCCTTTAGAGAAAGATCTCTCTGAAATTTCACGACATCGTTCCAATCAGCTTTAGTTTCCAGTTCCTGTAATGGTGGTAGGTCTGTTTCAATGGGAAGTCCTTTCTCAGATAACTTCTGACAAAAATCACGCCCTGCTTCGTCATAATCAACAGCCAAAGTCAATAAACCTGAGTGTGTCTGAAAAAAAGTAGTCGTCTCCTGAATGGTCTGAAGGTAATGCGTTAATCGACTTGGTTTGACAGTATCTAAAAACTCAAGTTTACCTTGTTCCTCAGCGGCTAGTCGTAGGCTCTGATAAGCAATCACAGACAGTTTTAAGCCTTCCATAGAAACCAAACGAACATCTGATAACTGCTTCTCATGAAGTTGATAATAGCTCATCATATCAACCACCGATTCACAAAAGATAAGGCGTTTAGGTTTTTCTATGTCAAAGCTCATCCCTATATAACCATGAGAAGCTTTCATGATTTTCTTGAGGTATCCTCGATCATGTCTCTCATTATTTTTGACAAGCCCTTGCAGGCTTGCCCCTTCTAACTGACCCTGATGATTATAACTCTTAAAGACAAGTACAGATTCCTGAAAGGCCTTTGTCTGATAATGAGCCTGTGCTAACAGCCCTTGTCTGCCAAAAGCATTGATGGTCTCATCACTCAAACCACGGATCTGCTTCAAATAAGTTCGTGCTTGGTCAAATGGTTCTTCTCTTAGATAATAACGAAAGGGTTGATAGGTCTCTTCGACCACCTTAGCCTGTTCAAAGTCTCCAGTTTCAAGGTAAGACAAGGCTTCTTTAAAAGACACCCCTGCCATTAACTGAACGAAATCAATCACATCTCCTTGTATATCACGTGAAAACCATTTAAAGGTATTGGTATCCGCAAAAATTTTAAAGGAATCGTGTTCTGGATGTTCATAGACTTGTCCTGATAATCTTCTAAAAGAATAGCCTAGACTTCCTGCCACGTCTAAAATCGCCTTGTGTTTCACTGCTTCAATTCTTGTCATCTCATCTCCCTATCAAAAAAAGCAGAAGAGTAACTCCTGCTAGTTGGTCTCACCTGTAGTAGTGCCTTGAATCTTTGGAATGCTTGATTTAACTCCATCAGAAATTTCTTTTAAATCCTCTAGTTTCCCATTCCAAATGGTTACCTGATTGACAAGGAGTTTATCTGACATTTTGGCATAAGAGAGTTTAAGAGTTCTTGTTTCTGTCTGTATACTTTTCTGAGCCTTATCGCTGACATCTGACACATAAACAACTTGATAAGTAACCTCTGCAAGGGCTTCATTGTCTTCTGTATTGACATAGATTTGAGCAGATTCGAAGCGATAATCCAACATATAATCCTTATAGACTTGGTTGATGGATTCTTCTTGACGAGCAACTTCTTCCTTATAAGCAGAATCTGTCATATAGGGCTTAATACGGTTGTTGTTCTCTCCCAGCTTTTCCTTGGTGTAGTATTGCGTGAGAAATTCCTTAACCAATTCATCAGAAAGGACATTTCCTTTTTCCTTTTCTTTCTCTTTGGTCAACAGTTTATGAGCCTCAGTCTGAATTTGTTTCTGTGTATGATTGGTAACAGACTGAGAACCAATGGTGTAACCCATCATCACCATAAAGCTGGTGACTGCTAGACCACCGAAGCCAATGAGCAACCGAGCCTTCATTTTGTTTAACATCACTAGCGCTACCTCCTTTTTTCATAAGATAGCACCATCATAACAAGATGAACTTGAAAAAGTTATCACAAGAAAAATATATTTAATAGTAATTTGTGGTATACTAGTGATAATAAATTGTTATCGGTAGGAGAAATGTAGTGAATGAAAAGCTAGATT
>NZ_CALHWC010000217.1 GCF_938036805.1 uncultured Streptococcus sp.
AACACCCCAAATGTTAGATTTTTTCTGTCTAACTTTTGGGGTGCAGCTCATTTTCAAGAACCGTGTTTCGTTTTCTTCACTTTTTGGTGATTTTCAGGATTTATTTTGGTAGTGCGGGCTTTGTGGAGGAGAACCTCCAACCAGCTGCGTTTTTGGATGCGCTCTCTGACTTGCCCATTCTTTCGACTTTCTAGGTATTCGCCTAGATTTTTTGCTTTGAAAAACTCTGTGATTCCCATATTATTTTCCTAGGCAGAATTGGCTGAAGAGCTGGGTGATGAGCTCGTCTGGTGCAGCGTCACCAGTGATTTCACCAAGGATTTCCCAAGTACGAGTCAAATCGACCTGGAGGAGATCTACCGGCATGCCCAGTTCCAATCCCTGATTGACGGCTTGCAAGCTTTCGACAGCCTTTTCGATGAGAGAGATGTGGCGGGCATTGGACAGATAGGTGGCGTCTTGCTCGACAATTCCAGCATTCTCAAAGAAGAGCTGGTTGATACGATCCTCTATTTTATCAATGTTTTGATTGTGGAGGACGGAAATCTTGATTGCATCAGTCGGAAGCTGGTCTAGTTCAATCTTTTCTTCAAGGTCGGTCTTGTTCAGTAGAACGATGCGATTGCTGTCTTGGCTGATTTCAAGCAATTGTTTGTCTTGGTCAGTTAGTTGCTCGCTGGCATTGAGAACCAAGAGAACCAAGTCAGCTTCCTGCAAGACTTTTTTAGAGCGCTCAACGCCAATCTGCTCTACAAGATCATCCGTTTCCCGAATCCCTGCGGTATCAATAAGCTTGAGCGGTACGCCGTTAATATTGACATACTCCTCGATCACATCACGAGTTGTCCCCTCGATATCGGTCACAATTGCCTTGTCCTCACGCAGAAGATTGTTGAGGAGGCTGGATTTGCCAACATTAGGTCGACCGATGATAGCAGTAGAAATACCTTCGCGAAGAATCTTGCCTCGTCGCGCAGTTTTGAGAAGATGGGTCAGAAGTTGCTCAAATTCTAGCGTTTTTTCACGAATGATTTCCGTCGTTGCTTCCTCAACATCGTCGTACTCAGGATAGTCGATGTTGACCTCGACCTGAGCCAGTGTGTTGAGAATTTCCTGACGGGTACTGTTGATAAGGTCAGAAAGAGAGCCGTCCAGCTGCTTGACAGCATTGTTCATGGCTTTATCGGTCTTGGCGCGGATGATGTCCATGACAGCCTCAGCCTGAGTCAAATCCACGCGCCCGTTAAGAAAGGCCCGTTTGGTAAATTCGCCAGGCTCTGCCATTCTAGCCCCCTCGCGGATAGCCAGCTGCAGGATTTCATTAGTCACCGCAATTCCGCCGTGGGTGTTGATCTCGATGATATCCTCTCGGGTGAAAGTCTTGGGAGAGCGCATAGCGCCGACCATTACCTCATCCAGAATCTCCTGATTTTGAGGGTCAACGATATGGCCGTAGTTGAGTGTGTGGCTGGCCACTTTGCTTAAATCCTTACCTCTAAAGATTTTTTGGGCAATAGCAAAGCTGTCAGTCCCGCTTAGTCTGACGATACCGATGGCTCCTTCCCCAAGAGGGGTCGAAATCGCAGCGATTGTATCAAATTCTCGTGTTATCATGTATATCCTTTCTGAAAGCTTATTTAATAAGCTTTTCCTACCAGTTCGCCCAAAATTCACCCAAAAAGTTTTTGAGACTTGTGCATCATTTTGTCCTTACTTTGCATCAATTAATATGTATAATAGGAAAGTGATAGTTAAATCCTTGTGTCTTAGTAAAATGCGACTGACGGCTAGAGTTCTTTCCAATATTGGTAGAAGATAAACAGCTGTCGGGTAGGAAATTTATGTTATTCTAAACCTGTTCCTATCTTGCTAGTCAGTAGGAAAGAACCGTCTTCGTTTTTTGAAAAAGTTAGGATGACGGCTTGATATTTGCTTCCTCCTGGTAAGTAGGTGATGGTTTTTAATTCAGAGCCGCTGACAGTAGAAGTAGTTTCGTCAGTTGGTTTGCCGTGGTCGCGAATGACGTCGTCGTATTTTGTTCCGCCTGCACCTCTTTTCAAAATATCGCCCTCTTTGAGTGCATCAAATTCTGCTTTTGTCCATGTAAACGTCGTACTTTCTTCTTTTTCCTTTTCTTCTTTTCTTTCTGACGAATCAAAATAGGAACTATAAGAGTTTGTTAGAACATCAAGTCCTTTTCCCATCTCATTGAACATATGGGAATAGAATGATAGAGTGACCAGTGCGATGATTAAGGAAAAAAAGGAAATGACAGAGCCAATTATAGCCAAAGTTTTCGGTTTCTTTTTGTTAATAATGAGACCGATAATAGCAAGGATAAGAGCAATGGTACCGATAAAAAAAGATAGATAATTGATGATTGGTATCCAGGAGCCAAGTAAAGCGATTGATCCAAAGACAATGGCTAAAATACCTAAAACTTTATTTTCTTGCTGCATCATAACAACCTCCTCAGATTTTTTATAGCTTACTACTTGAAATATGTATTTCTTTCAATAATTTGCCTATCTTCATTGTAGCGTAAAATAGAACTAGGAGCAAGATTTTAAGGAGATTTTCGTGAAATGGAGCACTGTTAAAACGTGAAGAACCGTTTAAAGAACTGAAAACACTTTCAAATTTCAAAGAATTGTGATATACTAAACATAGTTGATTTGAGGAGGTGCTATGGAAACTCTAAAGAAACTAGCAGGCATCAAAGCTGCTGAATTTGTCGAAGACGGGATGGTGGTCGGTCTGGGAACAGGTTCGACTGCTTACTATTTTGTCGAGGAAATTGGTCGACGTATCAAAGAGGAAGGCTTGCAGATTACTGCAGTCACGACCTCTAGCGTGACCAGTAAGCAAGCAGAAGGCTTGGGCATTCCGCTGAAATCCATCGATGAAGTGGATCAGGTCGATGTGACCGTTGATGGAGCTGATGAAGTGGATCCTCAGTTCAACGGCATCAAAGGCGGAGGCGGAGCCCTGCTGATGGAGAAAGTTGTCGCGACACCTACCAAGAACTACATCTGGGTGGTTGATGAAAGCAAATTGGTTCAAAAGCTAGGTGCTTTCAAGCTGCCAGTCGAAGTAGTGCAATATGGTGCGGAGCAAGTTTTCCGTCGTTTTGTAGAGGCAGGCTACAAGCCAAGTTTCCGTGAAAAAAATGGCCAACGTTTTATCACGGATATGCAGAACTTCATTATTGATCTAGATCTAGGTGCAATCGAAAATCCAGTCGAATTTGGCCGAGAATTAGATCATATCGTGGGCGTTGTTGAACACGGCCTTTTCACCAAAATGGTCAACAAGGTGATCGTCGCAGGACAAGGTGGCGTGAACATTTTAGAAACAGACAACTAGAAAAGAGGTTTCCATGTCAAAATTTAATCGTATTCACTTAGTCGTTATGGACTCAGTCGGCATTGGGGCAGCACCAGATGCTAACAATTTTGTTAATGCAGGGGTGCCAGATGGAGCTTCCGATACGCTGGGACATATTTCCAAAGCAGTCGGTCTAGACGTGCCAAATATGGCTAAGCTAGGTCTGGGCAATATTGAGCGTGAGCAGGCCTTGAAAACTGTACCAGCTGAGGAAAATCCAAGTGGTTACTATACTAAATTAGAAGAAGTTTCTTTAGGTAAAGACACGATGACAGGCCACTGGGAAATCATGGGTCTGAACATTACTGAGCCTTTTGATACTTTCTGGAATGGCTTCCCAGAGGAAATCTTGACTAAAATTGAAGAATTTTCTGGGCGCAAAGTTATTCGTGAGGCTAACAAACCTTATTCTGGCACGGCAGTTATTGACGACTTCGGGCCTCGTCAGATGGAAACTGGCGAATTGATTATCTACACCTCTGCTGACCCAGTATTGCAAATCGCGGCACACGAAGAAGTAATTCCTTTGGACGAGCTCTATCGTATCTGCGAATACGCTCGCTCAATTACCTTGGAACGCCCTGCGCTTCTAGGCCGTATCATCGCTCGCCCTTATGTGGGTGAGCCAGGCAACTTCACTCGTACAGCCAATCGCCATGACTATGCAGTATCTCCATTTGAGCCAACTGTACTTGACAAGCTCAATGAAGCTGGTATTGATACATATTCAGTTGGTAAGATTAACGACATCTTCAACGGTGCTGGTATCAACCACGACATGGGCCACAACCAGTCCAATAATCATGGAGTGGACAATCTAGTCAAGGCTATCCAGTCTGAGGACTTCAAGTACGGCTTCTCATTTACCAACTTGGTGGACTTCGATGCTCTTTATGGTCACCGTCGTAATCCGCATGGCTACCGTGATTGTCTGCAAGAGTTTGATGCTCGCTTGCCAGAAATCATTGAAAACATGCGTGAAGATGATTTGCTCATGATTACCGCTGACCATGGTAATGATCCGACCTATGCCGGAACAGACCACACTCGTGAGTACATTCCACTCTTGGTCTTTGGTAAATCCCTCAAGGGGAATGGTCACTTGCCTGTCGGACATTTTGCGGACATTTCAGCAACTGTTGCGGACAACTTCGGTGTCGACAAGGCCATGATTGGTGAAAGTTTCTTGGACAAATTGGTCTAAGCATAAGAGAGTGAGGGAAATATTTTATGACAACATTATCTGAGAAAATCAAAGCAACGGCAGCCTTTCTGAAAGAAAAAGGTATGACAGAACCCGAATTCGGCTTGATCCTGGGATCTGGTTTGGGAGAATTGGCTTCTGAAATTGAAAATGCTGTTAGTCTTGACTATGCGGATATTCCAAACTGGGGCCGCTCAACTGTCGTTGGCC
>NZ_CALHWC010000218.1 GCF_938036805.1 uncultured Streptococcus sp.
TATCTTCATCGATAAATCAATTTTTGAAATTTTCATCAATAAAGGAGAGAAAGTATTTTCCGGCCGTGTCTTCCCGAGAGAAGACCAGACAGGCATTGCCATTACCAAGGGCAATCCAACCGGTACTTACTATGAATTAGATTATGGTCGCAAAGCTAACTGATGTAGCAAAACTAGCAGGAGTCAGCCCTACAACTGTTTCCCGCGTCATCAACAGAAAAGGCTACTTATCCGACAAAACGATTTCTAAGGTTGAAGCAGCCATGCGAGAATTGGCCTACAAGCCCAACAATCTGGCGCGAAGTCTCCAAGGTAAGTCAGCCAAGCTAATTGGCCTTATTTTCCCTAATATCAGCAATGTCTTTTATGCAGAATTGATTGGCAAGCTAGAGCACGAGCTCTTTAAACAGGGCTATAAAACCATCATCTGCAATAGCGAGCATAACTCAGACAAGGAGCGTGAATACCTTGAGATGCTGGAAGCCAACCAGGTGGACGGCATCATCTCCGGCAGTCACAATCTAGGCATCGAAGACTACAATCGCGTGACTGCTCCCATCATTTCCTTTGACCGTAACCTTTCACCAGATATTCCAGTTGTCTCCTCAGACAACTATGGCGGCGGGGTGCTGGCAGCTCAGACCTTGGTCAAGGCTGGCGCTCAAAACATCATTATGATTACTGGCAATGACAATTCCAACTCGCCTACCGGCCTGCGCCATGCTGGCTTCGCCTCTGTTCTACCAGACGCTCCTATTATCAATGTGTCTAGCGACTTTTCTCCAGTCCGAAAGGAAATGGAAATCAAGCACATTTTGACTCACAAGAAGCCAGATGCTATCTTCGCATCAGATGATTTGACAGCCATTTTAATTATGAAAGTCGCTCAGGAGCTAGGCATCCAGATTCCCGAAGATTTAAAAATCATCGGCTACGACGGAACCTACTTTGTGGAGAACTATTATCCTCAACTAGCGACTATCAAACAGCCACTGAAAGAGATTGCCAAACTTCTGGTCGATTTACTGCTACAAAAAATTGACAAGCAAGAAGTCACAACAACGGGCTACTTCCTGCCAGTGAACCTCTTGCCAGGCAAGAGTGTGTAAATTTCATTCAACCCCTACTAAATAAGAAAATGAGGCTGGGACAAAAGTCCTAGCCTCATTTTTTCTTTGGATTGTCGAGCAAGACGCAGTGGTTGAGTGGGCTCTACTACGCTGATTTCATCAGCTTTTACAGCCCTACTCAACTGTGCGGAGGTGGGACGACGAAATCGAATTCTAACGAATTACCGATTTCTGTCCCACTCTCATTTTTAACTATCACGGTGAGAAATATGGATTTCTACAACTGCTAGAGGAGATTATTCTCTTCTACTTTATTGCTTCTTTCTAAAAGCGAGCAAGCCAGCAAAGAAGGCAAGAGAACCACCTAAAAGTGCAAGCAGAGAAGTTTCTGTGCCAGTTTTCGGCAAGACTTTTTCTGTCGAAGCAGTCTCGGTAGGACTTACTTTGTCCTGCTGCGGCTCTGCAGCAAGTGGTTTTTGACTCTCTGACGATGGAGATGTAGATGGAACTTGAACAAGCTTATTCGACAAGCTAGGACTTTGTTCTTTTTGAAGCTCCTTAACGCTGCCTTGAGACGGATTTTGCTGGATGTCTTTATTTGTATCTTGAGGCTTTTCTTCTTGAGCTGGACTCGCCTTTTTAATCCGCAAAATTGTCGCTGTCAGCGGAGCTAGAGTCAAGCCATTACTGTTTCTAGTGACACCTGCTGGATTTGAAATAGCTGTGACTCCTGCGCTATTGCCATCAGCCACAACCTCTGCGCCTGCTAGATGTTTGTAGGCTTCACCAAAGTTGAAGTTTCGCTCCTTTTTATCCGCATTGACAAAGACTGCATAAATATCTCCATTCGAAGCAACCACTTGGTAGCCAAGGACCATGTCTTCTTTCTCAACGCCATTCTTGCCAGGCTGGGTAATGAGAGTCACATTTTGATCGACTTCTGCTTTGGAACTACGAGTGAAGGCGTCCGTTGATTTCCGCAGACTAATCAAGCCCTTCATATAAGCACGGCTCTTGGCATTTTCAGGGAATTTCTCCGCATCAGTCGCCTTGGTCCAGTCAAAATGATTGACCGCGTCGCTTGAATCATAGGAATCATGAATGAAATACGGGTATTCAAACGGCGTGCCGTCCTCATTGGTCAACAAATGCGCTTTGTTTGGAACCTTGTCTTCGGAAACAGGATATTTATAGGCAGGATCGCGGAATTGCTTGGTCCGGCCGTATTCTTGACCAGAGTGGATAAATGGTGTTCCTTGCGAAGTCAGCATCATCAGATTTCCTAGGCGCAGACGGCGATGAATCTCTTGATTATTAGCAGCGACTGCCGGATCTTTCTTGATCGACTGGGCAATGATATCAAAGAGGGTCAGATTATCATGAGCTGCGATGTATTGAATCACATCCCCTGGGCTATCCGCCTCAAAATTGGTTGGCTGTGCCTTGATATTCTTGAAAACATCTTCTACATTGCGTTTACCGCCAGTGATAAAGGCTGGTGTTCCCTCATTTGGATAACCCGATTTCAAGGTATTACGAATGTCATCTGAGAAGACCGCCACCGTATCTGTTGACTTCATCCAAGTTTGGTCAGCAGGCTGGACAGCTTTATTTTCATCACCTGCATAAGTCTTCCAGCCCTCACCCAGCATAATGAGATTTGGATTGAGCTTTTTAGCTTCTTCAAAGGCTTTTTGGATGGACTCTGCATCATGGTCTCCCATCATATCAAAGCGGAAACCATCTACCTTGTACTGCTCCGTCAGATACTTGATCGAATCCACCAAGACCCTTCTGCTCATATAGTGGGTAGTCCCCAAGCGGCCGCCACCAAAGCTGGATCTCGGTGTGCCATCCGCATCCATAAAGTGGTAGTAATTGGGCTCCAAGTCCTCAAAGATAGAGGTCTTGGCTGTGTGATTATAGACCACGTCCATGATAATGCCCATGCCACGCTTATGAATTTCGTTGACAAGATTTTTAAATTCCTCAATGCGCTTGGCTGGATCTGTCGGCGCGCTGGAGTACATACCTGTCAGCGAGAAGTAGTTTTGCGGGTCATACCCCCAGTTGTAATTGCTGTTGCTGGAAGCGTACTTGTCCATACGTTCAGCATTTTTCAGCTCATTGACAAAGTAATAGCTCAGAACTGGCAAGAGCTGAACGTGGGTCACTCCCAAGTCTTTCAAATAATCCAATTTCTCAATGAAAGCTGAGAAGGTCCCAAATTGAGATTTTAAATCCTTTGAAATAGCTGGATCTGAAGTGAAATCACGAACGTGCGCCTCATAAATCAAGGCATCTTCTCGCTTCTTGAAATTCGGAATATTGGCATAGGTTAAGTCTTTCGGTCCATATTCACTTGGATCTACAAAGGCCGCCTTAGCAATCTTGTAAGCATCCCCCTTGTCCGCATCTTCACTGTTCCAAGCGGCTAAAGACTTGGCATAGGGATCCAGCACAAGGACTTTTTTGCCGCCACGGCTAATTTCATAATGATAGAAATATCCACGATAGTCAGAAAGACCTAGCCCGCTCTCAGGCGTCAAGCTGCTAGTCCATGTACCAGACTCACCCTTCTGCATAGCTATGCGCCCAAGGACCTTGTTCTGATCTTCCTTGTCATAGACCACCAAATCTACTTGGTCCGCACTTGGTGACCAGAAGGTTAAGTCCACTTGTTTGCCCGCTTGAGAAACACGCGCTCCCAAATCACCATCATACTTGTAAAGACTATCCTTCAGCTGCCAGTTCATGCTGGTTTTGAATTGGTCATTGCC
>NZ_CALHWC010000219.1 GCF_938036805.1 uncultured Streptococcus sp.
GATTTGCGTCAATCTTTTGACGAATTTCTGAAATGTCCATAAATACCTCTTTTCATATATCATTTTATTATAACACATTTTCAGACATTTGCCTAATCGGATAATGAAGCACCTTCATTTTATACAATTTTTAGTAGATAGGCAAGAATGGGAGCGGCTTGTTACGGAATTGTTAAAAAAGTAATATAATGACATGGGTTGCTAAGATTTTTCGAGACTTCCCAGCCTTTATCCACGAAAATGAAGTGGTTTTTGGTCAGATCCACCACCGCCATCAAAGTCATATTTACGCAAAAAAGCCATCCGAAGATGACTTTTTGCTATTAAATAGCATTCTTGTCCATACCTAATTTACGTTGGATGAACTTAACAATTTCAACAATGATAATCATAGAGAAACTGCCGATCAGGACAACAGCCCATTGGGTCACATCTAACTTGGTCACATGGAAAATCTTTTCAAGTGGATCAATCACAATGGTTGAAACCAATAGAATGAAAGAAACCAGAATAGACCAGTTAAAGGTCTTAGACTTAAACAGTCCAACTGTAAAGATAGATTGGTAAACAGATTTCACATTGTAAGCATGGAAGAGCTGAATAAGTCCAAGAGTCGCAAAGGCCATGGTAAGGGCATCCGCATGGATCGCTTTTACATCGCCGATATGAACTGGATTAGCAATAGCATAGCCATAGACGGACAGAACGAGAGCACCTTGTAGCAATCCTTGGTAAATGATGGAACTCATAACACCACCAGAGAAGAAGCTAGACTTACGACCACGAGGCTTGTGAGTCATGACACCTGGCTCAGCAGGCTCAACCCCCAGAGCGATAGCTGGGAAAGTATCCGTTACTAGGTTAATCCAAAGCAGATGAACCGGTTGCAAGACATCCCAACCAAACAAGGTAGCCAGGAAGATAGTCAGCACTTCAGCTGTATTAGCTGAAAGGAGATACTGGATGGTCTTTTGAATGTTCGAGAAGACCTTGCGTCCTTCTTCTACGGCGACGATGATGGTCGCAAAGTTATCATCCGCCAGAATCATGTCAGAAGCTCCCTTAGAAACCTCTGTACCAGTGATTCCCATACCAATACCGATATCGGCTGTCTTCAAAGCTGGTGCGTCATTGACACCATCACCTGTCATGGCAACGACCTTACCTTGGTTTTGCCAAGCTTTCACGATACGAACCTTATGCTCAGGAGAAACCCGGGCATAGACAGAGTATTGGCCAACAACCTTTTCGAATTCTTCATCTGAAAGTTCATTGAGCTCAGCACCTGTCAGAACATGGTCTTCCGTATCTCCTGCTTCAATGATTCCCAAGCGCTTAGCAATCGCTTCAGCTGTATCTTGGTGGTCACCAGTAATCATGATTGGACGAATACCAGCTTCTTTAGCAACGCGAACAGCTTCTGCCGCTTCTGCACGTTCTGGGTCAATCATACCGATTAAACCAGTAAAGATTAAATCATTTTCTAGGTTTTCAGATGTTAAGTCAGTCGGAACTGCATCAATAATCTTATAGGCACCAGCCAGCACTCGCAGAGCTTGGTGAGCCATTTCTGAGTTATTAGACTTGATCAACTGTGAAGTAGCATCATCGATCGCTGCAATATCTCCAGCCTTATCACGGGCAACACAGCGTTTCAAGAGTTGATCTGGCGCTCCCTTTACTGCCACAAGGAATTTCCCAGCTGGCAATGGGTGAACGGTAGACATGAGTTTACGGTCTGAGTCAAATGGCAGCTCAGCCACACGAGGATACTTCTCTAAAAATCCTTTAACATCATAGCCCTTGTCCAAGGCATACTGGATAAAGGCGGTTTCTGTTGGGTCACCAATTAGCTTGCCTTCCTGGTCAATCTTGGTATCATTGGCCAAAACAACTGAACGTAAGAGCGGCAGCTCCAAACCAAGTTCAATGTCTTGTCCAGCTTCATTCAGGACTCCGTCGTAAAAGACTTTTTCGACCGTCATCTTATTCATGGTCAGGGTACCGGTCTTATCTGAAGCGATAATCTCAGTTGAACCAAGTGTTTCTACTGCTGGCAATTTACGGACAATTGAATTTCGCTTAGCCAGAACCTGTGTTCCCAAAGCTAGAACGATAGTAACGATAGCAGGCAGACCTTCTGGAATAGCCGCAACTGCCAAGGCAACAGATGTCATCAGTTCACCAAGCGGATCTTTTCCTTGAATGAAAACACCGACTACAAAGGTCACCGCAGCAATCACCAAGATAGCATAGGTCAGAACCTTAGACAGGCTATTGAGATTTTGCTTGAGCGGTGTGTCGGTTTCATCCGCATCTTGCAACATACCTGCGATATGGCCGACTTCGGTGTACATCCCTGTATTGACAACGACCCCTACTCCTCGTCCATAAGTGACATTGGAGTTTTGGAAGGCCATATTGACCCGGTCGCCAATACCAGCATCTGCAGCTACGTCGACAGTCAAATCTTTCTCAACTGGCACAGACTCCCCTGTCAGAGCGGCTTCTTCAATTTTCAGGGAATTAGCTTCCAAAAGTCGCATATCTGCTGGGACAACATCGCCGGCTTCCAGTCTGACGATATCGCCAGGCACCAAATCCTTAGAATCAACCTCTGTGACATGGCCATCACGCAGAACACGCGCAGCTGGGCTGGACATAGATTTGAGAGCCGCAATGGCTTCTTCAGCCTTACCTTCTTGATAAACACCAAAGATGGCATTGATGATGACAACGGCTAGGATAATGATAGCATCTGCAATATCCTCTCCACCTGACGTCACAACAGACAAGATAGCCGCTACCAACAAGATGATAATCATCAAATCCTTGAACTGCTCAATGAATTTCATCAAGAGAGTCTTTTCCTCTCCTTCTTCCAATTCATTGCGACCGTAGTCCGCCAAACGTTGCTGGGCTTGGCTGCTAGTCAACCCTTGTTCGGAAGCTTCCATTGCTTGCAAAACTTCCTCAGGACTTTGCGTATAAAAAGCTTGGCGCTTTTGTTCTTTTGACAAAATGTCTCCTCCTTTTGATGGGCCTCTTTCAAAATAAACAAAAAAGAGACCTGTTGATTAACAAGTCTCGCTATTTCATACAAGGCCGGAAATTTCTTTCGTATTGACGACCTTGTAACGGTAAAACCGTTAGCTACTCCCTTGAGTGTATTTATTATACCAAAATTTTTGTATTTTTCAAGGCAGAGCTGTTATTTTTCAAACTTTTCTTCCGTCCATTCGATTTTCATCTGATAGGAAGCAAAAAGCTGATCGTCGTCGCCTCTTTTCAAATCATAGTGAAGTTCCAAAGCCTGATTTTCTGCATCTAAGTGATAGTGCTGAGTATCCGTCACAAACTGTTGAGCACCCAGCGGAGTCGGGATGGATACTACATGCTGACCATTCTTGATAAAATAAAGAATGGTCTTAGGCTCAGAAAAGCGGGTCATGGTCAGCTTATCTTCATTAAATTTCAGAACGACCTTTTCCTGCTCCTCGCTCCGATAAATCAAATAGTGATAGTCCCCTTTTTGTGTCCATTCTACATCGTAGACTTGGTCAATCAACTCCATTTGCTCATCTAATTTGATTTGATTTCTCATTCTAATTTTCATGATTTTCTCACATTCCTTGTTTCTTTCTTCCATTTTACCAAAAATTTCTTGAGAATTCTTCCTTTCTACTTCAGGCTTTGAATTTCGCCCACTGAGCATTTATGATATAATAGGACTATGGTTGAAAAAGTATTTCGAGATCCCGTCCATAATTATGTGCATGTGGATCATCAGGTCATTTATGATTTAATCAATACCAAAGAATTTCAACGGCTGCGCCGCATCAAACAGC
>NZ_CALHWC010000220.1 GCF_938036805.1 uncultured Streptococcus sp.
ACACCTATCGGCAGTGAGATTATCACTTTAAGCTTTATGGGTATTTTACCAGCTGTAGCAGTTCTGTTATTATGGCAAAACAATATGGTTCGATGGTTTATGGCTGTTGAAAGATATAGAAAGAAAGGAAAACTTTAAGGATGGACAATAAAATCCTCCCACTCGGAAGTGTGGTTAACTTAAAAGATGGCGATGGAACAGAGCTCCTAATAGTCTCGAGGGCTTCTATTGTTAAGGAACATTTTCGTGAGGTCTATTATGATTACGGCGCTATCCTTATTCCACAAGGTTTCTTATCCCCTGAAGCTGTATATTTCTTTAATAAAGAGAATATAAAAGAAGTATTATTTAAGGGATATCGAAATAAAGATGAGGAAGCGTTTGAAGAGCATTACGACACTTGGATGAAGTCAGCAGAAGTTCCAAAAGGATCTATTTAAATATAGTTTGAGAAGAATCGCTATAATATAGCGATTTTTTAGTTATCGGTTTCTAGATTCATGGTATAATTAAGAGTGGATAGCTTTGTTTTCTATGTCACACAGGGAAGGTAGATTGAAAGAGGTTTATGAACAGCAGACAGCCTTGTCTAATTCAAAAACCTCAATTGATGCTCAGCTCAAGACGGCTAAGACCTCTTTTGTGAATTTGATACATTTCCAGTTGTGGGTACTGTTGCGGGTTCTATGATAGGTAGTTTTATAGGAGGTAAGATCTCAGAAGGAATTAATCATGTATGGGATAAGTTCTCCCATGGAGAGTGGAAGTTGCCTAAACTAGGGTGATAGAATTTGGATGAGTAATTAGAAAGAGGTTAGAATGTTTTTTCTTAGACGTCGTCGAGTGTTTATAGGCGAATGTGATGGTCAGGCGGTCTATTATGACCAGCAGACTGGAGAGGCTTTGGCCGCTCCAAAGAGTACCCTGCTCAATACGGAAGGTGCGCGTGAAATCAGTGCCTACATTTCTGAATTAGTTATTTTTCTAATAGCAGGTGGGCCTATTGCCTTTGGATTCTTTGCAGCCCTGTCCATTGGTGTCTATAACTGGCACAGTTTGACCTATATTCTACTATCTTGGTTGGCGGAATTTTTGCTTTTGGTTTGTATTCTTGAGCGAGGGCTTTATAAAAATGTTCGCAAGGCTGTCCCGACAACAGAGCAGGTGTTTTACTATGCAGCTTCCCATAATTTGATGGTGAGAGGGGACGATTTCGACCCAGCTAAGGAATCTGCGACAGCCTGCCGAATTGTTCGATGGATCCTTGTGCTTATGAATTTATATTCTATATATGTTATTTATAGTTATATCCAGTTATTTGGTCAGCCTATTGAGGATAACTATGACTTTTGGGGGATGGGGATAATCTGGTGTACAATAATATACTTTTATAACCAAAGTAACCCAGTTCGTTTCGTGAAGATTATGAAGCTATACAGCCAAGGGAAAGTACGTTTTAAGGAAGAAGGAGAGTAAAATGACAGATAAGATTTTACCTTTGGGTTCAGTTGTAACCCTCAAAAATGGTGATGATACAGAAGTGATGATTGTTTCACGAGCTAGTGTCATCGAAGTGGAAGATGGTCAAGGAGGGACTAAGAGTGTCTATTTTGACTACGGGTCAGTGGTTATTCCGAACGGGATGCAGACACCAGATAATCTGTTCTTTTTCAATAGAGAAAATGTCAAAGAAGTTTTATTTGAGGGATATAGAAACGAAGATGAGAAGGCTTTTGAAGAGCATTACGATACTTGGATGAAGTCAGCAGAGGTTCCAAAAGGATCTATTTAAATAATGATATGAGAAGAATCGCTATATTAAAGCGCTTCTTCTCTTTTTCTGTCTCTTTTGTTAAGTGGCTAGAAAGATGTTAGATGTAGCCAGTTTTTTGCTAATAAAATGGGTCAATAATATATAGAACGCACATGAGGATTTGTTTAGCATTAAGAAATTCTTGATAATACTGGAGGCCAGTCAAGCTAATAATACAGACTTTTAATGGTGATTATATCGAGATTAGATTTTTAGCTTCAGCTTATAGTAGGGGATGTAGCGGTTCTTTTTCTAGTATTGACAGTATAAAATATGAACAATGGGTTCATTTTTAAAACTTACTATAATTTTCGGATAGTTAGAAGAGTATAAGACCTATATAAATATTTCAAGTCAAGAGTACTATAGTAAACAATATTATAAAAAGTGGATCTGGAGTGATTAGCCACAAGGAAAAGTAAAGAATTTTGACCATTGGGTATTGTATATCTAAAGAAACTAAGGTAGCTTGTTTAGATATTTGCTAAAAATAGCAGGTCGGTGCCAAAAAAGATAAAGTAAAAATCACCTGTTTGAATGGCGTCTAAATAAATTTGGGTACGATATATTATCTATTAGAACTAAATAATGAGATCCTTACACATCTGTTTAAGGGTTTGAATATTGATCCGATTCATGCTAAAATAAAACTAGTCTTTGAGTGAGACTAAATAGGAAATACATTAAAGATATTTGCGATAGGTCAATGCTATTAATGAATATTTGTAACGTATTTATTTGCAGAAGACAGCTGTCTCTCTTAGTTTCTTAAGTTAGAAAGTAGGGCTTGTATCTTGAAGCGATTATACCAAATTATAGCATTATTTTTATTATTTTTATTTACAGGTGGTACTGTGTATGCTAAAGATGGCGAACTAGACTTAAAAACAGATTCGATGACGCAAAAGAAACAGCGTTCTCAAGGAAATGAGATCGAGCATATGTATGCACCAAATCTATTCATGGATAGGATAGAACAAGAAGCAATAAAATCTAAAACGGATGCTCAGGAAATGCTCAAAACTGCAAATCGAGTTAATTTCAGCAAAGCAGAAATTTTGAGTGGCGATGGACTAGATTTTAAGGCGTATCGCCAAGCTCTTTTTAAGAATTATCAAGTCTCTGACAGTATCATCGTAGATAAAGAGGAATCGGGCGACATGATGATATGGACAGTCTTTGGGGCAATATCATTTGTTACAATCATGCTTTTAATTGGAATTTATTTAGGAAGGAATTTTCATGGAGGAAGAATATTTAAACGCAACCATTAGATACAAAGATAAGGAAATAGATATTCGCTTTTCCAAATTATTATCTCTACAGAAAGTTAAGATGTTAATTTGCCTAAATAATCTAGATAAAGCATTGTCTATTATTCCCTCAAATTGGCATTTAGAGATTCAGGGAAAACTTCTGAGAATAGAGCAACATCGAGCTTTAAAAGAATATCCGCTAGGAGATGGCGATGTATTGGAGGTAATCATAAATGAGTGATAAAATCGAAATTAAATACAGTAAGGAAAAGGTCAAGGCTATTTTACCAGCAAGTCACTTTTCTCGTCAAAAATTATCTACTATAGAAAATTATATAGATGCCACTGTGACATTAGAAGATAGTGGTTCTTTATCACTGATTTATGACAAACCAAAATATTCTTATAGTCTTAAAGATTGTATCACAGAAGAGATGTCAGAAGTGAAACGTTTGGAATTGGCTCAAAAGATGGAATCTTTAACATTCTCTGAGCATCATTTTAAAGTTCCTTATATACATCCGAAAAATATATTTTTACAAGGAAGTGTTGTTAAGATCCTTCATTATGGTTTAGAAGGAATTATGAGTCCGATCCCGTATACCTTAGAAACTTTTCTAATGAGTTATAAGGCTTTGATTGTTTCTATATTGCGACCGAAACTTGATTTTGACTTACTGATAAATGGTGTAGCCGCAATAGGAGATTCGTTAATACAGGATATAGCCGCATGTGAGACATATGATGAGGTAGTAAAATACGTTAACGAAGCTTATGACAAAGCTTACCAAGAAGAAAAGAAAACAAAGATAGTTGTTTCGAAACGTAGCTGGCATATTTTTTCTATTGGAATGGGAATTTTTTGCGCAGCAAGTATTGCTTTGGGGACTTTTGCAGCCTACTTTTATTTTTGGTCTGTTCCTGTTCAGCGAGCGACAATAAATGCTCAAAGCCATTTTATTTCTAAACATTATGACGATGTGGCAGATGATTTACAAAAGTTTCAAGTAGGTCGTTTAGGTAAAGAAGCAAAGTATGTCTTAGCATCTTCCTATGTTCATTTAGATGATCTATCTGAGAATCAGAAAGCAAGTGTTTTAAATACAATTACACCCTCCAGTGAGGATAACCTCTTGGAGTATTGGATTTATCTTGGAAGGGGAAACTATAAAAAATCTTTAGATTTGGCTCAGAATATTGGAGATGATCAGTTAACTCTGCATGCTTATACAAATCTATATGAGCAAGTTCGTGAAGATAAAAATATGAAGGGTGCTGATAAACAAAAGAAATTAAGCGAGTATCGTAAAGAGATTGAGAAACTCTCGAAAAAACTTGGGGTAAAAGTAGGTGAAGAAAAAGATGAGTAGAGATGATAAAAGTTTTTTTCACAACACAGAAAAGAATCTAGTTTCTGGTAAAATGTTAGGTCAACTCAAAGTAGTCATTTTTTCTGAACGCCTATCGATACTCACGTTTATGGAAGGAACGAATGCTGAGGAGCAGGGGTTCTCTTTCTACATGAAGGATGGCAATATATACGCTGACGAAAAAGAGTTGATAATGGGAAAAAATACCATTGAAAATAAGACTGTTTTTGTTATTGAAGAAGAAAGAAACATATTTGTCAGTTACATTTCTCCTCCAAACGAAGATTTTATTATTTCAAAAGATCAAGAAGCAAATCTCCTCATTTGCTCGAAAGCTTATATTCTGTTTTCCAACGGAAAGGTTTATCTCTATCCAAATGACAGTGTATGTTATTTGAATGAGCGCTTGATTTCCTCTGATATTATTTCTGAGTTTAAACAGGGAGATAGTATTTTTATAGAAAATTACTTTATAGAGTTTTTGGACAATCAATGGCAGATTTCGTCTTTCTTTGAAAAAGCAATTTTCAATAGTCAAACTGTCCTGTTACAAGAAAGAAAATCAATTTATCAATCTAATTTCCCAGTCTATCGGCGTAGTCCTCGAATACTTCCTACGATATACGATAAACGTCAGAGGATAGAAAAACCAAAAAATCCTCCAACGAAACCAAAGAATGCTATTTGGCGTGCAATTGTTCCTCCTCTAGGTATGTTTGCTCTTTCTGGGCTAGTAGTAGTTTTAATGGGACGAAATGCGATTATGATGTTGAGCATGGGGGGGATGAGTGTTCTCACTGCTGCATTTTCAATTACGAGCTATTTTACTGATAAAAAAGAGTATAAACAAAAGAAGATAACAAGGCTCGAAGATTACGAGGCGTATCTATTACAGCAAGTATCTACCTTACATAAGCACTACATAGAGGAAAGGAACATTCTTTTCTATCAGCAACCCAATATTGAAACTCTGATTGAAATGATTATGCGTTATGATGAACGTCTTTATGAGCGTCTGCCTTTTAATGAAGATTTTATGACTGTCTCGCTTGGTTTGGGAGATATTGATAGTCAGCTTCAAATTGATTACCAAACAGACTTTTTAACTAAGGACAAGCTGACAATTTTTTCTCAAGATTTGCTAAAGACTTATGAGAAACAAAAGAGTGTTCCTGTTACAACAACGCTTACCCAAAATATCATTGGACTCGTCGCTCAACATGATATAGGTCAGCTATTTCTCCAGCAACTTTTATTGCAGATTGCGGCTTTTCATTCTTATCATGATGTAATATTTGTTAATTTGACTTCGCAGGAAGATTATGATCAAATTTGGAAGAAATGGAGATTTCTACCTCATTTTCTGTTACCAATGATTAATGTTCGTGGTTTTGTACATGATGATCGTACGAAAGATGCAGTACTTACCAGTCTTTATCAGGTTTTGCAGTCTCGTTTTCAAGAAAAGGATCAGAAGGAAAGAACTTATTTACCTCAGATTGTCATTGTTATTTCAGATGATCGCTTGTTGTCTGGTCATGCTATCAATGAAAGTCTTTCACGAGCAGATTTGGCTTCTTTTGGCGTAACTGTTATTTGGGTGAAAGAAAGTCGCCGTCAATTACCTGAGACGGTAACGACGCTTATTGATTTGAGGAGTAGAGATACAGCCACTTTAATCAATAATAGAGGAATATATGTAAACCAAGCCTTTACTCCGTATCCATTAGTAGATAATTATGAAGGTGCTGTACGTAGATTAAGTAACCTAATTCATGAGGAGACTCAGAAAAATGCTCTTCCAGATGCGATTACATTTTTAGAATTATATAATGCAGAGCAAGTTGAGGACTTAAATATTTCCAGCCGATGGGCACGAGGAGATACATCTAAGAGTCTTGCAGTTCCACTTGGGGTTCGAGGAAAAGATGATATTGTCTACCTGAACTTACACGAACGCGCTCACGGCCCTCACGGTCTCGTTGCTGGAACAACGGGATCTGGGAAGTCAGAAATATTACAATCTTACATTTTATCACTAGCATTAAACTTTAGCCCAGAGGATATCGGTTTTCTCCCAATAGACTTTAAAGGTGGAGGTATGGCAAATTTATTCAAAGATTTGCCACATTTGATGGGTGTTATCACCAACTTAGATGGGGCAGGGATCCAGCGCGCTCTGGCTTCCATTAAAGCAGAATTACAAAAGCGTCAGCGTCTATTTGGTAGATTTGGAGTCAACCATATTAATGGATATACAAAATTATACAAGGAAGGTCGTACAGGGATAGAGGGAGATTTTCCTACAGAGCCACTCCCACATCTGTTTTTAATTTCAGATGAATTTGCTGAGTTAAAGCAAAATGAACCAGAGTTTATGACAGAACTTGTGACAGCGGCTCGTATTGGTCGTTCCCTAGGGATCCATTTGATTCTAGCTACTCAGAAGCCTTCAGGTGTTGTTAATGATCAAATTTGGTCTAATTCACGATTTAAGCTGGCGCTAAAAGTAGCGGAAAAAGCAGATTCGAATGAAATCATAAAGACACCAGATGCTGCAAGCATTACACAGCCAGGTCGTGCTTATTTGCAAGTTGGAAATAATGAGATATATGAACTATTTCAATCGGCATGGAGTGGGGCACGCTATGCACCGAAAGCGAAAGCAAGTACTGAAGAAGTTGATAATAGACTTTGGGTAATTAATGAGCTAGGACAATATGAGCTTGCGACTACAGATTTGTCTTATCTAGACGAAGAGATGGTTAGTAGGGATGCTGATAACGATGAGACTGAATTGGATGCTGTTGTGGATTATATTGCACAGTATGCAAAAAGTGTGAATCTCTGTATGCCAACTAAACCATGGCTACCTCCACTTAATGAGGATATTCCTTCTCCGATTTTAACTGCAAATTGGGGGGATAAAAAACTTCACAAAGCTCCTTTTGCTTTAATGGATATTCCTTCGGAACAGGATCAGCGGATGCTAGAGTTCGATTTAGAAGAATTTAGTCACAGTATCATTTATGCTTCTCCAGGATTTGGGAAGTCACAAGCGCTTCAAACATTAGTCATGAATTTTGCTAGACTTAATAAACCAGATCAAATACATTTTAATTTATTTGATTTTGGGACGAATGGACTATTCCCTCTGAAAGGATTACCACATGTGGCAGATATTGCTACATTAGATGATGCAGAAAAACTAATAAAGTTCCTTAAAAGTTTACAAAAGGAAATACAAAAACGACGGGATTTATTGGCTGAATATGGAGTCACTTCTATTGAACAGTATGAGCAGAAGACAGGACAATCTTTACCATTTGTTTTGAATATTGTTGACTCTTATGATACTGTACGTGATCATCCGCTTGAAAGCTCTGTTGAATCTGCTTTTCATCAGGTACTGCGTGAGGGAGCGAGCCTAGGTATTTATTTGATAGCAACAGTTCTCCGAAATACTAGTATGAAATTAAGTATGAGAAGCAATTTTGCTACACAGTTTGTTCTATATTTGGTAGATAAGGACTCCAAAAAAGATCTTATTGGTTTTGATGCTCTGGCTGATCAAGTTGTTCCTGGTCGCGGTCAGATTAGATTTGAGGAACCAATTCGTTTTCAAGTGTACCTTGCAACGGAAGGAGGTTCAAATCTTGAGAGACTGCAGAGTTTAGAAAATGCTATTGAATCAATGGACAAGTCATGGAATGGATCCAGACCCGAAGCTATCCCGATGCTGGCTAATGAGATTACATTTGAAGAATTTGAAAATGATGTAGCTGTTCAAGAAGAACGGGAGAGATTCAATATTCCAATTGGTTATGATAAAGAAACAACAATGATTCGCTCTATTGAACCAATGAATTATGACTTTATTCTTCTCATGGATGACACTCCTTCTCAAACATATAGTATTGAGCGAGCAATATTGTCAGCTTTTTCAGAGTTTTCTGGGAAAATGGACCGTGTAGTGGTTGATACGGATGGACGTTTTGCCGGTATGAATGAATATTTTGACACTAGAATTGATGAGGCGAATATTAGCCAATTCCTTGGTGAACTCTTAGGAATCATCCAATCTGGTAAGCGTAGAGAGCAACCAATGTTTGTTTATCTTCCAGATATACACTTAACTGGAGATAAGATTGTGTTGACGGATAAAGATGTAAATACTTTGTTCACCAAATCTTCGGTAGTTAACATCCATTTAATTTTCCATGGTTATCAAAGCAGCATAGTTAGTAAATTTACACCATTCTTCAAGCGACTTCGACAAAATGTTCCGATGGGAACGTTTGGTACTACCTTTAATGAACAAAAGGTCGTACCAGGTCGTACTCAATACAATGAGCCCTTGGTGGAACTTAATGAAACACAGTTCTTCGTTGGTAGAAGTGTTCATCGCCTGAGAATAGCGCAAGATAAGTAGTTACAAAAAGTTTTCATAATAAGTCTTGAATGTGCTATAATAGACAGAGAGATTCTTGTTAACAAGTAACGATGATGCGACTAAAATCAATTTAGGAGAAAGAATTATAATGAGTCTAAAAAAAGAAAAAAAACATTTGTTTGGAAAAGTGTTAATTATTTTATGCTTGATGCTTACTGTGGGAGTTCTTATCTATGTAAGTAAATCAGATAGTTTTTCTTTTATTTTAGGAACTAAGGAAAAAACACATCTTCGAATTGGAATTGTCAATCAAGATGAGGGTGAGCAATTAAATAGTGTCCAATATAATTTTGGAGATGATTTTACAAAATTACTAGCGAAGGATGAGAAAAAAGAGGCGAGTTGGAAAGTCCTATCTAGGAATCAAGCAGAAAGCCAGTACAAGGATGATTCACTTGAAGCTATCATTTACATACCTAAAGATTTCTCGCACAATATATTGCAATTGTCAAGTTTTAATCCTGAAAAGGCCAAAATAACGTATAAGGTAAAAGATTCTGTAAAAAAAGAGCAGTCTCTTGAAATGGCTCAACAAGTCGGGGATTATGTTAATAGCTTGAATCAGAAAACCATTCGTCTATATTTTACAAGTGTCATTAATAATCTTGATGATGCCAAACTTCGGATGAAAACAATTGTTGATGATGAATCAGATGTGTATAGTTCCTTATCTACTTCAATCTTTCAACCTGCTGATAGGAGTATTAAATCAATAGATTCCATTCCTTCGATCGCACAGAGTGTTCAGTCTTCTAATAGAGCATTTGAACAATCAACGTCAAGTTTCAAAACCTCAACCTCTGATTTGTTGAAAAAAAATTCGGAGTCCTTACTCGGTCAAGCAGATCCAATTTTAAAGTACAAACAAGTTCAATCACAGGTTGCTAATCACAATGCTCGAGTCGCAGGAAATTCTATTAAGAATCAATATGATAAAGATAATGAATTGTATCTAACCCTTTATAGAAATTCAATGAATTATTTGCATCTTTTCAAAAATACAGACTCCTCTACTGATCCAGATAATTCAGAACCTTATTTTAAACGTTTAGCTCAGCGTATAAATAGTTATAATGAGAAGATGAAGCAATATCAAGCGCAGATAGAGCAGTCTCGAAAAGAACTAGGCTCCATTCGGAGCTCTCTTGAGGAGTCTCGTAGACAAATATCTCAGAACTATTTTGACGGTAAAGAAATTGATACATCGACCTTAGGAAGTGATGAGGCAGCGATTTTAAAAGCAGTCAGTGATGAAGCAGATCAAAATAGTGTAAGACAAGCTTTAGCTAAGCAGGTTGTTAATACTTTATCAGATTCAGATGAATTGCCCATAGATTATACTAATCAAGTAGATAGCACGATTGCTTCTATTAGTGTTAATCCTAGTGATTATGGAATCTTATTTAATAAACTAAAAGAGTTTGGAGCTTTAACAGATGGACAAATCAATTCATATTACGCAAAATTAAGCCTATTGTCGAAATATGCGAGCATTAAAGGTAGGACTACTGGTTCGATGCCAGGCTATACGTTTATAACAGTAGCTAATGATGTGTTGCCACCTACAGAGACTCAAACGGTTACAATGACTCATGTTTATCCTGAGCTCTCTTCTGCAGGAACTGGAGCTAAGAAATATATTGAAACTCCTATTCGTGTGACAAATGTACGTGTTAAGGGTGCCAAGGGAGCCACAGTAGTCCCAAGCGTTGATAAGATTTCAGCACCGACTACCCTCCAACTTCAAATTCAACTTTCTCCTAATTATGGACTGAATACTATTATGTTTGAACTTGAAATTGGTAGCGAAAGAATTCCTTTAGAGTATAGTTTCTTTTATGATGATAATAAAGGAAATGTTGCGTTAGTAAAGAAAGATTTATCCCATATTTTTGACCAACTATCTCGAATTGATATAGCGTCGACTATGGTTAAGAATTTATATGGTAGCCCAACATCATCGTATAACAATGTTGACATAGCTAATCCAGCGAGTGACTCAGTTGCGAAGATGTATGGGAACATTTCACCATCATCTGTAGCGGATAAGTTGCAACAGAAAGATGTGGATCAATATAGACAGTCAGGAATTGACCTATATGTTAAATTAAGTGTAGAGATAAATAGACTTCAGGCAAATATAGCCTCTCTTCCTCAGCTGGCAAAAGAAGAATTACCTAGCAATTATTTTGCAACAATTGTTAAAGACTTAGGCGATTGGCACCAAGAGGCGTCTAATAAGTTGAATGAGGAGTATGAGAAGTGGAAAAAAAATGGCCCAGAGCTTTTAGAGATTTCTCCAACAAGTTCAGGTGACGGTTTGTCAAATAGTAGACTTTATACAACAGATGATAGTAGTAATAGTCTATTGGATATTGTTACAAAACTTGCCTCTAATACTCGAAACACTTCTGATACAATCATCTCTAATGGGAACACAATTGGATCTATGGATACGCAATTTAATACTTTAGCAGAGCAAGCTAAAAGAGTTCAAGGAGAAGTGAAGGAAGTTCATCAGCAGACGGAATCACTTATTAAGAATCAGGCTAAGAATGTTGAAGATAGTACTGAATTTAATAAGAACTTTCAAGGGGTACTATCAAATGCTCGTTCGAACGGAACCGATAACCAAGCTGTTTTAAACTTCTTGTCTAATCCAGTTGTAACTGAAAAAACCAATCAATCTGGTGTTTTATCAAATACACCGATCTGGGTTTATCTACTTGTAATCTTACTTTTAACCAATATTGCGACTGGTCTAACAATTAGAGAGTATGCTCATAGAAAGAAAGAGAAAATAGTTGAAAAGGAAGAAGAGCACTTCGAATAGATAAGAATTATTTTCTCATTAAACCTTACAAAATTGTCAGGAAAAAGTGCTTTTACAAAGGGATTTCCATTGTTTTCCTTTCTTAAATTTGGTATAATAAAGGTGAATCCAGAGGCAGGCTAGAAAGGAAAAAATCGGGAACGAAACAGCCGCCGATGGTCGCTTTGCACATTGCAGTTTGAAATAAGGAGAGGAGGTTTATCATGTCTTTGTCTGCCTTATTTGAAGTATCGATAGCTATTTTGGGTGTGGCCTCTGCTGGCTACCTCATCTATGCCTATTATGAGTTTCTAAAAGATATAGCTCATATGGAGAAAGTACATCATTTTCATCACGGAGGTTGAGACAAATGTGTCTCGGCCTCGCTTTTTATTAGAAAGAGATCCTTGAGGTTGTAGCTGCTTACTCAATAGCCATGGATTGTTGAACAAGCTCGTGGGGCTGGGACTATTTGTAAGGTCTGGGAAAGCTTTTAAAGCTGTGCTCAGAAACAGGGAGTCAAGCTGGATGTTTGAAACTTTAGTGCTATCCTACCGCTTCCTTGATATTCTAGTCCTCTTGGTTTTCATATTGATTTAAAAATGTTAAAATAGTAGGCAAGAAAGCGGAGAGAGTGCATGCCAAAAGAAGAAAATTTAACGGGGAATCAGGTTGTAGCCCTAACAAAAAAATATTTAGCTGCAGAGGATGTGGCTTTTGTTCAAAAAGCGTTGATCTATGCGATGGAATGCCATAGCGGGCAGACTCGTAAGTCGGGAGAGCCCTATATCGTCCATCCGATTCAAGTGGCAGGAATTTTAGCTAAGCTCAAGCTGGATGCTGTTTCAGTAGCCTGTGGTTTTTTGCATGATGTTGTAGAGGATACGGCGGCGACCTTGGACGATCTGGAGCGGGAATTCGGCCATGATGTGCGCGTGATTGTGGATGGTGTGACCAAGCTTGGGAAAGTCAAATACAAGTCTCACGAAGAACAGTTGGCGGAAAATCATCGCAAGATGCTCATGGCCATGTCAGAAGACCTTCGAGTGATCTTGGTCAAGCTGGCTGACCGTCTGCATAATATGCGTACTCTGAATCATTTACGGCCAGACAAACAAGAGCGAATCTCGCAGGAAACGATGGAAATCTATGCTCCTCTGGCCCATCGTTTGGGGATTTCCAGTGTCAAATGGGAATTGGAAGACTTGTCTTTCCGTTATCTCAATCCAACGGAGTTTTATAAAATCTCCCACATGATGAAGGAGAAGCGTCGAGAGCGGGAAGCTCTGGTAGAGGAAGTTGTCCACAAGATTGAAACCTACGCGGGAGAGCGCAATCTACATGGGAAGATTTATGGTCGTCCCAAGCATATTTACTCCATCTACCGCAAAATGCAGGACAAGAAGAAGCGGTTTGATGAGATCTACGATCTGATTGCCATTCGTTGCATTTTGAGCACTCACAGTGATGTCTATGCCATGCTGGGCTACATCCATGAGCTTTGGAAACCCATGCCTGGTCGTTTCAAGGACTATATTGCCAACCGCAAGGCCAACGGCTATCAGTCTATCCATACGACCGTTTACGGACCTAAAGGTCCGATTGAGTTTCAGATTCGGACCAAGGAAATGCACGAAGTCGCAGAATACGGGGTCGCTGCTCACTGGGCCTATAAAAAAGGAATGAAGGGTCAGGTTGACAGCAAGGAATCTGCCATCGGGATGAATTGGATCAAGGAACTGATGGAGTTGCAGAATCAGTCTGGTGATGCTAAGGAATTTGTTGATTCGGTTAAGGAGAGCTATCTGGCTGAGGAAATCTATGTCTTCACACCGGATGGAGCAGTGCGTTCTTTGCCTAAGGACTCAGGACCCATTGATTTTGCCTATGAGATCCATACTAAGGTTGGGGAGAAGGCGACAGGAGCCAAGGTTAATGGCCGCATGGTGCCGCTCAATACCAAGCTGAAGACTGGGGATCAGGTGGAAATCATCACCAATGCCAATTCCTTTGGACCGAGCCGTGACTGGCTCAATATCGTCAAGACCAGCAAGGCCAGAAATAAAATCCGTCAATTCTTTAAAAATCAAGACAAGGAGCTGTCTATTTCTAAAGGGCGGGAGCTTTTACAGGCTCAATTTCAGGAGAATGGTTATGTAGCCAATAAGTACATGGACAAGAAGCACATGGAAGATGTGCTGCAAAAGACCAGCTATAAGACCGAAGAAGCGCTTTTTGCGGCAATTGGTTTCGGTGAGATTGGTGCCATTAGTATTTTCAACCGCTTGACGGAAAAAGAGCGCC
>NZ_CALHWC010000221.1 GCF_938036805.1 uncultured Streptococcus sp.
GTGGTGTCCGTGCTGATGTGGATGAGCGCAATGAAAAAATGCAGTTCAAGATTCGCGCTTCACAAACTAGCAAAATTCCTTACCAATTGATCGTTGGAGACAAGGAAATGGAAGACGGAACTGTCAACGTTCGTCGCTACGGACAAAAAGAAACACAAACTGTCCCAGTTGATGAATTTGTTCAAGCTATCCTAGCTGATATTGCCAACAAATCTCGTGTGGCTAAAGAAGATTAAAAATAAGAAAGGCAAATTCGACTGGGGGAGCTCCTCAACAGACTTTGCCTTTTTTACAATTTTATTAAAGAAAATTCTTTCTCGTCTCTGTGTTTTGTCTAATCCCATGAAAAATGATATAATGGAATAAAAGGATAGGGGAGAGAGATGTTAAAGAGAGATTTACTGAGGAATATTATCATTGTTACGGTATTTATTGCCATTTTGGTGGGCTTACGTTTGTTTGTCTATACACCTTATCGTATCACCAAGCAGGATGCCAATTCTTTCTTAGCGGAGAATGATTTGGTCTTGGCAGACAAGACGGCTAAGCTTGTGCGTGGGGAATTTGCCCTCTATGAAGTTGATGGAAAAGAGTATGTCGGCCGTGTCATTGCTATGGAAAATGACAAGGTGACCTATATGGATAACTTGCTGTATCTGAACGATCAGGTGCAATCAGAGCAATATATCGAAAAGATGCGAGAGAAATATCTGGCTTCGGCTGCCAGCACAGGCTATTATACCCACGATTTTTCTATTGTTGACTTAAAAGGAGCGACTTCTGATACCATCCCTAAAAATTCTTTTTTAATCTTAAATGATCGACGAGAAAACACGAAAGATAGCCGTGAGTTTGGGCTGATTAAAAAGGAGCAGATTAAGGGAAGTGTAGAATTTCGCGTGTCTCCCTTAAATAAATTTGGTTTTATTGAAACGAAGTAGTAAAAAACTAGGCTGGAAATTCCAACCTAGTTTTCTTTTTGAGATGTTTTAAGACTTTCTTTGGTTTTCTTAAGCTCTTTTTTCAGCGAGAAGTTTTTAGACATGCTGATGAGAAAGGTTGTAATAGAGCCCAGGAGAACAGAGACCAAAATCAAAATGATCAAGGGAAGTTTGAAGCTGAAGAGGATAAAACTAACATTGACGCTTTGCATATTGGCTAAGGAAATACTGGCAACCAATAGGATGGTAATCAATAGCAGGATATAGTGCAATTTTTCTTTCATAACGATCTCCTAATTATTCAAATTCAGCCTTGCTCTTGATATCGCCGTATTCTTCTGGGATTTCTTGGGCAAGGATATCTTCATAAGCGGCCAGTTCAATATCTGAGCCATACTTATTTTTCAGAGCAGTGGTCACCAGACGGTAGGCCAAGTTCGCATTGCGGGACAAGATAGGACCATGGAAGTAGGAGCCGAAGACATTTTTATAATGAACGCCTTCATTGCCGTCTTCTTGGTTATTGCCATTTCCATAGACGACCTTGCCCAGAGGTTTCTCATCGTCAGAGAGGAAGGTTCGTCCTTGGTGGTTTTCAAAGCCGTAGTAGGTCTCGTTAAATTCTTCGTTATGAATCTTAATGTCACCAATATAGCGATTCTTGACTTGGTTGAGGGTGTAGTGCCCCATGATGCCAAGTCCTTCGATTCGTCGACCAGAAGCTTCGATATAGTATTGGCCTAAGAGTTGGAAGCCACCGCAAATAGCTAGCACAACGCCGTTGTCATTGATAAAATTTTCCAAAGCTTCCTTTTTAGCTGGCAAGTCACGAGCCACAATCGTTTGCTCATAGTCTTGACCTCCGCCAAAGAAGACGATATCGTAGCTGTCCTTGTCAAAGTCATCTTCTAGGGAGACAATATCGACCTCAACCTTAGCGCCTAGCTTTTCGGCTACATACTTGAGCATCAGGACATTGCCGTTGTCGCCATAGGTATTCATAAGGTCGCCGTAGAGATGAGCGACTTTTAAGTCATAGTGATAATCCTGGTTTTCAGGAGAAACAAGGGATCTATAAACCATTAGTTCATCTCCTTTCTGATGACTTGTCGTTCTGCTAGCAATTCACGGAATTCCAGCATAGCGGTATAAGTAGCTAGGATATAGGCGTGTTTGGTTTCTTGCTCTTCAATCAACTTAAAGACTGCTTCCAAATCTTTGACTTCGGTAATCTGATCTGCTGGATAGCCTGTTACTCGCAGTCGACGCGCAATCTCAGAATGGCGAACTCCGCCTGCAATGACTTGAGGAATATTCATCGCTAGAATTTTCTCAAAATCAGCATCCCAGATCCAGCTAGTATCAATGCCGTCTGCATAGTTGGCATTGAGCAGGACAGATAGACTAAAGTCAAAAGGTGCCAGCTCAATCATTTCCAAGGCTTGGGTCGCACCGACTGGATTTTTGATCAAGACCAAGGTACATTCCTTATCGCCAATTTTGAAAGTTTCCTGACGGCCAAAGACAGCCCGGCTCTTGTCAAAGCCAGCCTTGATGGTAGCCGGCTCAACTCCGAAGAACTGAGCAACTGATACAGCGGCCAAGGCATTGTAGATATTGTAGAGACCACCGATATTAATCTGATAGTCTTGACCATCAATGGTAAAGGCAGAGCGATTGTGCTCAAGTGCCTTGAGAGCGGTCAGGCTATAGTCTAGCTTAGGACGCTTGAAGCCGCAGTCCTCACAGATATAAGCCCCCAGATTGGCATAAGTGTTGAGCTCGTACTTGAGGATATGCTCGCACTTAGGACAGAGGATGCCTTCTGTATTGTAGTGCGCCAGCTTAGCCTGGTTTTTCTCCGTGTCGAAACCATAGTAGCGGACAGGATTTTTCAGGCTGACCGAGTTAAAGAGCGGACTATCGCCATTCATCAGTACAGTTGCTTCAGGAACCTTAGCCGCCGCATCCAAGATCATCTGATAGGTCGTGTAGATCTCACCATAGCGGTCCATCTGGTCTCGGAAAATATTGGTAAAGACGAAGAGGCTAGGCTTGATATAATCACAAATCCGAGATAGGCTGGCTTCATCGATTTCCAGTACAGCGATATTTTTGCCAGATTTGCCTTTTTTAGCAGTCAGGAAGGTTGTTGTAATCCCTGTAATCATATTGGCACCGCTAGGATTGGTCACCACTTCTCCGAAAGCTTCCTTGAGAATGCCCACCGTCAAAGCTGTAGTCAGAGTTTTTCCATTTGTTCCTGTAATAACCACAACTTCGTAGTTCTTGGCCAAGTTTTGCAGAATGTTTTTGTCAAATGTGAGGGCAACTTTCCCTGGCAGAGTCGAGCCGCGTCCCATTTTGCTGAGAACAAAGTGGGAGGACTTGCCTGCCAAGAGGCCCAATGCTGTATTTATCTTCATAAGAAATATTTTATCATAAAAAAGTAAAGAAGGTTACAGAAAAATATCCTTAAAAGTGATATAATGGTTGAGAACCGTTTGTTTTTGACTGGGAGGGCCACTATGCAATGAATTTTCAACAACTAACCAATCTCCAATACTGGTCTAATGTATTCAGTAGTCCCTGGAGTATTTTAATCAACATTATTGATATTGCCTTAGTTACATGGATCTTATATCATTTTACTAAAGCAATTGCCGGGACCAAAATTATGATTCTGGTTCGGGGAGTGCTCTTCTTCATCTTGGCACAGTTTTTAGCGAATATCATTGGTTTAACGACCATTTCATGGTTGATCAATCAGGTTATTACCTACGGGGTTATTGCGGCAGTGGTGATTTTCTCACCAGAGATTCGGACTGGTCTTGAAAAACTGGGTCGAGCGACCGAAATTTTTTCTGCTGCTCCAGTAAGCAGTGAGGAGAAATTGATTCAAGCCTTTGTCAAGGCAGTGGCTTACATGAGTCCACGTAAGATTGGTGCCCTGGTGGCTATTCAAGGAACTCGAACACTGCAGGAATATATTGCGACTGGAATTCCTCTGGATGCGGATATTTCTGGGGAGCTGTTGATCAATATTTTCATTCCAAATACGCCCTTGCATGATGGAGCTGTTATTATCAAGGATAATAAGATTGCAGCTTCCTGTGCCTATTTGCCGCTAACAGAAAGTACAGGTATTTCCAAGGAATTTGGAACTCGGCACCGGGCTGCGATTGGCCTTTCGGAAGTTTCAGATGCCTTTACTTTTGTCGTGTCTGAGGAAACAGGTGGTATTTCTACGACGCATAATGGAGTTTTCAAGCACAACTTGAGCTTGAATGAGTTTGAGCTACAACTGCGGGAAGTTCTCTTATCAGACAAGCATGAGAAATTGAGCCTAAAGAATCGTATCCTAGGAGGATGGAAGAATGAAACAAAGTAAAAAAATTCTCTATATTATTTCCTCCTTATTTTTTGCTTTGGTTTTGTTTATTTATGCGACGTCTAGTAGTTTTCAAAATAGTATCAGTATTCGCCAAGTGACCTCGGAAACTTACAGTAATACGATTTCTAATGTCCCGATTGATATCAAGTATGATAGTGAACGGTACTTCATTAGCGGCTTCACTTCCGAAGCTAGCGTTGTTTTGACGGGTTCTAATAGAGTGGCTTTAAGTAGCGAAATGCAGGAAAGTACACGGAAGTTCCATGTGGTAGCGGATTTATCCAATGCATCAGAAGGAACAGTCGAAGTGCAGCTGAAAGTCGAAAATCTACCTAGCGGCCTGTCTGCTACGGTCAATCCGCAAAAAATTTCAGTCAAGATAGGTAAAAAAGCAAGCAAGAAAGTGCCAGTGAAGTATCTCATCACAGGCAGTCAGGTTGCAGAAGATATCTCTATCACAAATGTGAGCTTGGAGCACGAAGAAGTTACAGTGACAAGCGATGAAGAAACTTTGGAAAAAGTTAATCATGTCGCAGCAGTCTTACCAAGCAACGTCACTATTTCAGGAAATTATAGTGGGGCAGCTTCCTTGCAGGCCATGGATGCCAATGGGAATGTTTTGCCAAGTGTTGTGACACCGTTTGAAACAACGATGAAAGTTACGACCAAAACCACACATTCGAATTCGTCAAGCTCCAAATCGAGCTCAAGTTCGAATTCATCTAGTAAATAAATGCAAGATTTGAAAGGAAAATTTTAAAAATGGGTAAATATTTTGGAACCGATGGTGTTCGTGGAGAAGCCAATGTGGAATTAACGCCGGAATTGGCCTTTAAACTGGGCCGTTTTGGTGGATATGTTCTGAGCCAACACGAAAGTGAAGTTCCTCGAGTGTTTGTTGGCCGTGATACACGTATTTCGGGAGAAATGCTGGAGAGTGCCTTGATTGCAGGTCTGCTTTCTGTGGGGATCCACGTCTACAAACTAGGTGTGATCGCGACTCCAGGTGTTGCTTACTTGGTTAAATCCGAAAAAGCTAGCGCGGGTGTCATGATTTCGGCTAGCCACAATCCTGCTCTTGATAACGGAATCAAATTCTTTGGTGGCGATGGTTATAAACTGGATGATGAGCGTGAGCTTGAAATCGAAGCTTTGCTGGACGCAGCAGAAGATACCCTTCCTCGCCCAAGTGCTGAAGGCTTAGGAAAAGTCATGGATTATCCAGAAGGCCTGCGTAAGTACCAACAATATCTTGTTTCAACTGGTTTAGATCTTGAAGGAATGCATGTTGCCCTCGATACGGCAAATGGCGCTGCTTCAACTAGTGCCCGTCAAATTTTTGCTGATTTGGGTGCCCAGCTGACTGTTATCGGAGAAAATCCAGATGGCCTCAACATTAACTTAAATGTAGGCTCAACTCATCCAGAAGGCTTACAGGAAACAGTCCGTGAGTCAGGTGCAGCGATTGGCCTCGCTTTTGATGGCGACAGTGACCGTTTGATTGCTGTTGATGAAAATGGCGACATTGTAGATGGTGACAAGATTATGTACATCATCGGCAAGTATCTTTCTGAAAAAGGCCAATTGGCTCAAAATACAATTGTGACTACTGTTATGTCCAACCTTGGCTTCCACAAAGCCTTGGAGCGCGAAGGCATCAATAAAGTAGTGACTGCCGTTGGTGACCGCTATGTGGTAGAAGAAATGCGCAAGAACGGTTATAATCTAGGTGGCGAGCAATCTGGACATGTTATTATCATGGATTATAATACCACTGGTGATGGTCAATTGTCAGCGGTACAATTAACCAAAGTGATGAAAGAAACTGGCAAGAGCTTGTCTGAACTTGCATCAGAAGTGACCATTTACCCACAAAAATTGGTCAATATCCGTGTCGAAAATGCTATGAAGGATAAGGCAATGGAAGTACCAGCCATCAGAGACATTATTGAAAAAATGGAAATTGAAATGGCAGGAAACGGCCGTATCCTTGTCCGCCCAAGTGGGACAGAACCGCTTCTGCGTGTCATGGCTGAAGCGCCAACTCACGAAGAAGTGGACTATTATGTGGACACAATTGCGGATGTAGTCCGTGCTGAGATTGGCATCGACTAAAAAGCAAGATAAAATTCAAAAGATTGGAGAAAGTCCCTATTTGAGGCAAATTCTTCAATCTTTTTTAGAAGTTTTTTGCTGACAGGCTGAAAACTCTCTTTTTCCTTTTCCTTTCGTAAATATTTGAAAAAGTATGCTAATCGTGTTAGAATATAGAGAGTAATCTTGGAATTGAGGTAATAAAGTGGCTTTTGGAGATAACGGACAACGTAAAAAAACTGGATTTGAAAAATTGACAATGCTGGTCGTGGTAATCATGTTACTTGTAACAGTCGGTGCAATTTTTGCATCAGCTATCGGCGCAATCTTCTAATCCTAAACGCTGCAAGGCGTTTTTTTAGAGTAAAAAAGAAGCGAGAATTTATATGAGTATGTTTTTAGATACAGCCAAGATTCAGGTCAAGGCTGGCAAAGGCGGCGATGGCATGGTGGCTTTTCGTCGAGAAAAATATGTACCCAATGGCGGACCTTGGGGCGGCGATGGCGGCCGTGGTGGCGATGTGATTTTTGTCGTGGATGAAGGTCTCCGTACCTTGATGGACTTCCGTTACAATCGTCATTTCAAGGCTCAATCGGGCGAAAAAGGAATGACCAAGGGAATGCACGGTCGAGGAGCGGAGGATTTGATTGTCCGTGTACCGCAGGGGACGACCGTGCGTGATGCTGAGACCGGCAAGGTGATTACAGATTTGATCGAGCACGGTCAACGTTTCGTCGTAGCGCATGGCGGACGTGGCGGACGTGGTAATATCCGCTTTGCTACACCTAAAAATCCTGCTCCCGAAATTTCTGAAAATGGGGAGCCCGGTCAGGAAAGAGAATTACTGCTGGAGCTAAAAGTACTGGCTGATGTTGGTCTGGTTGGTTTTCCTTCGGTTGGCAAGTCAACTCTTCTGAGTGTGATTACATCAGCCAAGCCAAAAATCGGAGCCTATCACTTTACCACGATTGTGCCTAATCTGGGTATGGTTCGGACTCAGTCTGGAGAATCTTTTGCTGTAGCCGATCTGCCAGGATTGATCGAAGGAGCCAGTCAGGGAGTAGGGCTAGGTACCCAGTTTCTTCGTCATATTGAGCGGACACGGGTCATTTTGCACGTTATTGATATGTCTGCCAGTGAGGGACGTGATCCTTATGAAGATTACCTGGCGATCAACAAAGAGCTGGAATCCTATAATTTACGCTTGATGGAACGGCCACAGATCATTGTAGCCAATAAGATGGATATGCCTGATAGCGCAGAAAACTTGAAAGAATTCAAGCAAAAACTAGCTGCCAACTATGATGAATTTGAAGAGTTGCCACAGATTTTCCCTATTTCTAGTCTGACCAAGCAGGGGCTTGCCACGCTCTTGGATGCAACGGCTGAGCTGCTGGATAAGACGCCTGAGTTTCTGCTTTATGAAGAATCTGATATGGAAGACGAGGCTTATTATGGCTTTGACGAAGAAGCGCCAGCCTTCGAAATCTCCCGTGATGATGATGCTACATGGGTGCTTTCAGGTGATAAGCTAGAAAAACTCTTTACAATGACCAACTTTGACCGCGATGAGTCTATCATGAAATTCTCTCGTCAGTTGCGCGGTATGGGTGTTGACGAAGCACTTCGTGTGCGTGGTGCCAAGGACGGAGATTTGGTGCGCATCGGTAAGTTTGAGTTTGAATTTGTTGACTAAGGAGATATGTAATGGGTGATAAACCAATATCTTTCCGAGACGAAAATGGCAACTTTGTCTCAGCAGCAGATGTTTGGAATGCAGAAAAGCTGGAAGAACTCTTCAACCGGCTAAATCCAAATCGCAAACTTCGCCTTGAGCGAGAAAAATTGAAAGAAAATCAATAGTTGAAACCAATCCTTTGAAATGAAGGAATGAGTGACAGTAGTAATGCTGCCTCATTCCAGATTTCAAAGGATTTTCTATTGGAAAAAACAAAAAAAGCCAAATCCGATTTCTCGGAAATGGCTTTGTATCAACATTCTTTTTAATGTCAATACGGTTCTTATTTGAGACCGTATTTTTTGTTGAAACGATCCACACGTCCATCTGCTTGAGTGAACTTTTGACGTCCAGTGTAGAATGGGTGTGAGTCTGATGAAATTTCGACACGGATCAATGGGTAAGTTTCGCCTTCGAATTCAACAGTTTCGTTAGAACGCTTAGTTGAACCGCTAAGAAACTTGTAGCCAGTAGTAGTGTCCATGAATACAACAGGGCGATATTCTGGGTGAATGTCTTTTCTCATTTTAAAAATTCCTTTCTGCCATGGTCTCTTTGCGAGCCATAGATTCGTTACTTTGATAGTTTATCAAATTCTAATTGATTTGACAAGTCTTTTGGATGATTTTCTTACTTTTTTGCTCTTTCTTTTAATTTTTGATAAATCAAGTCGACTTCATCTTTGGAATAAGCATTGGCACCGCTGGCAAGTGGATGGCCGCCGCCGTTGTGTTGCTTGGCAATTTCATTGATTGGAGTAAATTTACTGCGCATGCGAACACGATAATGACCGTCAGGCTGTTCGACAAAAATGGCCCACATCTGGACATTTTCAATCCGTCCAGGTGCGCCTACAATGGCTGAAGTATCAGCATCAGTCAATCGATTTTCTTTTAATAATTGCTGTGATAGGATGACGCGCGCAGCACCATTTTCATCCACTTCCAGATTATCGTACACATAACCTTGTAGTTTGGCAACTTGATAGGTGATGGAGTCCATTTTTCGAGAAAGCTCTGAAAAATTAAAAGCATATTGGCGAAGTTTTCCAGCAATCTCAAATGTGCGTGCAGTAGTCGCTGGATAGAGGAAACGACCTGTATCTCCGACAATACCAGCATAGAGGAGTTTGGCGATAGAGTCATTTACTTCTAAGCGATTTTCGAAGGCAAAAAGAGCGATAAGCTCGCTGGTACTGCTAGCATCTGTATCAACTAGCAGCAGGTCTCCGTAGATATCGTCGTTGGGATGATGGTCGATTTTAATCAAAAAGTCGCCCATGCTGTAGCGCTTATCATCAATACGAGGAGTGTTGGCTGTATCGCACACGATCACCAGGGCTTGCTCATAGTCAGAATCGGTCACCTCATCCATCTTGGCTAGCCAAGTAAGGGTTGGTTCGTCGTAACCTGTTACTTTGATGGATTTTTCAGGAAAGTTGAGTTGGAGAAGCTTTTGTAAACCGACTTGACTGCCAATCGCATCTGGATCAGGGCGCATGTGGCGGTGGATGATAATTTTATCGTATTCTTTAATTTTTTTCAGAATTTTGCTATAGATACTCATTGTAGACCTCTTAAACTTTCTCTAGTTATTGTAGCACAAGAATTTTTATTTTTAAAATAAAAAAGATGTGTTATAATGAATGAAGATTATAATTTGGAGGAAACTATGACCTTAGCGAAAATTGTATTTGCCAGCATGACTGGTAATACGGAAGAAATCGCAGATATTGTTGCTGATAAATTGAGAGATTTGGGTGTTGATGTCGATGTGGATGAATGTACGACAGTTGACGCAGAGGACTTTCTGGAGGCCGATATTGCCATTGTAGCGACCTATACCTATGGGGATGGCGAATTGCCAGATGAAATGATGGATTTCTACGAAGATTTGGCTGGTTTGGACTTGTCTGGCAAGGTCTACGGAGTGGCCGGTTCAGGCGATACTTTTTATGATGAATTCTGCAAGGCTGTTGATGACTTTGATGCTGTTTTTGCGGCTACAGGAGCAGTGAAAGGTTCAGAATGTGTCAAAGTAGATCTTTCTGCAGAAGAAGATGACATTGAGCGATTGGAAGCATTTGCGGAAGAGTTGGTAAGTAAAGTTTAAAATGACAATATGGGAAGCGGCTGTGGCCGTTTTTCTTTTGTTAAAGTATTATTTTCTGATAATTCTCATGATTAGGAGTATAATATAGGTAAGCGCTATCCATAGTACAAAGGAGGACCCTCTATGAAAGAACGCGACTATGCCTTTGGCTTTCATGATGATGTTAAGCCGCTCTTTTCAACTGGTAAAGGTCTGACCGAAGAAGTAGTTCGAGAAATCTCAGAAATCAAGAATGAACCTCAGTGGATGCTGGACTATCGACTCCGCTCCTTGGAACTCTTTCATAAGCTGCCCATGCCCGACTTTGGCCCGGATTTGTCAGGTATTCGTTTTGATGACATTATCTATTATCAAAAGCTGACAGGAGAGAGGGCTCGCAGCTGGGATGAAGTGCCAGATGAGATTAAGAAAACCTTTGACCGCTTGGGAATTCCAGAAGCTGAGAAGCGTTTTCTATCTGGAGCTGTGGCTCAGTATGAATCTGAAGTGGTTTACTATAATATGAAAGAAGAATTTGCCAAGTTGGGGATTATCTTTACTGATACGGATACGGCTGTGCAGGAATATCCAGACTTGGTTAAGCAGTATTTTGGTACAGTGATTTCAAATGCTGAGCATAAATTTTCTGCGCTTAATAGTGCGGTTTGGTCCGGCGGAACCTTTATCTATGTGCCCAAGAACGTCCAGTGCCAAGTTCCTGTTCAGACCTATTTTCGTATCAATGGTGAAAATGCCGGCCAGTTTGAGCGCTCATTGATGATTATCGAGGAGGGTGGCTCCATCCAGTATATTGAGGGCTGTACAGCACCGACTTACACAAGCAATAGCCTTCATGCGGCAAATGTCGAAATCATTGTCAAAAAGGATGCCTTTTTCCGCTATACAACCATTCAAAACTGGTCGGACAATGTCTATAACCTCGTAACGGAGCGGGGCATTGTCGAAGAAGGCGGCACCTTAGAGTGGATTGATGGGAACTTAGGCAGTAAGGTCAATATGAAATATCCCTGTAGCATTCTTAATGGCCGCAATGCACGGACTTCTGTCCTTTCCATGTCTTTTGCAAACTACGGTCAGCATTTGGATGCGGGCTGCAAAGTCTTTCATAATGCACCCAAGACATCTAGTACCTTAATTTCTAAATCAGTGGCTAAGGATGGCGGCAAGACAGACTATCGTGGGCAGGTTCGCTTTGGTAAGAATAGTGCTGGCTCCAAATCTCATATCGAGTGTGATACCATTCTGATGGATGGTGAGTCCAGTTCCGATACCATTCCTTTTAATGAAATCCATAATTCAAATGTCGCGCTAGAACATGAAGCCAAGGTTTCCAAAGTGTCCGAGGACCAGCTCTACTACCTGATGAGCCGAGGCATCAGTGAAGAAGAAGCTACAGCTATGATTATTAACGGATTTATGGAACCCATTACCAAAGAACTTCCAATGGAATACGCCGTTGAACTCAACCAACTCATCAACATGAGTATGGAAGGCTCAGTTGGTTAAAAAGGTTCGGGGAACTATTTTAGGTTGCGGATAAAAACTCGCTTAAGCGAGTTTTCTTTTAATTTAAGGTCTTTAGGACCTTTTTTATTTAGGATAAAACTAGAACATTTTACTATTTTTTGATATGATAGATAGAATATGAGGAGGAATGAGATGACGTTAGAAGAAATCAGACAGGAAATTGACCAAGTAGATGATGCACTCGTTGCCTTACTGGAGAAACGCATGAATCTGGTCGGCCAAGTTGTTGCTGTTAAAAAATCAACTGGGAAGGCCGTCGCAGATCCTAAACGAGAAGAAAGAATTTTTGCTAAAGTTGCGAGTAAGATTGAAAATAAGGATTATCAAGAGTCGATTCTTGCGATCTTTGCGGATATCCTAAAGCATTCACGCTCTTTTCAGGAGAAGCAAATAAGATGAGTGAAGTAAAAAATTCTTTAGCAATCTTCTTGGGAGCTATGCTAGGCGGTTTACTTCGTTATCAATGCTCATCCTTTTTCACATTTACGGGATATTTTCCGCTAGCGACACTTTTGGTTAACTATTTGGGAACTTTCTTGTTACTCTATTTGGTTAAAGGCTATCTCAGTCGCAAGCAAGTTTCCAAGCGTTTGTTATTGGCTTTGTCGACGGGATTTTGTGGCGGCTTGACGACTTTTTCAGGTCTTCTATTGGATTCGCTCAAATTGTTGGATTTAGGCCGTTATCCAGAATTGATCGTATATCTTGCCTTGAGTATCGGCGGCAGCCTTTGCATTGCTTTATGGGCTGGAAGGAAGGTAGCCGCATGATTTGGTTTTTGATCACTGCTTGCGGTCTAGGAGCTCTTGTCCGTTACTTTTTTTCTAAGGTCAATAGCAGAGCTGCTCTGCCAGTAGGAACCTTGATGGCCAATGTATTAGGAGCTTTTTTGATTGGAGTTTTTTATAATCATATCCAAGATAAGCAGCTGTATAGCATTTTGGCAACAGGTTTTTGTGGCGGTTTAACGACTCTTTCCACTTTTAATGCGGAATTAGCAGAGCTATTCTCAGATAAGAAGAAGTTTAGCCTCTATCTGATGTTGACCTACCTTTTAGGATTTTTAGCGATTCTTTTAGGAATTTTTATCTAAAAATCTTTACTTTTACTAGAATTTTGATATAATATACTTTGTGCATAAATGGATGCACTAAAAAAACGGCTAATCCGCTGTCGTCTTGAGCTACAAGATTAGCAAGATAGGAGAAAAAATGAATCCATTAATTCAAAGCTTGACTGAAGGTCAACTTCGCTCAGATATCCCTGCATTCCGTCCTGGTGACACTGTCCGCGTTCACGCGAAAGTTGTCGAAG
>NZ_CALHWC010000222.1 GCF_938036805.1 uncultured Streptococcus sp.
GAGGTATCTTAGCTATGAAGCTTTTAGTTGTTGGTTCAGGCGGTCGTGAGCATGCGATTGCCAAGAAGTTGTTGGAGTCTAAGGTTGTGGAGCAGGTGTTTGTCGCACCTGGAAATGATGGCATGACCTTGGATGGGTTGGATTTAGTAAATATTGGAATTTCCGAACATTCTAAGTTGATTGAATTTGCAAAGGCCAACGATATCGCTTGGACCTTCATTGGCCCAGATGATGCCCTGGCAGCTGGAATTGTAGATGATTTTAACCAAGCTGGGCTCAAGGCTTTTGGTCCGACCAAGGCTGCGGCTGAGCTGGAGTGGTCCAAGGATTTTGCCAAGGAAATCATGATCAAATACGGCGTTCCGACAGCAGCCTATGGCACATTTTCCGACTTTGAGGAAGCCAAGGCCTATATCGAAAAGCAGGGTGCACCTATCGTAGTCAAGGCAGACGGTTTGGCTCTTGGAAAAGGTGTCGTTGTTGCAGAGACGGTTGAGCAAGCAGTAGAAGCTGCTCACGACATGCTTTTGGACAATAAATTCGGTGACTCAGGTGCGCGTGTGGTCATTGAGGAATTCCTCGACGGTGAGGAGTTCTCTCTCTTTGCCTTTGTCAATGGCGACAAGTTCTACATCATGCCAACAGCTCAGGACCACAAACGTGCCTACGACGGGGACAAGGGTCCTAACACGGGCGGTATGGGTGCCTATGCGCCAGTTCCTCACTTGCCAAAGAGCGTGGTTGCCACAGCGGTTGACACCATTGTCAAGCCAGTCCTCGAAGGGATGATTAAAGAAGGTCGCCCTTATCTGGGTGTCCTTTACGCAGGTCTTATCTTGACAGCAGACGGACCGAAAGTCATCGAGTTCAACGCTCGCTTCGGAGATCCTGAAACGCAAATTATCTTGCCTCGTTTGACATCTGACTTTGCACAAAATATCACGGATATCCTTGATGGCAAGGAGCCAAATATCACGTGGACGGATAAGGGTGTGACTCTGGGTGTGGTTGTCGCATCAAACGGCTATCCGCTGGATTATGCAAAGGGCGTTGAGTTGCCAGCTAAGACAGAAGGCGACATCATCACCTACTATGCCGGGGCTAAGTTTGCGGAAAATAGCAGAGCACTGCTGTCAAATGGCGGACGTGTCTATATGCTCGTCACCACAGCAGATACCGTCAAAGAAGCCCAAAACACTATCTACCAAGAACTTGCCCAACAAAAAACAGAAGATCTCTTTTACCGAACCGATATCGGAAGCAAGGCTATTCGATAAAGGTATAAGAAAAAGCGACGAAGTCGCCAAGTACGATAATGGTCGCCGTGGTGAAAAGACCAGAACAGTCTATGTTCTGGTCTAGGGAAAATTTGAGACTTCGGGCTCAAATTTTAGGAATGAAACAGAAGGTTTGCTTCCGACCCACCACCTAAGACCATTATCAAAAAGAAAAAGGATATTAACAATGAAACCAATTATTTCCATCATCATGGGCTCTAAATCCGACTGGGCAACCATGCAAAAAACAGCAGAAGTCCTAGACCGCTTTTGTGTAGCCTACGAAAAGAAAGTTGTTTCTGCCCACCGTACACCAGACCTCATGTTTAGACATGCGGAGGAAGCCCGTAGCCGTGGTATCAAGGTCATCATCGCAGGTGCTGGTGGCGCAGCCCATTTACCAGGCATGGTAGCAGCCAAAACTACCCTTCCTGTCATTGGTGTACCAGTCAAATCACGTGCTCTTAGTGGCGTGGACTCGCTCTACTCTATCGTGCAGATGCCAGGCGGTGTACCTGTGGCAACTATGGCTATCGGTGAAGCAGGCGCGACCAATGCGGCTCTCTTTGCCCTCCGTCTCCTGTCAGTAGAGGATCAGGCTATCGCGACAGCTTTGGC
>NZ_CALHWC010000223.1 GCF_938036805.1 uncultured Streptococcus sp.
CTAAGTATGCCTTTGTCAACTATGCAGACCCAGCTCTAGGCATCCAGTGGGAAAATCTAGAAGCAGCAGAAGTCTCAGAAGCAGACAAGAACCATCCATTACTCAAGGATGTCAAACCACTAAGAAAAGAAGATTTATAAGAAGATTTCTTTTCTGATTCATTAATTGATACTGAAATATATGATTTAGCTCAGCTCTAATCCGAGCGAAGCGAATTAAAGAAATGATTGCCGCTGTGGTGTAAGTCATGTAACAAATTGTTTAGTTTGTTACATGACAGGGGATTTTTGAGACATTAGGCTCAAAAATAAGCAATGAAACCGGAGGTTTGCTTGCGTCCCCACCACTTAAGGCAATTATAAAAAAGTTTAAGGAATAAAAATGACTGAATACAAAAAAATTATCGTGACAGGCGGAGCTGGTTTTATCGGTTCTAACTTTGTCCACTATGTTTACAATAACTTTCCAGATGTTCATGTGACAGTGCTGGACAAGCTGACTTACGCGGGTAATCGTGCCAATATCGAAGAAATTTTAGGCGACCGCGTTGAGTTGGTTGTTGGAGATATTGCTGATGCAGCCTTGGTAGATAAGCTTGCTTCTGAAGCGGATGCTATCGTTCACTATGCGGCAGAAAGTCACAATGACAACTCGCTCAATGACCCGAGTCCATTCATCCACACTAACTTTATCGGAACTTACACACTATTAGAAGCGGCTCGTAAGTACGATATTCGTTTCCACCATGTGTCGACTGACGAAGTCTATGGCGACCTGCCTCTGCGTGAAGATTTGCCAGGTCATGGAGAAGGTCCAGGTGAGAAATTTACAGCTGAAACTAAGTACAATCCAAGTTCGCCTTACTCCTCAACCAAGGCAGCTTCAGACTTGATCGTCAAAGCTTGGGTGCGCTCTTTTGGTGTCAAAGCGACTATTTCGAACTGTTCAAACAACTATGGTCCTTACCAGCACATCGAGAAGTTCATTCCACGCCAAATCACCAATATCTTGAGCGGCATCAAGCCAAAACTTTACGGTGAAGGTAAAAACGTTCGTGACTGGATTCATACTAATGACCATTCATCAGGCGTTTGGACAATTCTGACCAAGGGCCAAATCGGTGAAACTTACTTGATTGGTGCTGATGGTGAGAAGAACAACAAGGAAGTGCTGGAGCTGATTCTCAAGGAAATGGGGCAACCTGCTGACGCTTATGACCATGTGACGGATCGTGCCGGCCACGATCTTCGCTATGCCATTGATGCCAGCAAGCTCCGCGATGAGCTTGGATGGAAGCCAGAATTCACCAACTTTGAAGCGGGTCTCAAAGAGACCATCAAGTGGTATACAGACAACCAAGACTGGTGGAAATCTGAAAAAGAAGCAGTCGAAGCTAACTATGCTAAGACGCAACAAGTGATTAAGTAAGAATAGACTATCTATGTTAAGTCTTTTTATACAGGCAATATACGACTAAGAGGCTGGGATTATTTATCCCAGCCTTTTCTCACAGGATTGTTAGCCTTTTAATCTGTTTGTTACAGAAAATGATGTAAAAATAGTGTAAAATGAGATAAATCCTTTTTGTGTTTTCAGCTAAGGATATTTCTCAAAGTAAAGGAAGACAGATATGAAATTGATCAAAAGATTGGTAGGAATTGTTTTGGTGCTGTTGCTCGCAGCAGTGCTATTTCTGGTTCCTTCTTCTATCAATCCGAATGAACAACTAAAAAATGTTCAAGCTAATACTTCGTGGGAAAATATGATTGAGCCGGCTTTGAACAATGCTAATGTGACGGCTCAGGGAGTCAGCACAGAGGTCTCTCTCAATAGCGTACAGCTCAATCAGGTGCTTAAGTCTTCGCTGACCGATAGCGAGAATCAGGAACTGCTGAATGGAGCTTACAGTATTGAAGGCAATAAGCTGCGCATCCAGTATCCGGTTAAACTAATTTTTATTGATAGTAAGCTGGATTTAGAGGTGGATGTGACGGTGAAGGGGAGTGCCTTATACATCACAATCGATAATGCCAAGCTAGGCATCCTTCCTATCCCTAAATCTTGGGTAACAGGCATGCTGAAGCAGCAACTGCAGGCCCCTAATTCCTCCATCACGACGGAGGGAGATAGTTTCCTTCTATCTCTGCCGCAGAGTCCGTTCAGCATTGACAAAATCAGCCTGCAGAATGGAGTTGCTAAAATCCAGATCAGTATGGCTTATGGAATTCAATGATTTTGAAATCTAATTCATAACAAATTTCTAGATTGAAGAAAAGATCTATTTTAGATGACGTTCTTCAATCTTTTTATATTTAAGAAAATTGATCAGGTAGAGCATGATGAAAATACCATATTATGTAACTTTGTAGGTATCAATCAGGAATATTAAAAAATTCTGACAATTATTCGGAATTATGCTAAAATGAAGAAAAGGAGGTAAAACGATGAAATTTTACTCAATAGATCCAAATGTTGATGTGGTTGAAACTCCAGTCGAAGAGCAAGGACGTCTCATTCGCCATTTGCACCTTGCTAAAGGGAAACAAATCCCTGAACATAGCGCAGATGCTCTTGTTACAGTTGTCTGTCTAGAAGGGAAGGTGAATTTTACTGCCTTAGGAGAAACTGTACAATTAGTACCGGGAAGTTTTCTGACTATGGAGCCGAATGAACTTCATAGTTTATATGGTATAGAAGAGAGCCATGTTTTAGTGATTCAGCAGTTGCTTTATCCCTGATCTGCTCGAACAGATGCTCTTTCAACATTAACTCAAGGAATTTTTCTATTTCTTGAGTTTTTTTATTCTATTTTCCAAGGGGGCTTTGTCGCTAATTTTATGCTATAATAAATACTATGCAAACTAAACCGACTTCTGCCTATGTGCATATCCCTTTTTGTACTCAGATTTGTTATTACTGCGATTTTTCAAAGGTCTTTATCAAAAATCAGCCGGTAGATAGTTATCTGGAGCATTTGATTGAGGAGTATGATTCTTACGACATCAAAAAGCTCCGTACCCTCTATATCGGTGGTGGGACTCCGACGGCTCTATCGGCGCCTCAGTTGGCTTTTTTGCTGGAAAAGCTGACGGACAAGCTGGACTTGTCTTATCTTGAGGAGCTGACCATCGAAGCCAATCCTGGGGACTTGGATCAGGAAAAGATTGCTGTACTCAAAGATTCGCCTGTCAATCGGGTTTCTCTGGGCGTGCAAACCTTTAATGATCGCATGCTCAAGCAAATTGGGCGCAGTCATTTGGAAAAGGACATCTACGAGAATATTGCCAATCTCAAAAAAGCAGGTTTTGATAATATCTCGATTGACCTGATTTATGCCCTTCCCAAGCAGACTATGGAGGATGTGAAAACCAATGTAGCCAAGGCCATTGCTCTGGACATTCCCCACATGAGTTTGTACAGTTTGATTTTAGAAAATCATACAGTCTTCATGAATCGGATGAGGAGAGGAAAGTTGCCTCTACCCAAAGAAGACTTGGAAGCGGAGATGTTTGAATACATTATAGCTGAGTTGGAAAAGGCAGGCTTTGAGCATTACGAGATTTCTAACTTTTCCAAGCCAGGCTTTGAGAGCCGTCACAACCTCATGTACTGGGACAATGCGGAGTATTATGGTATCGGTGCGGGAGCGTCTGGCTATGTCGATGGCGTCCGCTATAAAAACCACGGGCCCATTCGTCATTATCTGCAAGCAGTAGAAGCGGGTAATAGCCGTGTGCAGGAAGAAGTACTGACGCTGAAAGAAAAGATGGAAGAAGAGATGTTTCTAGGACTACGCAAGAAATCGGGCGTTTCAAGAAAACGCTTCGAGGAAAAATTTGGTGTATTCTTTGAAGATCAATACGGAGCTGTTGTGTCTGAACTGACTGAGCAAGGCTTGCTAGTTCCGGACAGAGATATCGTGCGCATGACCAAGCAAGGCCTCTTTTTGGGCGATACGGTTGCTGAGAAATTTATATTGGAGTAAATTATGGGCTTAACTTATCAAATGAAAATGAAAATTCCTTTTGATATGGCTGATATGAATGGTCATATCAAGCTACCGGATGTTATCCTGCTGTCCTTGCAGGTGTCGGGCATGCAGTCGATTGAGCTGGGTGTCAGCGACAAGGATATGTTAGAGCAGTATAATCTGGTCTGGATCATCACGGACTATGATATTGATGTGGTTCGTCTGCCGCGATTTGCGGAGGAAATCACTATTGAGACAGAGGCCTTGACCTACAATCGCCTCTTTTGTTACCGTCGCTTCACGATTTTTGATGAGGCGGGTGAAGCCATTATACAGATGATGGCAACCTTTGTCCTTATGGATCGAGATAGCCGTAAGGTTCATGGGGTGGAGCCTGAGATTGTGGCTCCTTATCAGTCTGATTTTTCTAAGAAATTACTGCGTGGTCCTAAGTATCCAAACTTGGAAAATCCTATCATCAAGGACTACCATGTGCGTTTTTACGACTTGGATATGAATGGTCATGTCAACAATAGTAAGTATCTGGACTGGATTTTTGAGGTCATGGGCGCAGACTTCCTTACCCAGCATATTCCTCAGAAAATCAACCTGAAGTATGTCAAAGAAGTCCGACCGGGCGGGATGATTGCCTCTAGCTATGAACTAGACGGTCTGCAGAGCACTCACCAGATTTCCAGTGACGGTGATGTCAATGCACAAGCTATCATCACTTGGCAAGAGATTGAAAAAGATTAGAAAGTAATGTATGACTTATAAAGGATATTTGATTGATTTAGACGGGACGATTTATAAGGGCAAGAGTCGGATTCCGGCAGGAGAGGCCTTTGTGCATGAGCTGCAGAAGCGCAAGATTCCCTATCTTTTCGTGACCAATAACACTACGCGCACGCCAGAAGCTGTTCAGACTATGTTGGCTGAAAATTTCAACATTGAGACACCGCTTGAGACTATTTACACAGCGACTTTAGCGACTATTGACTATATGCAGGAGAAAAATCTGGGCAAAAAAGTCTATGTTATCGGTGATGTTGGGCTTAAACAGGCCATTGAAGAAGCTGGATATATAGAAGATACAGAAAACCCTGACTATGTAGTAGTAGGTCTGGACTGGGAAGTGGACTATGAGAAGCTGACCCTAGCGACTCTGGCTATTCAAAAGGGTGCCCACTTTATCGGAACCAATCCTGATCTCAATATTCCGACGGAGCGAGGTCTACAGCCAGGAGCGGGAGCTATCAATGCCCTCTTAGAAGCAGCTACTCGGGTTGAGCCGACCTTTATCGGCAAGCCAAATGCCATCATTATGGAAAAAGCCATTGAGCATCTGGGATTGGCGCGTGAGGATGTGGTTATGGTGGGCGATAACTACCTGACAGATATTCGAGCGGGAATCGACAATGGCATTCCGACCCTCTTGGTTACGACAGGCTTTACCCTGCCAGAAGAGGTGCCAAATCTGCCGATCCAACCAACGCATGTTCTATCTAGCCTAGCGGAGTGGGACTTTGATGCATGATAAGTTAAGATTTTCAGCCAGTGTCCTATGCTTGCTGGCGACAGCCATTTTGTTGACCATTTATCTGGCTTGGCTGTTTTACCCGCTGGAGATTTCTTATTTCGCTTTGCCTGATAAGGTTCATCTCAAAGCAGAGACTATCCAGTATAATTTCAACATTTTGATGAATTACCTGACCAATCCTTTTAGTCAGAAGCTGGCAATGCCGGATTTTCGCTCGTCAGCAGCTGGGCTGTATCATTTTCAGGCGGTCAAGTATCTCTTCCACTTGGCGCAGGTTGTCTTTGTACTAACCTTGCCGGCTTTTATTTTCTTTATCCAAAAAGTGGTCAAAAAAGGATTTTTAGCTCTTTATCAAAGAAATTTGCTTATCTTGAGCCTATTGCCCTTCATAATGATTTGCCTGGCTGGCTTGATTGGTTTTAATAGCTTTTTTACGCTCTTTCACCAAGTGCTTTTTGTGGGAGATAATACATGGCTATTTGATCCAGCCAAGGATCCAGTCATCTGGATTTTGCCAGAAGAATTTTTCATGCACGCCTTTATTCTTTTTGCTCTTCTTTACGAGGGAATCTTTTTAAGTTTGTATTTTTTCAGTAGAAAGACTCGTAGTCAATAATAACAAAGGAGAATTTATGAATACGTTACCTGAGCCTTTAAATCCCAAGAAAGATCTGGGGAGATTTTCAGCAAGCTGCTTCACTTATTCTATCGTGATGCTAGTGGTTGTAATACTCTATACTGTCTTTTCCTATTTCTTTGTTCTTTTTCAGCAGGGCTTTGATATAGGTAAGACTGAGGAATTTGTGAAAAGTTTTATGGATAAAGATGGCGGTTCCTACATTATCGCTTCTTGTGTGGGAGTGCTTATTTTCACGATTTTCAGGGGCAAGCAGCTTTTCACGCGAGATTTGCGCAAGAAAAGTAAGAAAATGACTCCTAAGGTCTTCTTCTTCATGATTTGCTTCTTGTTTTTCTCTCAGCTGTTTAGTACTGTGACAAGTCAAATCATGAATGCTATTTTGTCTCTCTTTGGTTTGGATCTTTCTGAGATTTTATCACAGGATTTTAGCTCTCATTCAATCACCATGTTTATCTATACAACGATCATGGCACCGATTACGGAGGAGATTATTTTTCGAGGAGCAGGCTTGCGAGCTTTGGAAAAGCACGGAAAAGTCTTTGCCATTGTCATGACGGCTCTTCTTTTCGGACTATTTCATGAAAATCTCTATCAGCTTTATTTTGCTGCTATGATTGGTCTGGGATTTGGTTACATCGCTTTTGAATATTCCATTTTCTGGGTGATCTTCTTCCATATTTTCAATAATTTGGTCATCGCAGAGGGGCTTGATTTCCTGACCAACTATATCCCAGAAAGTATCGTGAATCTCATAAATTATGGATTGATGACTGTAGGAACAACGGTAGTATTGATTGTACTCATCCTAAATAGGTCGAAAATTAAAGCTTATATTGCTGAAAATAGATCTCAGCCAGGAACATATAGGCAAGCTCTTAAATCGGTTTGGTTTTGGGTATTTTCAATCTTATGTGTGCTTGCTGCCTTTTTACCGATCCTTCTTGTCTATATCACTACAAGATAATAAAGGAATAAAAAGAAGTCTAACAGACTTCTTTTTTTCTATATTCAAACAAATGATTTATTTTGATAGAAAATGATAGAAAGTGCTTGACTTTGGAATTTAATCTTGTATAATAGAACTGTAATCGATTGCAGAGGAGGTATTCTATGCTGAAGTCGAAAAGAAAGCAGCTGATTCTCGAGAAAGTTATGAAAGATAAATTTGTTTCTTTAGAGTATCTAGTAAAAGCTTTAGACACTTCAGAATCAACTGTTAGAAGAGATTTAGATGAGCTTGAAAGTGAGCGGAAGTTGAGGCGTGTACATGGTGGTGCAGAGAGTCTTCACTTCTTGCAGGAGGAAGAAAGCAATCAAGAAAAATCTATCAAAAACATTCAAGAAAAAACTAGGATTGCTCAAAAAGCAGCCAGCTTGATTCAAGAATACGATGTCATTTTTATTGATGCAGGGACAACCAATGAACTCTTAGTCAATGAATTGCACGATCCGAGCGTGACGGTGGTAACCAACTCTATCCATCATGCGACTAAGCTGGTGGAGCGTAATATTCCCACTGTAATCATTGGTGGAGTGGTAAAACGCTCGACAGATGCTAGTATTGGTGGTGTAGCCCTAAATCAAATCGGACAGCTGAATTTTGACAAGGCTTTTATCGGAATGAATGGAATCGACGATGGATTTTTCACGACTCCGGACATGGAAGAAGGAGCGGTGAAACGCGCTATTCTCGAAAATGCCAAGAGAACTTATGTTTTGGCTGATGCTTCAAAGTTAGGCAATACATCTTTTGCAAAAGTGGCACCAGTATCGTGGGCAAGGCTCATTACAAACCAAACTGAATCTGAAGTGATTCAAAAGATTAAAGAAAAAACGGAGGTCATAGAAGCATGATTTATACAGTCACACTCAATCCATCCATTGACTATATCGTTCGCTTGGACCAAGTTCAAGTCGGTAGTGTCAATCGTATGGACAGTGATGATAAGTTTGCTGGTGGAAAAGGAATCAATGTCAGTCGTGTTTTGAAACGCTTGGGTATTCCAAATACGGCGACTGGATTTATCGGAGGCTTTACTGGTAAATTTATCACAGATACATTGGCAGAGGAAGAAATCGAGACACGCTTTGTCCAAGTGGCAGAAGATACGCGTATCAATGTCAAGATTAAAGCAGACCAAGAAACAGAAATCAATGGAACGGGTCCAAATGTCGAACCAGCTCAGCTAGAAGAATTAAAAGCAATTTTATCTAGTTTGACAGCAGAAGATACGGTTGTATTTGCTGGTTCAAGTGCTAAGAACTTGGGAAATGTCATCTACAAGGAGCTGATTGCCTTGACGCGCCAGACTGGTGCGCAAGTGGTTTGTGACTTTGAAGGACAAACCTTGATTGATAGTTTAGACTACCAGCCACTTTTGGTTAAACCAAACAATCACGAACTTGGAGCTATCTTTGGAGTAAAACTGGAAAGTTTAGATGAAATCGAGAAATATGCTCGAGAATTGCTGACTAAAGGTGCCCAAAACGTTATCATCTCTATGGCTGGGGATGGTGCACTCCTTGTCACATCTGAGGGAGCTTACTTCGCAAAACCTATCAAGGGAACAGTGAAAAATTCAGTTGGGGCTGGCGACTCTATGGTCGCTGGATTCACAGGTGAATTTGTCAAATCAAAAGACGCAGTAGAAGCCTTCAAATGGGGAGTGGCTTGCGGAACGGCAACTACCTTCTCGGATGACTTGGCAACTGCGGAATTTATTAAAGAAACATATGAAAAAGTTGAGGTAGAAAAACGATGAAAATTCAAGACCTATTGAGAAAAGATGTCATGTTGCTGGATTTGCAGGCAACTGAAAAAACAGCTGTCATCGAAGAGATGATTAAAAGCCTGGTCGATCACGGTTATGTGACAGATTTTGAAACATTTAAAGAAGGCATCTTAGCGCGTGAAGCCTTGACTTCAACTGGTTTGGGTGAGGGGATTGCTATGCCCCATAGCAAAAACTCTGCTGTCAAAGAAGCAACCGTTCTCTTTGCCAAGTCAAATAAGGGTGTTGACTATGAAAGTTTGGATGGTCAACCAACAGATCTCTTCTTCATGATTGCAGCTCCAGAAGGTGCTAACGACACCCACTTGGCTGCCTTGGCAGAATTGTCTCAATACTTGATGAAAGACGGTTTTGCTGACAAATTACGCAAAGTATCTTCACCAGACGAAGTTATCGCTCTTTTTGACCAAGCGTCTGAAAAGGCAGCTGAACCAGCAACTGTTGCTCCTGCAACTTAGGGAGGAGACTTCCTCGTAGCTGTTACAGCTTGTACGACAGGCATCGCCCACACTTATATGGCTCAAGAAGCTCTTCAAAAAGTGGCTGCTGAAATGGGTGTCGGCATCAAGGTTGAAACTAACGGTGCCAGCGGTGTTGGCAACAAACTGACAGCAGAAGACATCAAAAAAGCTAAAGCAGTTATCATCGCAGCAGACAAGGCTGTTGAAATGGATCGTTTTGATGGCAAACCTTTAATCAGCCGCCCAGTTGCAGACGGTATCCGCAAGACAGAAGAACTCATCAATTTAGCTCTTTCTGGCAATGCCGAAGTCTACAAGGCTGCTAATGGTGGCGCTGCAGTAGCTAGCAGCAATGAAAAACTTAGCTTGGGCGGAGCTTTTTACAAGCACTTGATGAGCGGTGTCTCTCAAATGTTGCCATTCGTCATTGGCGGTGGGATTATGATTGCCATTGCCTTCTTGCTGGATCAGATCTTAGGCGTGCCAAAGGATCAGCTTTCTAATCTGGGAAGCTATCATGAAATTGCAGCTCAATTTAAGGCAATTGGTGGTGCAGCCTTTGGCTTCATGTTGCCAGTATTGGCTGGTTATATCGCTTACTCAATCGCTGAAAAGCCAGGTTTGGTTTCAGGTTTCGTAGCCGGTGCAATTGCGAGCAGCGGTGCATCATTTGGTGGTGTTGCCTATGCTGCAGGTGGTGAGAAGACACTCTCTCTAGCTGGTGTATCATCTGGTTTCCTTGGAGCTCTGGTCGGTGGATTCTTAGCTGGTGGCGTGATTTTAGTCCTTCGCAAATTACTTGCAGGTCTGCCTCGCTCACTTGAAGGTATTCGTTCCATCTTGCTCTTGCCACTTCTTGGTGTTCTTGTGACTGGATTCCTTATGCTGGCAGTCAATATCCCTATGTCAGCAATCAATACAGCCCTCAACGATTTCTTGGCAAGTCTGAGCGGAAGCTCTGCTGTCCTTCTCGGTCTCTTGGTCGGTGGTATGATGGCAGTCGATATGGGTGGACCAGTGAACAAAGCAGCTTATGTATTTGGTACAAGTACACTGGCAAGCACTGTTTCAACTGGTGGTTCTCCAGTCATGGCAGCGGTTATGGCAGCCGGAATGGTTCCACCGCTTGCAGTATTTGTTGCAACTCTACTTTTCAAAGATAAATTTACTACTGAAGAACGTGATTCTGGTTTGACAAATATCGTTATGGGACTATCTTTCATCACAGAAGGTGCGATTCCTTTTGGAGCTGCTGACCCAGCCCGTGCTATTCCAAGCTTTATCGTCGGTTCAGCTCTCACCGGTGCACTTGTCGGTCTATCTGGCATCAAACTTATGGCTCCTCATGGAGGAATCTTTGTAATCGGTTTGACTAACAACCCAATCCTTTACTTGGTATATGTATTGATTGGTGCAGTTGTCAGCGGTATTCTCTTCGGATATTTGCGTAAACCACTTGAAAAATAAAACCTACGCGAAAGAATCTTGATGGTTTGTCAAGGTTCTTTTTCGTCTTCTAGAATCTTGATAGGCAGAGGTCTCATTATTAGGCGAAATAAAAGGAAATGAAATCTTGATAAAAACTTTACTTACAGAAATAAAATAAGAAGCGTTCTTTGGATTAATATCTATACCATGTTTTGAAAATAATTTCAAGAATTGAATTTGTTACCAAAGAGAATCTAGAATCTGATTTTAGTAAATATAGCAAGTTGTTCCGAACATTAGATCATATTTGACAAATCCCCTTGATATTGATATAATATAATCAAAATTTATTAAAGGAGAATACTTATGAAAAATAAGAAGCGTTCTTTATTTTGGAAATGCAAATCTGTTTTACTTTCAGTTGCCCTAGCATCTGTTTTTACAGCAGTCACACAAGCTGATGCTGATGAGGTAAATAAGCCAAGTCAAGCTGCTAATGAGCTAGCTCAAGTAAGCTCAAATGAACTTGCTGCTAAAACAACTCAGGCTAATCAACAACTTTCTGAGACAGCCAAAGAGATTCAAGAAAAGGTTAGTACTCCAGTAGTGCCAATTGATAAGGCTAAACCTGGTGATGTAGTGAAAGTATCTACTACTTCTACTGATGTCAAAGTGGATACGAAAGAAAATGAAGCTGGTACAGAAGCTGTTGCTAAAGCAGAGGCTTCTGTGAGTGTTGAGACAACTAGTGTAGCTGCTAAAGGAACTGCTGTTGGAGAAAAAGCGCCAGTTGCTACATCAAAGACAGTTACCGATCATGTTGATACGGATGAGTATGTAGCTGATGTTACTCAGACCATCAAGAAGACAACATTTGAAAAAGTGATGAAAGAAGCAGATGTGACAATTACGAAGCAATCGTCTGGTTCTGCTGATATCGTTTTTACTATTGACAAGTCAGGTTCAATGGGTTCATCTATTCAGAATGTTATGCAAAATATTGAGGCTTTTGTCCGTGATTTGGCTAGTAAAAAGGTTGATGCTCGTCTTGGCTTAATCGCGTATGAGTCTGCTAAGAATGTTCAATATTTCGATTTTAATGGGTCTAAATTCACTAAGAATGTAGAAGAGTATATTAAGGCACTTAGATCTATTCAAACAGGCGGTGGAACAGAAGAGCCTACAGCGCCTCTTCATCATATTGCAACTTCAAAAGATTACGATTGGTCTACAGCTTCTAATAATCGTCGTTTTGCTTTCTTGATTACTGATGAAAGTATTGATTTCAGTACTCCAGGCATTCCAACAGTAGAAGAAACTCTGAAAGCTCTTAAAGCGGCTGATATTTCCCTATCGGTTGTGGGTGTAACATACGAAGAAACGACTTTTAAACCTCTAGTTGAAGGAACAAAAGGTCTTTACCTTGATATCCGTCAAGAATTTTCTAGTCTTTTAAATCGTGATTTTACAAATCATGTTGTTAAGACTGTCCAAGAAGGACGTGTTTACCGCATTGTGACAGAGAAATATGACTTCTTGGCAGAAGCACATGTCGTACTTAAGCAAAAAGCTCCAGCTCCTACAGTAGCGAAACCTATTGGAAGTACGAAGCCAGTTTATCATACTACATCAATTTCTAATAAGGTGGCTGAATTACCAAAAACTGGGGAGCAAGTTTCTTCAGGTTTGGCTGTAGTTGGAGTAGCATTAGTTGCAGTAGCTTCAGGATTGACTATTGGTGCTAAGAAAAAAGACTAATAGAGTCATGGATAAAGTAAGTTTTACTTGCTTTTCGAAAGTGATATAAGTCATGTGAGAAAAAGTCTTGGTTTTGTACAATACAGAACTAAGGCTTTTTGGTTCTTTGTTAACTTGTATCTGGGTGATGTTAGTTAACATTGATTTCTTTATTGATCAATACATAGGAAAGGATGGGCGATAAAAACGTTTATTCCTTAGTTTTTGACTATCTTGTTGGATGAGTTTCCAGCATCGTTTTATTGTCTTGTAATCGCGAGATTTTTGATCAAATTGTTTCATGATTTGGATGTGAAGGCAGTCCATAGTCTGATTTAGGTGTTGTACATGTGAAAGCGATCGAGGACAATTTAAGCAGAAAGAAAGAGATCCTTAGCTATGTTGTAGTATATCCACGGCAATAACTATAAGTCCGTTTCGAACCAGTCTGGAATAGCGCCGAAAGCAATTACAAGTAGTTACTTGAGCACATCCATCTAAGGTAGTTATAATCTTTCTTGAATTGAAATCTTGCGCAATAAAACTTATTTAAAAATGCTAAATTAAAGATTTGCTTACACTTGTGCAATGTTAGGAGAAGTTTTTTATCTATTTGTTGGGTAGGCTCCTTTTTTACATAGAAACTTTCCTTAAATTATGTTATAATGGACTATCGTATATTTTTAGGAGAATAGTAATGGAATTACAACGTGAACAAGAATTTGTCAGCCAGTATCATTTTGATGCACGCAATTTTGAATGGGAAAAAGAAAATGGTACACCGGAAACAAAAGTTGATGTGAATTTTCAGCTGATTGAAAGAAATGAAGAAAAGAATTCAACATCCATGATCGTGATTTTGACTTTCATGATTGTGTTTGATCGTTTTGTGATTAGTGGCACGATTACGCAGACAAATCATATTCAAGGACGTTTGGTAGAGGAACCTAGTGAGTTTGAGCATGAAGAAGTGGAAGAATTGGCGCGTCCTTGCTTGACCATGCTCAATCGTTTGACCTATGAAGTGACTGAGATTGCGCTAGATTTACCAGGTATTAATTTGGAGTTCTAATGATGAAATTAGCGGTTATAACGGATTCGTCCGCTTTTTTAACGAATGGCCTTCGTGGAAATGACCATCTTTTTGTGCTCGATATTCCAGTAGTGATTGCTGGAGAGACTTATGTGGAAGGAAAAAATCTGACGGCCAGTGAGTTTTATGAGAAAATGGCTGCTGCAGATGATTTACCAAAGACAAGTCAGCCTAGTGTGGCAGAGTTGGAGGAGACCTTGACGCGTCTTGCCAGCGAGGATTACACGCATGTGCTGGGGCTCTTTTTATCCAGTGGGATCTCAGGATTTTATCAAAATATCCAGTATCTCAAGGACGAGTTTCCTGATTTGAAAATCGCATTTCCTGATTCAAAAATCACCAGTGCTCCGCTGGGGCTCATGGTCGAAAATGCTTTGACTTGGGCTGCGGAAGGGCAGAATTTTGAAGAGGTTTTGCTCAAGATTCAACGACAAATCGATGGAACCAGTGCCTTTATCATGGTTGACGATCTCAATCATCTGGTTAAGGGCGGTCGCTTGTCCAATGGCGCAGCTATTTTGGGAAATCTCCTAAGTATCAAGCCGATCCTGTATTTTAACGATGCAGGTGTCATCGAAGTCTTTGAAAAGATTCGGACAGAAAAGAAAGCGATTAAGAGATTGATTGAAGTAGTGGAGGAAAAAACTGCCTCTGCTGCTTATCAGGTCATGGTGATTCATGGGAATGCTGAAGAGAAGGCGGAAAGCTTACGCCAGCAGCTGATAGAGGCTGGCATAGCGGACGATATTTCTCTTGCTACTTTTGGTAGTGTGATTGGAACTCACTTGGGCGAGGGTAGTGTCGCTTTAGCCTACATTCCGCTGGTCTAGAGTTTTGCAGAGCGGTTAGTCAAGAATAGAGAGAGGTTCTAGATGAGTATAAAAGTCATTATTGCTGGTTTCAAGGGAAAGATGGGACAAGCAGCCTATAAGATGGTAACAGAAGATCCTGAGTTGGCATTGGCCGGTCTGTTAGATCCTTTTACAGATGAAAAGGAAGTAGCGGGAGTTCCAGTTTTCAATACTAAAGAAGAACTTACTGGTCTTCAGGCGGATGTCTGGATTGACTTTACGACTCCCAAAGTGGCTTATGAAAATACTCGCTTTGCTCTTGAAAATGGATTTGCTCCGGTGGTCGGAACGACTGGTTTTACGCCTGAGCAGATTGAAGAATTGACCCAACTATCTCGTCAAAAGAGTCTGGGCGGTTTGATTGCGCCGAATTTTGCTCTGGGAGCGGTTTTGCTTATGCAGTTTGCAGCCCAAGCAGCCAAGTATTTCCCAGATGTGGAAATTATTGAGCTGCATCATGACAACAAGAAGGATGCACCGAGTGGCACGGCTATCAAAACAGCTGAATTAATCAGTCAAGTTCGGACGAGTAAGCAGCAGGGAGCAGCTGATGAGGAAGAATCTTTGTCTGGTGCCCGTGGAGCTGCCTTTGACGGCATGCGGATTCACTCAGTGCGTTTGCCGGGCTTGGTGGCCCATCAGGAAGTTATCTTTGGTAGCCAAGGAGAAGGGCTGACTTTGCGGCATGACTCCTATGACCGAGTTTCCTTTATGACTGGGGTAAATCTGGGTATCAAAGAGGTAGTCAAGCGCTCTGAATTGGTCTATGGATTGGAACATTTACTATGAGATTAGAGAAGATGCCTTCTGAGTTTCAGGAGGCTTTGCCAGTATTAGAGAAGATTAAAGAGGCTGGTTTTGAGGCTTATTTTGTCGGTGGTTCTGTACGAGACGCTCTGTTGAATCGGCCAATTCACGATGTGGATATTGCTAGTTCGGCCTATCCTGAGGAAATCAAAACAATCTTTCCTCGGACTGTTGATGTCGGTATTGAACATGGAACGGTTCTGGTCTTGGAAGGCCAGGGAGAATACGAAATAACGACCTTTCGGACTGAGGATGTCTATGTGGACTACCGCAGGCCTAGTCAGGTCTCTTTTGTGCGCTCTTTGGAAGAAGACTTGAAGCGCAGGGATTTTACAATTAATGCTCTTGCTTTAAACCAAGAGGGCGAGATTGTAGACCTTTTTGATGGTTTGGCAGATATGAAAAATCGTACTCTGCGGGCAGTTGGAGTGGCTGCAGAGCGGTTCAATGAAGATGCTCTCCGCATCATGCGGGGCTTCCGTTTTCAGGCTGGTTTAGACTTTGATTTGGAAGACTTGACTTTTCAGGCTATGGCAGATTGCGCGCCGCTTTTGGAGAAAATATCGGTAGAGCGGATTTTTATCGAGTTTGACAAGCTCCTAATGGCACCTTTCTGGCGAAAAGGTCTGGAGAGCCTGATCAAAGCTGCTGCCTACGACTTTCTTCCTGATATGAAACATTCAGCAGAAGCTTTGCAGGAATTATTAGACCATCTAGCAGGAGATTTTCAATTTTCTAGTTCCGAGCAGGCTTGGGCTGCCCTTTTACTGACTTTGAAAGTGAAAGATGTTCGTAAGTTCTTGAAGCATTGGAAAACGTCCAATGACTTTCAAAAGCGAGTGAATCAGCTGGTAGCTGTTTATGAGATTCGGCAGGAACGGAGTCTTTCTAAGCGTGATTGCTATCAGTATGATTTGGATTTGATTCTGCAAGCAGAAAGTTTGAGACAGGCAGCAGGCTTGCCAGTTGAATTTGAGGTTATTGAAGCGAAACATGCTGCTCTGACCATTCATGACAAACATGAGATTGTGGTGACGGGTAGCCATTTGATTCGAGATTACGGCTTTAAACCCGGACCAGAATTGGGACAAATCCTGACTAAAATTGAATGGGCCATTGTCGACGGAGAATTGGAAAATAGCAAGGAAGAGATTATGAACTTTATTAAGGAGCAAGTTGGATGAGTGACTTTATCGTTGAAAATCTGACCAAGTCTGTCGGGGATAAGACAGTCTTTCAAGAGATTTCTTTTATCATTCATGACTTGGATCGGATTGGACTGATTGGAGTCAATGGGACAGGAAAAACCACTCTTTTGGATGTCTTGTCTGGCAAATCAGGCTTTGATGGTGATGTATATCCTTTTTCAGCAAAATCTGACTATAAAATCTCCTATTTGACTCAGGAACCAGATTTCGATGAAGAGAAGACGGTCTTGGATACTGTTTTGTCCAGTGATTTGCGAGAAATGCAGCTCATTCGGGAATACGAACTGCTCATGGCAGCTTATGATGAAGCCAAGCAGGCTCGTTTAGACAAGGTCATGGCAGAAATGGATTCGCTGCATGCTTGGGAAATTGAAAGTCAGGTAAAAACCGTTCTATCCAAGCTCGGTATCACAGATTTGGCAGCAAAAATCAGCCAGCTTTCTGGTGGTTTACGTCGGAGGGTTCAGTTGGCGCAGGTTTTACTTTCCGAAGCGGACTTGCTGCTGCTGGACGAGCCGACCAACCATCTGGATATTGATACGATTGAGTGGCTGACAAATTTCCTGAAAAATTCAAAGAAGACAGTCCTCTTTATTACTCATGACCGCTATTTTTTGGATAATATTTCCACGCGGATTTTTGAATTGGACGGCGGGAGCTTGATTGAGTATCAGGGCAACTATCAGGATTATGTCCGACTCAAGGCTGAGCAGGATGAGCGCGATGCTGCCCTGCTACACAAGAAACAGCAGCTTTACAAGCAGGAGTTATCTTGGATGCGCCGTCAGCCTCAGGCGCGGGCGACCAAGCAGCAAGCACGTATCAATCGTTTCCATGACCTCAAAAGTGATTTGGCTGGTCAGACCAATCAGATGGACTTAGAGATGAACTTTGAAACCAGCCGTATTGGGAAGAAGGTCATCGAGTTTCAGGATGTGGATTTTGCATACGGAGAAAAGCAGATTTTGTCGCATTTCAATCTCTTGCTGCAAAACAAAGATCGACTGGGCATTGTCGGAGATAATGGAGTAGGCAAGTCTACTTTGCTCAATCTCATTGCTGGTCAGTTGCAGCCTCAGTCTGGTCAGGTCATAATCGGCGAGACAGTTCGAGTGGCTTATTTCTCTCAACAGATTGAAGGCTTGGATGAGTCCAAGCGCGTCATTAATTACTTGCAGGAAGTGGCGGAAGAAGTTAAGACAGGGAGCGGCACAACATCTATTGCTGAGCTCTTGGAGCAGTTTCTCTTTCCTCGCTCAAGTCACGGAACCTTGATTGAGAAGTTGTCTGGCGGTGAAAAGAAGCGGCTCTACCTGCTCAAGCTTTTACTTGAGAAGCCCAATGTCCTGCTTCTGGACGAGCCGACCAATGATTTGGATATCGCAACCTTGACAGTTCTAGAAAATTTCTTGCAGGGCTTTGCAGGGCCAGTGATCACAGTTAGCCACGATCGCTATTTCCTCGATAAAGTAGCCAGCAAGATTTTAGCTTTTGAAGATGGACAGGTCAGAGAGTTCTTTGGCAACTACACGGACTATCTGGATGAGAAGGCTTTTAGACAATCCAGCACAGCTATTTCCCAAAAGAAAGAAAAGGAAAAGCCAGTCAAGGCGCGGGAGCAGAAGAAGCGGATGAGCTACTTTGAAAAGCAAGAGTGGGAGACCATCGAGGCGGATATCGAGGAGCTGGAGGCACGTATCGCCGCCATTGAGATGGAAATGGAACAGAACGGTTCGGACTTTACCAAGCTATCGGAACTTCAGAAGGAGCTGGATGACAAGAACGAGCAGCTTCTTGAAAAGTATGAGCGCTATGAGTATTTGAGTGAGTTGGAGTAACACAGTTACAAACTACATGTGTTGTTTATAGATATTTGTGAGGGAGAATGATGGAAATACAGATTTATAGCCAGCCTAGTCAGGAAATCAAGGATCAGCTCTTTGAGCTGGTTCAAAGCTGCCAGGCCACAGATGGGACTTATCGTCTTCCTTATTTGGATAACGCCTATAATTTTGATGGGGATATGCCAGCTTTTTTCTGGCCAATCTAGATCATCAAACGGTCGGTTTTTTATCGGTTTATGCGGATGAGCCAGGTCAAGCAGAGGTATCTGTCTATGTATTGCCCGACTATCGCAGACAAGGCATAGCGAGCACTCTTTTGCAGGAATTTTCCAAAGTTGCAGAGAAATACGATTTATCCCAAATCGAATATATCAGTGAAGCTAAGTTTTTAGCAGACCATCCGACCTTTGCTGAGAAGTTTGACTATGATTTGAATGAAACGGAAATCTGGCTGGAGCAGGCGGCGGGGACTTTCCCTGAAGAAGAAAAAGAAGGCGTGGAAGTTTTACTGGGGAGAACGGAAATGGTTGCGGAGATTGCAGCGTTTCAATCGCAGATTTTTGAGATGCCGATGGAGACTGCGCTTCACTATGCCAGTCAAGCGCTGGAGAGCCCAGATAGTCTGCTCTATGTCCTGAAAAAAGATGGTCAAATCGTGGCGTCCTGCTCGGTGGATACAAGTTTTGGTAGCAATTATCTGTTTGCCTTAGCTGTAGATCAGACCTTTCAAGGACAGGGCTTAGGGAGTCACCTAGTCAGGTCTATCCTGAATGACCTTGCTAGCCGAAATGGACAAGTCTGCCAAATTGTAGTAGAAGCTCAAAATACAGCTGCCCTGAGGCTGTATGAAAAATTGGGCTTTAAACGAAAATCGGAAGCAGTTTATTTAAAGAGAAAATAGAAGAATTATCTTTCGAAGAAAAGAGCTTTTAAGGTTAGGAGATCTGTTGATGATAAAGAGAAAAGAGCCATACTTGGTTCAGGCGGGCTTGGTGCTAGGCCTACTAGCCTTGGGAAATTTAGTCGGTGATGTCAGTCAGTTCTTGCGCTATCTTTTAGCAAGTCTGGCATTCTTGTTCTTCCTCCATCTAGTGATGGGAATGCTGACGCATACCAAGCAAGTCAAAAAGCAACTAGGTCAAGCGCTAGTGGCCTCGGTCTTCCCGACTTTTTTCATGCAGGGAATGGTGGCTTCGACCTATCTAGCGAGCTGGACTTTTTTGGGAAATTTTGCCCGAATTAGTACGCAAGTGCTGTGGTGGCTAAGCTTTAGCGGGCTAGTTTTCTTGATGGTCTATTATATCCTGACCTTTGTCTTCCCTTTTAAGTGGGAAAATGTCTTTCCCGCTTGGACGGTCTTATTTGTCGGGATCGGTGTCGCTCCTCTGACAATTGTAATTCCTCAGCAGGTGGCTTTGGGGCAGCTGGTCTTTTGGTACGGCCTTTTAGCGACCATCTTGGTCTTGCCAATCGTCCTTTATAAGACCTATAAAATTGGCTTAGCAGAGAATGTTCGCCCAAATACGACAACGATTTGTGCGCCTATTTCCTTGATGACAGCGGCTTATGTAGCTACTTTTCCTCAGCCAAATCCTGTCTTGTTGAGCTTGCTCTTGATTTCAGGTCAATGCCTTTATGCCTTTATTCTGTGGCAACTGCCTCGTTTGATCAATCGTCCTTTTTCAGCAGGATTTTCGGCCTTTACCTTCCCTTTGGTTATTTCGGCTGTGGCCTTGAAGCAGTCTTTAACTATATTAAATTTCGGTCTAGCAGGGCAAATTCTGCTTGTTTTTGAGGTCTTAATAGCCTTGCTCGTCGTTCTTTATGTCACCTTCTTATATACAAAGGACATTTTAGAAAAATGATGCAGATTTCAGAGATGTATTTCCAAGAGGAAAGTCGCTGCCTGCCTTTAAGGAAAGCAGAGTTTATGATATAATTAGGAGTATTTGTAAAAGGAAAAAGATATGAATATTCAACAATTGCGTTATGTAGTGGCTATTGCCAACAGCGGAACCTTCCGCGAAGCAGCAGAAAAGATGTATGTCAGCCAGCCTAGTCTATCTATCGCGGTGCGAGATTTGGAAAAGGAGCTGGGATTTAAAGTTTTTCGTCGAACTAGTAGTGGAACCTTCTTGACCAGACGGGGTATGGAATTTTACGAGAGAGCTCAAGAATTGGTCAAAGGATTTGATGTCTTTCAAAATCAATATGCCAATCCTGAAGAGGAAAAGGATGAATTTTCCATTGCCAGCCAGCACTATGACTTTTTGCCGCCGTTGATTACGGAGTTTTCTCAAAAGTATCCAGAATATAAGAATTTCCGGATTTTTGAATCAACGACCGTGCAGATATTGGATGAAGTGGCTCAAGGCCACAGCGAGATTGGGATTATTTATCTCAATAATCAGAATAGCAAGGGCATTATGCAGCGGGTGGAGAAGCTCGGCTTGGAGGTCATTGAGCTAATTCCTTTCCAGACCCACATTTATTTGCGGGAAGACCATCCTCTGACTCAAAAGGAGGAACTGGTCATGGAAGATTTGGCCACTTTACCGACTGTTCGCTTCACACAGGAAAAGGATGAGTACCTCTATTATTCAGAGAATTTTGTCGATACCAGTGCCAGCTCCCAGATTTTTAATGTGACGGATCGAGCTACGCTGAATGGGATTTTGGAGCGGACGGATGCTTATGCGACTGGATCTGGCTTTTTGGATAGCAACAGTGTAAATGGAATCACTGTCATCAAACTACGAGACAATTTGGATAATCGTATGGTTTATGTCAAGCGGGAAGATGTGGACTTGAGTCAGGTCGGCGAAGCTTTTGTAGCTGTTATGAAAGAATATTTTGCACAGAAAAGAGAAGTATGAAACGTAAAATTGCGATTCCTTTTTTAGTTTTTCTTTTGATTGCTCTTGATCAGGCAGTCAAGTATTATATTGTTTCCAATTTTTCTTTGGGGCAGGTCAGGAAGTTTATTCCTAAGATTGTCAGTTTGACTTACTTGAGAAATACTGGTGCCGCCTTTTCTATCTTGGAAAATCAGCAGTGGTTTTTCGCCTTGATTACCTGTACCGTGATTGGAGTTGCTGTTTGGTATTTGATTAAAAATATCCAAGCTTCCAAGTGGATTCTGACGGGACTAATTCTAATTATTGCTGGTGGATTGGGCAATTTCATTGACCGGATCCAGCAAGGATTTGTAGTGGATATGTTCCAGCTAGATTTTGTCAATTTTGCTATTTTTAACGTAGCGGATATGTACCTGACTGTTGGAGTAGCGATTTTATTACTGGTAATCTTGAAGGAAGAAACAAATGGAATTGAAAATTGATGCAACAGCCGCAGGCCTGCGTTTGGACAAGGCAGTGGCGGACTTGACAGAGCTATCCCGAGGTTTAGCTAATGAGCAGATAAAAAATGGCCAGATTTTGGTTAATGGAGAGGCAAAAAAAGCCAAGTATGCCGTCAAAGAGGGTGATGTCATTTCCTATGAAGTACCTGAGCCAGAGGTGGTTGAGTATGTGGCAGAGGATCTTCCGCTAGAAATTGTTTATCAGGATGAAGATGTGGCCGTCGTCAACAAGCCACAAGGCATGGTGGTTCACCCGTCAGCTGGGCATACCAGAGGTACTCTGGTCAATGCTCTCATGTACCACATCAAAGACCTTTCTGGCATCAATGGTGTGCTGCGCCCGGGGATTGTCCATCGGATTGATAAGGATACTTCTGGTCTATTGATGATTGCCAAGAATGACCAAGCTCATCTGGCACTTGCAGATGAGCTCAAGGATAAGAAATCCTTGCGTAAATACTGGGCGATTGTCCATGGAAATCTCCCTAATGACCGAGGAGTGATTGAGGCGCCGATTGGCCGTAGTGAAAAAGACCGCAAGAAGCAGGCGGTTACAGCCAAGGGAAAACCCGCTCTGACACGTTTCCAAGTCTTGGAACGTTTTGGGGACTATACCTTGGTTGAGTTGCAGCTGGAGACGGGGCGGACGCATCAAATCCGTGTCCACATGGCTTATATCGGTCATCCAGTCGCTGGAGATGAGGTCTATGGGCCACGTAAGACCCTGAAAGGGCACGGTCAATTTTTGCATGCGCGAACACTGGGCTTCACCCATCCTCGGACTGGTGAAGTGCTGGAATTTACAGCTGAAGCGCCAGCTATTTTCCTAGAAACTCTTGAAAAACTCAGAAAAGTCCATGACTAATCGTCTCCGTATTTATGAGACTCTAGATAAATGGAAAATTAAGTCGACTGTCTTGGTTACAGTCGTTTTTATTTTCGAAAAATCATGATATAATAAATAGAATACCCTAAAAGGAAGAGAAAAATGAATTTAGAAGATTTGAAAAAACGTCAGGAGAAGATCCGCAATTTCTCCATCATTGCCCATATTGACCACGGGAAATCAACCTTGGCCGACCGGATTTTGGAGGCGACAGAGACGGTTTCCAGCCGGGAAATGCAGGCCCAACTCTTGGACAGCATGGACTTGGAGCGGGAGCGCGGTATCACCATTAAGCTTAATGCCATCGAGCTCAATTATACTGCCAAGGACGGGGAGACCTATATCTTCCACTTGATCGACACGCCGGGACACGTTGACTTTACCTATGAAGTGTCACGGTCATTGGCAGCCTGTGAAGGCGCCATTCTGGTCGTGGATGCTGCTCAGGGGATTGAGGCTCAGACCTTGGCCAATGTCTATCTAGCACTGGATAATGACTTGGAAATCCTGCCTGTTATCAATAAGATTGACCTGCCTGCTGCGGATCCAGAGCGGGTGCGGACAGAGATTGAAGACGTGATTGGACTGGATGCTAGCGAAGCCGTATTGGCTTCTGCCAAGGCTGGCATCGGAATTGAAGATATTTTAGAGCAGATTGTGGAAAAAGTTCCAGCTCCGACTGGAAATGTTGAAGCACCACTCAAAGCCTTGATTTTTGACTCAGTCTACGATGCCTATCGTGGGGTAATCCTGCAAGTGCGGGTGATGGACGGTGTGGTCAAGCCGGGAGATACCATTCAGCTCATGAGCAATGGCAAGAACTTTGACGTAACTGAGGTCGGTATCTTTACACCGAAAGCTATTGGACGTGATTTCCTAGCGACAGGGGATGTTGGCTATATCGCAGCTTCTATCAAAACGGTGCAGGATACTCGGGTCGGAGACACAGTGACCTTGGCGAACAATCCAGCATCTGAGCCCCTACACGGTTACAAGCAGATGAATCCTATGGTTTTCGCTGGTCTCTATCCGATTGAGTCCAATAAATACAATGACCTACGCGAAGCCCTCGAAAAGCTCCAGCTAAACGATGCCAGTCTGCAATTTGAACCAGAAACGTCGCAAGCACTAGGATTTGGTTTCCGTTGTGGCTTCTTGGGCTTGCTGCATATGGATGTCATTCAGGAGCGCTTGGAGCGGGAATTCAATATTGACTTGATTATGACGGCTCCGTCTGTTATCTATAAGGTTAATCTGACAGATGGTGAAGCTATTGATGTCTCTAATCCGAGTGAGTTTCCGGATCCGACCAAGATTGATTCCATTGAAGAGCCTTATGTCAAGGCGCAGATTATGGTGCCGCAGGAATTTGTCGGAGCGGTGATGGAGTTAGCTCAGCGAAAGCGCGGTGACTTTGTGACCATGGACTATATCGATGATAATCGGGTCAATGTCATCTATCAAATCCCACTTGCTGAAATCGTCTTTGACTTCTTTGACAAGCTCAAGTCCTCTACTCGTGGCTATGCTAGCTTTGACTATGAAATTTCTGAGTACCGCTCATCCAAACTGGTTAAGATGGATATTCTCCTCAATGGCGACAAGGTCGATGCTCTCAGCTTTATCGTTCACAAGGAATTTGCCTATGAGCGTGGTAAGCTGATTGTGGACAAGCTCAAGAAAATCATTCCTCGTCAGCAATTTGAAGTACCCATTCAGGCAGCCATCGGACACAAGATTGTGGCTCGGACTGACATCAAGGCTCTTCGTAAAAACGTACTTGCCAAGTGTTATGGTGGTGACGTTTCTCGGAAGCGGAAACTCCTTGAAAAACAAAAAGCCGGTAAGAAACGGATGAAAGCTATCGGATCCGTCGAAGTCCCACAAGAAGCCTTCCTCAGTGTCCTGAGTATGGATGATGAATAATCTCTTTAATTTCTAATTAACATGTTCCAAAAAGGAGGAAAATTATGAAGCGATCGTACTTACTTAGTGCAGTCCTTGTGTTGACTTCACTTACTCTTATGTCTTGTGCAAAATCTCAACAAAAAGATCAACAAACAAGCTCATCGACCAGTTCAAGTGTTCAAGTCAAAAAGGAGAGTTCAGACTCTTCTTCTAAAAAAAGCAAGAACAAAACCAATCAAGAAACAAAACGTGTTGGTTCTCCAGAGTTTGGCTATATCGATATTCCTAGTAATTGGGTTAAATTTGTCGATGTAGATGTTGAGGGACTTATCCAATATACCGACGGTTCTGCTTATAATATTGTTACCATGAATGCTGTTTCTAAGGCAGAAGCTGAAGTAGCAGATGGTGAGACTTTCAATGCAGAAACAATTGCTCAACATGTAGCCTATAATTGGAGCCAAAAAGATAATATTGAGAAGATGTGGGGCTCTAAAAGTACTGTCTCAGGAAGAGAAGCCTTTCAAATAAACATCATTCTGAAATCGGGACAACTTGCTAATACATTAGTTTTCCAAAAAGATGACAAAGTCTATATACTTTCCATTGAAGGTGATAAAAAAACTATCAATGACTTCTTGGAAAACATGAAAGATACATGGAGTCTCGACGAAAAAAGTTCAAATGCTAAGATTTAAAAGACTCAGAAAAATGAGATTGACTGAGGGTTGTCTCATTTTTTTGATGTGTTGATGATAAACACCAAAGAAAAAATATTTAGAAAGTAAAATATGACTCAAGAAATTGATCTTGAAAAATACCACCAACTAGCCCTGCAAAAGCAGAAAGAGCACCGAAAATTTTTAGCCAATCTCAAGAAAAAGCCACCAAAAAACCTCGATAAGATTGCCCAGCAGATCCATGATGAGGTCTTTGAGGAGATTGACTGTACAGCCTGCGCCAATTGTTGTAAAACTCTGGGGCCAGACTTTAAGGAAGCCGACATTGTCCGCATTGCTAAGTATTTCAAGATGAAGCTGCCGGCTTTTGAAGAGGAGTTTCTTCAGGTGGACGAAGACGGTGACAAGGTCTTCAAGGCCATACCTTGTCCTTTTTTAGGTGGAGACAATCTCTGCTCGATCTACGATGTTCGTCCCAAGGCCTGCCGCGAGTTTCCTCATACAGACCGCAAGAAGATTCATCAGATTAATCATCTGACAATCAAAAATACCCTGA
>NZ_CALHWC010000224.1 GCF_938036805.1 uncultured Streptococcus sp.
CAATCATTCCAATCTTAATTCCCTTATTTGCTTCTAGTTTCAAGCGGGCAGACGCCTTAGCTATCGCAATGGAGGCGCGTGGCTATAGTGGAGGCGAAGGAAGAAGCCGCTATCGACAACTTTCTTGGAAAATGATGGACAATCTTGCTCTTCTCTCTATTTTCCTGATCGGCATTTTACTCTTTTTCTTGAAAAAATAGAGAATAGTATAAGTTTTATCTCAATATTTTTTCTTGCTATCTAATGAAATAAACTAAAAATCCTTTTAAATTAATATTTTTATGTGCAAATCTCAATATAATTGTAACCTTTGCATTCTTTTTGTAATCTTATTGTAATATCTAATGTGTATGATGGTATTATAACTAAAGGAGAAAACTTTTTAAAATGAATAGAAAAGTGAAAAAATTGGCTTTAGCAGGAACGATTGCTACAACGACATTGTTTACATCAGGTATTGTTGCTAGTGCTGAGTCATACACAGTGAAAGCTGGAGATACCTTATCAGAAATCGCTGAAAGTAAGAAAACAACCGTTGAGCGTTTGGTAGAATTGAACAAAATTTCAAATCCAGATTTTATCATGACTGGACAAGTTTTGGAATTGGGTGATTTGAAAGATGTTGCAAAACAAACAACATCAGCACCTGTTGCCTCATCAGCAACACCAGCTGTTCCCGCACCAGCTCCAGTAGCCCCTGTAGCTCCAGCTGCACCAGTAGCTACGGAAACTCCTGCAGCTACTGCAACAACAGACTACTCTGGCTATTCATCAAGTGTCGTACTCGCAAATGGTAATACTCCAGGTGCTGTAGGTTCTTATGCGGCTGCTCGTATGGCTGAAATGACAGGTGTATCTGCATCTACATGGGAAAACATTATTGCCCGCGAATCTAACGGCCAAGTGGATGCCTACAACCCATCAGGAGCAAGTGGTCTTTTCCAAACAATGCCAGGTTGGGGATCTACCGCAACTGTTGAAGATCAAATTCAAGCAGCTTACCGTGCTTACAGTGCACAAGGACTATCTGCTTGGGCTTACTAAAATAATAAAAAAATGACTAAACATATTTAGTCATTTTTTCTTACTCAAAGATACTATTTATTCTCCAAAAATTTCTTTTGAAAGTCTACGGCCGGTAGGAGTTGTAGCTAGCCCTCCTTCAGCCGTTTCCCTGAAAGCAGTAGGCAGGCTAGAGCCTACTTGGTACATAGCATCAATGACTTCGTCAACAGGTATTTTGGACTCGATTCCGGCCAGAGCCATGTCCGCTGCGATGAAGGCATAGCTGGCTCCCATAGCATTTCTTTTGACACAAGGTACTTCTACTAGACCAGCTACTGGGTCACAAATTAAGCCCAGCATATTTTTAATCACAAAACAGATAGCTTGACTCGCCTGAAAAGCAGAGCCACCAGCAGCTAAAACTAAAGCAGCTGCACTCATCGCAGAAGCGGAGCCAACCTCGGCTTGACAGCCTCCTTCTGCACCGGAAATTGAAGCGTTATTGGCAATAACCAAGCCAAAAGCGCCAGCAGCCAGCAAAAAGTCTAATTGCTGTTCCTCTGTCAAATCTAGTTTTTCAATCGCTGATGTAAGGACGGCTGGCAGACAGCCAGCGCTGCCTGCCGTAGGAGTAGCACAAACTAAGCCCATTTTAGCGTTATGTTCATTGACAGAAATAGCATTTTTGGCAGCAGTCAGCACAGTGTGATCTGACAAGGCCTTCCCTGACTGGATATAATGGTGCAGCTTGGCTGCGTCTCCACCGGTCAATCCACTGCGAGACTTGCTCTCATCAAGCCCAAGAAGGACTGAGGCTTTCATCACTTCAAGATTTCGGCTCATCAGACGTAAAACTTCGTCTCTTTCCCGACCTGTCAATTCATATTCGGTCGCAATCATTAATTCAGCTACATTTCCATTAAAATCTAAATCAGCCTGCTCAACCAATTCTTTTATTGAATAAAACATCTCTTCTCCTATTTAAAGAAATTGACATTATGGAGATGGGGGATTTTCCGAATCTCTTCGATGGCCTCTTCGCAACTACGACTATCCACCTCAATGATCATAATCGCTTTCTCACCCGCTTTTTCTCTAGTCACCGTCATTTGAGCAATATTGATATTGTAGCGGGACAGAGCCTCCGTTACATGGGCAATCATACCTGGAACATCTTGGTGAACGATGATAATGGTTGGCGTATTCATGCTGAGTGAGACTGAGAAACCATTTAACTCGGTCACCTGAATATTTCCACCGCCAATAGATACACCCGTTACACTGATGCTTTTATAGGCGTTTTTAACCGTGATTTTTGTTGTATTTGGATGGGGGGCATTGCTATCTTTCTGAATCGTCCAGACAATCTTGATACCTCGTTTATGGGCAATTTCAAGGCTGTTAGGAATTTCAGGATCATCCGTATCCATTCCTAAAATACCGGCTACCAAGGCCAAGTCTGTGCCATGTCCGCGATAAGTCTTTGCAAAGGAATTAAAAAGCTGAAATTCAACCTCGGTCGGTGTGTCATCAAAAATCGAAGATACAATCTTGCCGATACGCACAGCCCCTGCAGTATGACTGCTGGAAGGACCAATCATGACAGGCCCGATAATGTCAAAAACAGATTGAAATTTTAATGATTTCATAAGAAACCTCTTGAACATATTTTCTAAAATTATTATATCAAACTTATCAAGTTTCTGCCTCATATCATACAAAAAAAGAGGACAATTGTCCTCTTTCAGATTGAAGAAAAAGTCCTTAGAACCCAAGTTTCTAAGGGCTTTTCTTTTTGTAAAGTCGTATAATAGAGGTGAGAAGAATTGTGAGGTATTCTCTATGTTTCACAAAGAAAAACCTGATTATCATCGCTGCCAATATGGCTTCTATACGATCGACGAATTGGTCCCAGAGGATCACTTTCTTCGCCAAGTGGATTCAAAGCTTGATTTTGATTTTATCTATGACTTGGTAGAAGACACCTATAGTCCAGATAATGGTCGTCCTAGTCTCGATCCTGTCATGTTAGTCAAAATCCCTTTGATTCAATGTTTTTATGGCATTCGCTCCATGCGCCAAACCATTAAAGATATTGAAGTAAACGTAGCTTATCGTTGGTTTCTTGGACTAAGCTTGGATGACAAGGTCCCTCATTTTACCACCTATGGAAAGAATTACAGTCGTCGTTTTCAAGATAAAGAATTAATTTCAGAGATATTTTCGCGAGTGCTCCATCAAGCTTTATGTGCTGGCTTAATTGATCCTTCGGAAATATTTGTGGATGGTACTCACATCAAAGCAGCAGCTAACAATCACAAATATCGTAAGGAAATGGTTGCCCAACAAGCTAAATTTATGAGTGAGCAGTTGGAAGTTGAGATTGATTTAGATAGGAGGAAACACGAAAAAAAGTCCTTAAAGCCCGCACAAGAAAGCGAGGCTAAGGAAAAGAAAATCTCAAGGACAGATCCTGAGAGTGGTTGGTTCCACAAGGGTCAACACAAGGAAGTATTTGCCTATTCTGCCCAAGTAGCTTGTGATAAGCATGGTTGGGCCTTGGCTTATACGGTTGAAGCAGGAAATGTTCATGATAGTCAGGCTTTCCCTGCCCTTTTTTCACAGTTAGAAGTTTTCTCCCCACGCTACATTATTGCGGACTCAGGCTATAAGACCCCAGCTATTGCTCATTATTTATTAGAGCGAAACATCATCCCTGTCTTCCCCTATACCCGCCCCAAGGGAGTAAAGGGGAACTTAAGACCTGGTGATTTTGTTTATGATGCTTTCTATGACTGTTACCTCTGTCCAGAGAATCAAGTGTTAGCCTATCGCACGACGACCCGAGCAGGCTACCGTGAGTATAAGAGTGATCCAACAGTATGTGTCGCTTGTCCTCTATTATCTGTTTGTACTCGAAGCCAGAATCAGCAGAAAGTCATCACAAGACATGTATGGAAAGATGATCTTGAATTTTGTGAAGAGATTCGCCACCAAAGAGGGATGAAGGAGCTTTATAAGAAGCGCAAAGAAACAATTGAGCGACTCTTTGGGACTGCTAAGGAATATCATAACTTGAGATACACCAGAGAGAAAGGAAAGTCCAAAATGGAAGATAAGGTTGGGCTTACTTTGGCGTGTTTAAATATCAAAAAATTGGTGAAATGGATAGAGAATATTCCTTTTTATTTTATTCTAAATCCGGTTTTTGGATGGAAATATCAGATGACAAAGTAAATAGTTTTGAAAATACAAAAAGACAAACACCAAAAATGACGTTTGTCTTCGTTCTGAAAGAGGACAATTGTCCTCTTTTTATTATTGGTAATTCGCATACCTGAAACTCTTTTACTCCGCCAGTAGGACTCGAACCTACGACATCATGATTAACAGTCATGCGCTACTACCAACTGAGCTATGGCGGATAGTATAGTCCGTACGGGATTCGAACCCGTGTTACCGCCGTGAAAAGGCGGTGTCTTAACCCCTTGACCAACGGACCATCTATGTTCTTTTCAGAACATATTCTATTATATCAGGTTTTGAATCTTTGTCAACAGTTTTTTATTTATTTTTTAAAATTTCTTTTAAATGTTTTGTTCTTAGCCTAGAAACTGGGCAACGACGGCCTTCATAAAATATAATTTCCTTTGTTTTCTTATCATAATCGCAGATATTATCGATATTGACTAAGAAAGATTTATGGGAAGCAAAGAAACGTTGGGTTTTCTCATCCTGCTCTTGAACACTGGCAATCGTTCCATAAAATTCTTTTATAAAGTTTTTTCCGACCATCCGTAACTTATGAGAGGAGCTTGAGGTTTCGATATACAAAATATCATTAAATGGCACGCGCACATCATTGCCTCGATAGCTATATTCAAAATAATCAACCATGTTGGTGTTTGTTATTAAAGTATTTTTCGTATAAATGATACACTCTTTTATACGTTTTTTAAACGAATCATCATTAATATCCTTATCAATAAAGTCAAGAGCAGATACCTTATATTTGAAGGTCATGGTCGCAAACTCTGATTTTGAAGTTACAAAGACAATAATGGCGTATGGATTATGATGACGAATAAAACGAGCGACCTCCAATCCTTTGGTCTCTTCCCCTTTAATATCTATATCCAGAAAATAAATCTGATTGACATCTTCATTTTCGACGTAGTCCTTAAATTCCTGAATTTTTCCTGTAATTTTGACCTGGATATCGAGCCCCATTTCTTCAGCAATCTCTGCTAAAGTTTTTTCCATGCGGAGTTGGTGGGCTAAGGTATCTTCTAATGCTAAGATTCTCATAAACTATTCCTTCTTTTAATTGTTAATACTTGGGTGAAATCATACTTACTTATTTCTGTATCGAGCATGATATATTCATAATTCTCTAAAATTTCTTTCAGATTATTTAAACCTAAGCCTCTTCGATAACCTTTCGTTGAGAACTCTGGTTCATAAATTTCTTCTAAATCTAATTTCCTTTGCTTGCGGGAATTTTTTACAACAAAAATGATTTCTGTATCGAGTTGAACTAAAGTCACATGAATCATTTTTTCATAGCTTTCAATTGCGCCTTCAACAGCATTGTTTAGCAATATACTAGCCATTCTTACCACATCTAATAGCTTAATAGGTAATTTCTCAACAGGATCTTTGACTTCGAATGTTAAATCAATCTGGTGTTCACGCGCCTTGAACAAAGTCTCCGTCATAACGCTTCGGAGAGCTGAGTCACCAACATTGTTCAAATCAAAATAAGTGTATTTATCCGAGCGTAATTTTAAATTTGCATCAACTAAAACTTCTTGATATATTTTTTCAATTTCCTTGATATCTTGAGTATTGATGGCCGTCTGAAAGCTAGTCAGCATGCCGGCATAATCATGACGAAAGCCACGAATTTCATTATAAAGAGAAACAATTTCATCTGTATACTGCTGCAGCTGCAACTGTTCCAATTCTCTTTGTCGAATCTCTTCTTCTTTTTCATACTTTTCCCGAATCGCCTTCAAATAGAAAAGAGTCGTCATAAAGATCAAGAAACAAATAGTCGCTAGCATACTGCTAAAACTATTAAAATGCTCGTCTTCACTTAACCAATGCGAAACATTCAATATGAGAATCGTTAGAAAATAATAAATATTAGTCTTTTGAACTGTCTTTTTAAAGGAAGAGTCTTTAAAATCTCTCAGTTGAAATTCAAAATAATCAATAGATTTTAGCATAAACAAAACAGAGATACTGTTTATCGTGATATAAAAGATAGCCCAATTACTTTTTACAAATTGATCCCCTGTAATGGATGAAATAATAACTGAAAAAAAGGTAGACGAAGCCTGAGTTGCTAAATAAAGGAAAAAAGATAAAAATAAAGAAAGATAATTAGGCAACTTTTCTTTCTTATAAAAATAAGCATAAAAAAGGAAAGGTTGTACCATTAAGATGATGTAATAGAGTAATAAATTAATCAGAGATGCTAAAGGAGCAATAATAACCGTAAAAATACAAAGACAAATAAAGTAAAATCTAGATTTTACTTTACTTTCTACTTTTTTATATATTTTTACAATTGCAAAAATTTCTATTAATTCACATATAAACCATAAAATGAAGTTTAATATCATTTTTATCTCCTAATTACTTCCTTTACTTAAAAATAATTCGAGGAAGGCCTATCTTTCTAAAATCTCCTCCAAGAACTTCTTTAAGTTCTTTTTCATTCAAGGCTGGGAATTGAGCGATTGTTTTAAAGTTTTTCTGAGTATTTTTCATAATAGATTCTCCTAAAAATTTTTTCGTAAGGGTTACCTTACAAGATCTATTATAAATAAAATTTCAAATAATCTGTCATCTTTCCCTGAAATGTCATTTTTTATTCCTGAAATGTCGTTTTCTCAAAAATATAATAAAAAAACACGAAATTTTTCGTGTCTGAATAGTGTATATTATGATCCCAGCAGGATTCGAACCTGCGACCGTTCGCTTAGAAGGCGAATGCTCTATCCAGCTGAGCTATGAGACCGATACCTTTTCATTCTATCAGAAAAATCTAGTATCGTCAAGATTTACTTATGGTAGGGACTCCCTTGTTGAATCATGAAAGCCCGGTAAATCTGCTCTACCAAAACAAGACGCATCAATTGATGAGGCAGGGTCAATTTTCCAAAACTCATCAGTAGATTGGCTCTTTTTTTGACAGCGGGAGACAGACCCAAGCTGCCGCCAATCACAAAAGTAATATCAGAAAAGCCACGAACTGTGATGTCGTTCAAGATCGAACTAAACTCTTCTGAAGGAAATTGTTTTCCTTCAATAGCTAGAGCAACCACGAATGCTCGTTCAGAGATTTTTGTTAAGATCCGATTTCCCTCTTTTTCGAGGATTTGCTGATTTTCTAGCTCACTGGCCTTATCTGGTGTTTTTTCGTCTGCTAATTCTACAATTTCTAACTTAGAAAATCGACTCAGGCGTTTGGCATATTCAGCAATTCCATCCTTAAGATACTTTTCTTTTAATTTTCCAACGGTTACAAGCTTTATTTTCATATTTCCATTCTATCATATCCACATGGATTTCACACTTTATTCACATCAGTTTTTTATGAAAAACTTGTTGAATCTATATATTTTCTAACCTCCATCAACATTTTTTATAAGTTTTCCACAACTTGTGGAAAACTTGTGAATTTTAAGTTATAATTAAGAATAGATTTATATAATTTCATCAATTGTAATCAAGGAGGAAAATATGAAAAACGCTTCAAATTTCTTTAAAAAATCTTTGTTGCTTTTTATTGTTTTAGTTGTAGGATTTATTGGCGGAAGCCTAGGAAATTTAGCCACTGCATTTCTTAATAATAAAATGGCTAATATTAGTCCTTCTAGCTCAAAGACCACTGTATCAACATCTTATAAAAACACAACCGACACCACAAAAGCTGTAAAAAAGGTGCAAAACGCAGTTGTATCAGTGATTACTTATACAGGTTCTAATCAAGAAGGAGTGATCAATAATGAATCAACCAGTGATCCTCAAGTAGCTAGTGAGGGATCTGGTGTTATTTATAAGAAGGAAGGAAAATATGCCTACCTTGTTACCAATACTCACGTTCTAAATGGAGCAAAAAATCCTGATATTCTACTAGCAGATGGTAGTAAGGTTCCTGGTGAGGTCGTTGGTTCAGATGTTTATTCTGATATTTCTGTAGTAAGAATTAACTCTGAAAAGGTGAAAGATGTAGCTGAATTTGGAGATTCCAACTCCCTGACAGTAGGAGAAACTGCTATTGCCATCGGAAGCCCTCTCGGAACAGAATACGCTAACTCTGTTACACAAGGAATCATCTCTAGTTTAGGCAGAAATGTAACTCTCCAATCTGAAGACGGCCAAAATATTTCAACGACTGCCTTGCAAACAGATGCTGCTATCAACCCTGGTAACTCTGGCGGCCCACTCATCAATATCCAAGGACAAGTTATCGGTATTACGTCCAGCAAAATCTCTCACAATGGTCAAACTGCTGTAGAAGGCATGGGCTTTGCAATTCCATCAAACGATGTTGTCAATATTATCAAGCAATTAGAGAAAACTGGAACAGTAACTCGTCCTGCTCTAGGGATCCAAATGCTCGATTTATCTAATATCGCCACTTCTGACTTAGCAAAATTACGTCTGCCTTCATCTGTAAAATCAGGTATCCTTGTTCGCTCTGTGCAAGAAGGAATGCCCGCTGAAAATAAACTTCAGAAATACGATGTCATCACAAAAGTTGACGATAAGGATGTTGAGTCAACCAGTGATTTACAATCTGCTCTCTACAGACACTCTCTGGGAGATGAGTTGAAAGTAACTTACTTTAGGGATGGTAAAGAAGCTACTACAACCATCAAACTGACCAAATCAACCCAAGACTTAAGTGACAACTAATACTTTACATAATTGTCAACACACCTTTACACGATCGTAAAGGTGTGTTATTCTATATACAAATGGAAAATTATCAATACATACCACTAAAAGACATTCGAACAAATCCTTATCAGCCTAGAAAAAGCTTTTCTCAAGAAAAAATAAATGAATTGGCAGCTTCTATTAAAGAGAATGGAATTATCCAGCCCATTATTTTGAGAAAATCTTCCTTATTTGGTTATGAAATTTTAGCAGGTGAAAGACGATTTCGAGCTGCTAAGATTGCTGGCTTAGAAAACATTCCTGCCCTCATTAAAGACCTATCTGACGATGACATGATGAAGCAAGCCATCATCGAGAATTTACAAAGAGAAGACCTCAATCCGATTGAAGAAGCAGAATCCTATCAGCATCTGATTGAAAAAGGATTGACCCATGAAGAAATTGCAAAAATCATGGGAAAATCTCGGCCTTACATCAGTAATCTTGTCCGCCTGTTACAGCTGCCAGCTTTTATGATGGACGCTGTCAAAGAGGAAATGATTTCGCAAGGGCATGCTCGTCTCCTCATTCCACTCAAAAAGGAAGAGCAAGTTTTTTGGCTGGACAAAATCATTCAAGATAATTTATCCGTTCGTGCTCTTGAACTTTCATTACAAAAGACTAAAAAGCCAAAGACTAAGAAGAACAAAGAAATTTTTTCCCATTCAGAAGAAGAAAAACTAAAAAAACTCCTTGGCCTCAATGTCACTATCCACTTAAAAAATTCTTCAAAAGGAAAAATCGTTATTCCTTTTGAAAACGAGGAAGAGTATCAAAGAATTATAAACAGCCTGAAATAGGGCTGTTATTTTCTTTTTTCAAACTAACAGACTTTTCCACCTTTAAAAGCAGCCTAAAATATTGAAAAATAAGGATTTTATTAATAATCCACAATCTGTGGATAAGTCTTATAAACATTGTTAATTTTTCTCCACAAGTTGTGGAAAACTTAGCCTTTTTATGTTAAAATGAGAGTCGACAGAGAGAATAATTTTTTGAAAAGGAGGAGGCAATGACCAAAGAGCAAGAATTTTGGCGAAGAATTTTAGAACTTTCAGCTGCTCAACTAAAACAGACAACCTATGATTTTTTTGTTGCAGAAGCAAAATTGATAGCCATTGAAAATAATCAGGCCACTATCTTTCTTGATAGCCCAGTCAAACAGCTGTTTTGGGAGCAAAACTTAGTGGGCGTTATTCTTACAGCTGGCTTTGAAATTTTTAACGATCAAATCACAGCCAAATACGTCTTTGAAGAAGCAGGACATGACCTTGTTTCCAAATATCAGCTGGAGGAACAGGCTGAAAAAACTCCATTTCGACCAAGTTTACCGCCCATTGATACTGGATTAAAAGCTAAATATACCTTTGATAATTTTGTACAAGGGGATGGAAATATCTGGGCCAAAGCAGCAGCCTTGGCTGTGTCTGAAAACCTAGCGACTACTTATAATCCCCTATTTATCTATGGCGGTCCAGGTCTAGGAAAAACTCACTTACTAAATGCTATCGGCAATCAAATTTTGGAAAATATTCCTGATGCGCGTGTAAAATATATTCCGGCAGAAACCTTTATCAATGACTTTCTGGAGCATCTGAGGCTCGGTGATATGGATAATTTCAAAAAAATCTATCGGAGTTTGGATTTGCTCTTGATTGATGATATCCAGTCTCTTGGCGGAAAAAAAGTCTCTACCCAAGAAGAATTTTTCAATACTTTTAACGCCCTTCATGGCGATAACAAGCAGATTGTGCTGACCAGCGACCGCAGTCCAGATCATCTTGATAATTTGGAAGAGCGCTTAGTCACGCGCTTCAAATGGGGGCTCACTCAAAATATTACACCACCTGATTTTGAAACGCGGATTGCCATCCTCCGAAACAAAATCGAAAATCTGGACTATATTTTCCCTAATGATACTTTGGAGTACCTCGCCGGACAATTTGACTCGAATGTCCGTGACCTAGAAGGGGCACTCAATGATATTACGCTCATTGCAAGAGTCCGCAATCTCAAGGAAATTACGATTGACATCGCTGCTGAAGCTATTCGAGCTCGCAAGCAGGACTCTAGTCAGGTAACAGTCATTCCGATTGAAAAAATCCAGTCCGAGGTCGGCAATTTCTATGGCGTCAGTGTCAAGGAAATGAAGGGAAGTCGTCGAGTCCAAAATATCGTTTTGGCTAGACAAGTGGCCATGTATCTAGCACGCGAACTAACAGACAATAGCCTACCCAAAATCGGGCGAGAATTTGGTGGCAAAGACCATACAACAGTCATTCACGCGCATGGAAAAATCAAAAACCGACTCGAAACTGACGATAGCTTGCGACTTGAAATCGAAAATATCAAAAACAAGATAAAATAAGGGTGTGGAAAAGATTGAGCTAATCTGAAGTTTTTTCCACAGGTTGTGAACAAGTCTTAAAACTTGATTTTAGATACTTTGCTCCCTTTTTCCACAGCTTCCACAAGAACTACTATTACTATTAACTTAATAATCATAAATAATAAAAGGAGTCCCTATGATTCACTTCTCTATTAATAAAAATTTATTCCTACAAGCTTTGAATACAACTAAAAGAGCTATCAGTACAAAAAACGCTATTCCAATTTTATCAACTGTTAAAATTGATGTAACGAAAGAAGGCATTAACTTGATTGGTTCCAATGGTCAAATTTCCATTGAAAACTTCATTTCAGTTCAAAATGAAAATGCTGGACTCTTGATTACTTCACCAGGTTCGATCCTTCTCGAAGCAAATTTCTTTATCAATGTCATTTCTAGCTTGCCAGATATCGTGCTTGATTTTAAAGAAATTGAGCAAAAACAAATCGTCCTTACCAGCGGCAAATCAGAAATTACGCTAAAAGGAAAAGATGCAGATCAATACCCACGTATCCAAGAAGTCTCTACCAGCAGTCCTTTGGTTCTAGAAACAAAAGTCCTCAAAAACATCATCAATGAAACAGCTTTTGCTGCTAGTACGCAAGAAAGTCGTCCTATTTTGACGGGTGTTCATTTTGTTTTGACAGATAACCAATCCCTCAAAACAGTTGCGACAGACTCTCACCGGATGAGCCAAAAGAAAATTACTTTGGACAAGAAGGGTGACGACTTTGATGTAGTGATTCCTAGCCGGTCTCTGCGTGAATTTACAGCTGTGTTCACAGACGAAATTGAAACAGTAGAGGTTTTCTTTGCCAATAACCAACTTCTCTTTAGAAGTGAAAATATCAGCTTCTATACACGCCTGTTGGAAGGAAACTATCCTGACACAGACCGCTTGATTCCGACAGAATTTTCAAGCGTTGTGACCTTTAATACCAATAATTTACGTCATGCCATGGAACGGTCGCGTCTTCTGTCTAATGCGACCCAGAACGGAACCGTGAAATTAGAAATTGTGAAGGGCATTGTCAGCGCTCATGTCCATTCACCAGAAGTTGGGCGCGTGAATGAAGAAATTGATACAGAAAGTGTGTCAGGAGAAGATTTGACCATCAGCTTCAATCCTACCTACCTGATCGAAGCGCTAAAGGCAGTCGATAGTGAGAAGGTGACCATTAGCTTTATTTCAGCTGTTCGTCCTTTCACCTTGGTACCAAGCGAAGATGCTGAAAACTTTATCCAGCTGATCACGCCAGTCCGTACCAATTAGAAGATAAGATTTAAGACAAGGTTGACTCGATCCGCCTTGTCTTATTTTGATCATTTACAAGCCAGCTGATTCTAAACTTGTGGTATAATACAGCTAGGGTTGAGAAAAGAGTCAATCTGTATTTTTCATTTAAGAGAATAAAAAATAGATTGTCAAAAGGAGAGAAGATGTACGAACTTGGAACTTTTGTAGAAATGAAAAAGCCCCATGCCTGTACAATTAAGTCAACGGGCAAGAAGGCCAATCGTTGGGAAGTCGTCCGCATGGGAGCAGATATCAAGATTCGCTGCAGCAACTGCGAACACGTTGTCATGATGAGCAGATATGATTTTGAAAGAAAAATGAAGAAGGTCATTGAATAGTCTATATTTTAGACTTAGCTTGATTTTGAATAAGATACCTCATCAACAAAGAACGAGATTGGGACAGAAATCGGTAATTCGTTAGAATTCGATTTCGTCGTCCCACCTCCGCACAGTTGAGTAGGGCTGTAAAAGCTGATGAAATCAGCCTAGTAGAGCCCACTCAACCACTGCGTCTTGCTCGACAATCCAAAGACAATTGAGAGGCTAGGACTTTTGTCCCAGCCTCGTTTTTCTGCTTTTATTTAAGTTCTTCAAATTTGCCATCTTTGACTTCTTTATAACCAGAAGCTTCAAGGGATTTTACCGTTTCTTTATAACTGATATAATTAGCTTTTTGGTCTCCATCTGTTTGGATAAGCTGCTTGCTTTTCAGTTCTGAGATATCTGCCTTGCTAAAATCCATCGTCATCTTTTGCGTCAAATGATCGTCTTTATATTCGATTTTATTAGTAAGTCCTTTAATATTTTCCAGGGTCTTCATGTAGCCTCCAATTTGCTCTTTGGCGGTATCTTTTGTCAATCCGATAGGCTCATAATAGAAAACATTGCTGGTTTCATTGTTCAGCAAATCATCGCCCTTGTACTCAAGAGTGATCCGGCTGTCTTGCTTGGTCTTTTGGTCAATCAATTGAAAATAGGATTTTTTAGGACTGCTACTGCAGGCAGCTAAAAAAAGTAAAGTAAACATCGTCAAGAAAGAAAGAACAAAGGTTTTAATTGTCATTTTTTTCATGGCTAACTCCTTTTATAAAAATATTAATTATATTGTATCATTTTTTGCAGAAATATTTTCTATTTCTATCCCGAAAGCAGGAAATTTTTCATTCAAATCCGCTGTTTAGGATAAGGATTTATGGTATAATGGTTTGGATTGAAAAGATGAATGGAGAAGATACGAATGGCTTTAACAGCAGGGATTGTTGGACTGCCTAATGTGGGCAAGTCAACTTTATTTAATGCAATTACAAAAGCGGGGGCAGAAGCTGCTAACTACCCTTTTGCGACCATTGATCCAAATGTCGGTCGGGTAGAGGTGCCAGATGCTCGTTTGGACAAATTAACAGAATTGATTAAACCTCAAAAGAAGGTTCCCACTACATTTGAGTTTACAGATATTGCTGGTATTGTAAAGGGAGCTTCAAAAGGGGAAGGTCTGGGAAATAAATTCTTGGCCAATATCCGTGAAGTGGATGCTATCGTCCATGTAGTCCGTGCCTTTGATGATGAAAATGTCATGCGGGAACAGGGTCGTGAGTCTGACTTCGTCGACCCTATGGCTGATATTGAGACCATCAACCTGGAGCTCATTTTGGCCGATCTGGAAAGCATCAACAAACGCTATGCGCGTGTTGAGAAGATGGCTCGAACTCAGAAGGACAAGGACTCAGTAGCAGAATTCAATGTTTTGCAGAAAATCAAGCCAGTTCTGGAAGACGGTCTGTCAGCTCGCACAATTGAGTTTACAGAAGAAGAACAAAAAATCGTCAAAGGTCTCTTTCTCTTAACGACTAAGCCAGTTCTTTATGTGGCCAATGTCAGTGAAGATGAGGTGGCTGATCCAGACAATATTGACTATGTGAAGCAGATTCGTGCATTTGCAGCTACAGAAAATGCTGAGGTTGTTGTCATCTCAGCGCGTGCAGAGGAAGAAATTTCTGAACTAGATGATGAAGACAAGGCAGAATTTCTGGAAGCTATCGGCTTGACAGAGTCAGGTGTAGACAAATTGACACGTGCAGCCTATCATCTATTGGGACTTGGAACCTACTTTACCGCTGGTGAAAAGGAAGTCCGGGCTTGGACCTTCAAGCGTGGCATGAAAGCTCCTCAAGCAGCTGGTATCATTCACTCAGACTTTGAGAAAGGTTTCATCCGAGCAGTGACGATGTCTTATGATGATTTGGTAAAATATGGATCTGAAAAGGCTGTAAAAGAAGCTGGACGCTTGCGTGAAGAAGGAAAAGAATATATCGTTCAAGATGGCGATATTATGGAATTCCGCTTTAACGTGTAAATTAAGTGTAAATTTAAAATACATAGGTTGGAAAGGAATTTCCAGCCCTTTTGGCTTTTATAAAGGAGTAAGATGACAAAATTAATTGTTGGATTGGGAAATCCAGGAGATAAATATTTTGAAACAAAACACAATGTTGGTTTTATGTTAGTTGACAAGATGTGTAAAGAATTAAATCTAAAGTTTACAGCAGATAAGATTTTTCAAGCAGAAATTGCTTCAACTTTCTTGAATGGAGAAAAAGTCTATTTTGTAAAACCAACTACTTTTATGAATGAAAGTGGGAAAGCAGTCCATGCCTTGCTCACTTACTACGGCTTGGATATAGATGACTTACTCGTTATCTATGATGATCTGGATATGGAAGTTGGGAAAATCCGTCTTCGTACCAAGGGTTCAGCTGGCGGGCACAATGGTATCAAGTCCATCATTAAACATATTGGAACACAGGAATTCAAGCGAGTGAAAATTGGCATTGGAAGACCTAAAAATAATATGTCAGTTATTAATCATGTTTTAGGGAAATTTGATCAGGAAGATTATATCAGTATTTTAAATACATTAGAGAAAGTTGACAGTGCTGTAAATCATTATTTACAAACTGAGAATTTTGAGCAAACAATGCAACAATACAATGGATAAGACAATGACACTACTTGATCTATTTGGTCGAAACAAACAAATTATAGACTGGAAGAAACAGTTACAAAAGAAGACTCGGCAGTTAGTGATGGGACTTTCAGCTTCAACAAAAGCTTTGGCGATTGCTAGCAGCTTAGAAGAGCAGGAGAAAATCCTAGTCATCACTTCGAGTCAAAACGAAGCAGAGCGTCTAGCTAGTGATTTGATTTCTTTGTTGGGAGAAGAAAAGGTCTATACTTTCTTGGCAGATGATACACCTTTGGCTGAGTTTGTTTTTTCATCTCAAGAAAAAATCTTTTCCCGGTTAGAGGCCATGAATTTTTTATCAGACAAAGAAAAAAATGGGATTCTGATCATCAACGTTGCAGCCAGTCGCTTATTATTGCCCCAGCCTGATATTTTTAAAAAATCTGAGCTTATTCTTTCTGTTAGTAAAGAATATAACCTTGACAAGCTAGTAAAGTCTTTGTCAAGGATCGGTTATAAAAAAGTTTCGCAAGTTCTCAGCCAAGGAGAATACAGTCTGAGAGGGGATATTCTGGATATTTTTGAACGCTCGGCTCAATATCCTTATCGGATAGAATTTTTTGGTGATGAGATTGATGGCATAAGGATTTTCAATCCTGAAAATCAGCTTTCTCTTGAAAATGTGGAAGAGATTTTGATAGAGCCTGTCACAGACCTTCTATTTACAGAAGAAGATTATGCAAGAGGACAGAAAAATCTAGAAACAGCTCTTTCTACGCTTATCGATCCGTCTTTGAAATCCTATTTAGAAGAAGTATTGAGTTCTGCTAGAGAGCAATTTCATCATGCAGATATTCGCAAATTTCTTTCCTTTTTCTATCAGAAAGAATGGACTATTTTAGACTATTTGCCAACGCACACTCCTATATTTTTTGATGATTTTCAAAAGATAATGGACAAGCATGCTCAGTTTGAATTAGAAGTTGCCAATATCTTGACAGATGATTTACAAAATAGTAAAGCACTGTCAAATCAACAATACTTTGCAAATAATTATCAGGACTATCGTAAATATAAACCTGCTACATTTTTTTCTAATTTCCATAAAGGCTTAGGAAATCTAAAATTTGATGCACTTTATCAATTCAATCAATATCCAATGCAGGAATTTTTTAGCCAGTTTCCTCTCTTAAAAGAAGAAATCAATCGCTTTAGGAAATCGGATTATACGGTCGTCTTGCAGGCAAATTCAGCCTCGAGTTTACAAAATTTACACAAAAATTTACAGGATTATGAGATTCATTTAGATTACATCAAGGAAAAAGACATCCATGAAAAAGCTGTCCAGCTCATAGAAGGAAATCTAGTTCAAGGATTTAATTTTGTCGATGAAAAAATCGTTTTGATTACTGAACATGAGATGATTCAGAAAAAAATCAAACGTAGGATTCGTCGTCAAAATATTTCTAATGCTGAAAGGCTGAAAGACTATAATGAGCTGGAAAAAGGCGATTATGTAGTTCATAATATCCACGGTATTGGTCGCTATTTAGGAATTGAAACGATTGAAGTTTCAGGAGTTCATCGAGATTATTTGACGATTCAGTATCAAAATGCAGATCGTATCTCCATTCCGGTGGATCAAATTAATCTTCTGTCTAAATATGTAGCTAGCGATGGGAAAGCACCTAAAATTAACAAGTTAAATGATGGGCGTTTCCAAAAAACGAAGCAAAAAGTACAACATCAGGTTGAAGATATTGCCGCTGACCTTATTAAATTATATGCAGAGCGTAGTCAATTAAAAGGTTTTCAATTTTCTAGTGATGACCAACATCAAGTAGAGTTTGACAATGCCTTTCCGTATGTGGAAACAGATGACCAACTCAGAAGCATCCAGGAAATCAAGAAGGATATGGAGAGTGACCGTCCTATGGATCGACTCTTGGTTGGAGATGTTGGTTTTGGGAAGACAGAGGTGGCAATGCGGGCTGCTTTTAAGGCTGTCAACGATCATAAACAGGTGGCTATCTTGGTTCCGACTACTGTTTTAGCTCAGCAACACTACACAAACTTTAAAGAACGTTTCAATGATTTTGCCGTGAATGTCGATGTTCTCAGTCGTTTTAGAAGTAAAGGGGAGCAAAAAGAGACTCTGGAAAAATTGGAAAAAGGGCAGATTGATATTATTATCGGTACCCATCGCCTCTTATCGGCAGATGTGACATTTTCCGATTTAGGGCTACTGGTGATAGATGAAGAGCAGCGCTTCGGTGTCAAGCATAAGGAAAAGTTAAAGGAACTAAAAAAGAAGGTTGATGTTCTGACCTTGACGGCTACCCCTATTCCAAGAACCCTACACATGTCGATGTTAGGAATTCGAGATTTATCAGTAATTGAAACACCACCGACAAATCGTTATCCAGTCCAAACCTATGTTTTAGAGAATAACCGCACTGTTATTCGGGATGCGGTCTTACGTGAAATAGACCGAGGCGGACAGGTTTACTACCTTTACAATAAAGTTGACACCATTGAGCAAAAAGTTTCAGAATTAAAAGAGTTGATTCCAGAGGCTTCAATTGGTTATGTTCATGGACAGATGACTGAGGTACGTTTAGAAAATACCCTCTTAGACTTTGTTAATGGCGAATATGATATTTTAGTCACAACAACGATCATCGAAACTGGTGTTGATATTCCAAATGCAAATACTCTTTTTATCGAAAATGCTGACCATATGGGGCTGTCAACCTTGTATCAACTTCGTGGTCGAGTTGGCCGCAGCAATCGAATCGCTTATGCCTATCTTATGTATCGGCCAGATAAATCTCTGACTGAAGTTTCAGAAAAAAGACTAGAAGCCATTAAAGGATTTACTGAGCTAGGATCTGGATTTAAGATTGCCATGAGGGATTTGTCTATCCGAGGAGCGGGAAACATTTTAGGAAGTTCACAGTCTGGTTTCATTGATTCTGTAGGATTTGAAATGTATTCTCAACTTTTGGAAGAAGCCATTGCTAAGAAGCAAGGTAAGGAAACCAAGCGTCAAAAAAGCAATGCTGAAATCAATCTTCAGATTGATGCCTATCTTCCGAGTGATTATATTTCTGATGAACGTCAGAAAATCGAAGTTTACAAGAGAATTCGTGAAATTGACAATCGTGTAAACTATGAACATCTACAAGATGAATTGATTGACCGTTTTGGAGAATATCCGGACGTAGTGGCTTACCTATTAGAGATTGGCTTAGTCAAGTCCTATCTTGATCAGGCTTTTGTTGCGCTTGCTGAGCGGAAGCAAGAGTCTGTCACCATTCGTTTTGAAAAAATCTCTCAGCAAATCTATCTGACCCAGGATTATTTTGAAGCCTTGTCAGCGACAAATCTAAAAGCTCGAATTGGTGAACAGAAAGGCTTGATCGAAGTCGTTTTTGATGTTCGGAAGAAAAAAGATTTCGAGATTTTGGAAAATTTGCTGAACTTTGGTGAAAAACTGGTAGAAATCAAGAATCGAAAAGCTGAATAAACATTACAATTCGGTAAAATTTCAGCTTTTTGGCTTGGTTTCTTTCAAAAGAATGATAGAATATTAAGAGAAAATCGAGGAAAAGACTATGAGATTAGACAAATATTTAAAGGTATCACGCATTATCAAGCGGCGCCCTGTAGCTAAAGAGGTAGCAGATAAAGGCCGTATCAAGGTAAATGGAATCTTGGCAAAAAGTTCGACAGATTTGAAAATCAATGATCAAATTGAAGTTCGTTTTGGCAATAAGCTATTAACAGTGCGGGTTCTTGAGATGAAAGACAGTACTAAAAAAGAAGATGCCGCTAAAATGTATGAAATTATCAGTGAGACAAGGATTGAAGAAAATGTCTAGAAATATTGTTCAAATAAATAATCGCTTTATCCAAGATGAAAATCAGCGTCGCAGATACCTCGATGAGGAGCGTCGGAAACGAAATCGTTTTATGGGATGGGTTCTAATTTTAGTTATGCTACTTTTTATTCTTCCAGCCTATAATTTATACCAAAGTTACGAAACATTACTCAATCGTCGTGCTCAATATGCACAACTACAAAAAAAATATAAAAAATTAGGTGAAGAAAAGAGCTATCAGTCTGATATCGCTACTAAGTTGAAAGATGATAGCTATGCTGCCAAATATGCTCGTGCCAAGTATTCTTTTTCAAAAGAAGGAGAATACATTTACACAACACCAGATTTGTTACCACAATAATCATGGAAAATTTACTTCAAAATATAGAGAAATTTTTATCTTTTTCGGATGAAAAACTAGCAGAATTATCCGAAAAGAATCAAGCTTTAAAACTTCAAGAAACAAAAAAGGAAAGGGGAGGTCATGCGTAAGTTACTTTTGCTGATATTTTTACTGCCAGCCTTATGGAGCAGTCAAACAGCAATCAGTACTGAAAAGGAACTTGTTTTAGACGAAGAAGAAAAGTATCAGCTGACGGGTACAGCTTATGGCCGTTACCATACGAGTATCCCTACAAATCCTAATGTTTATGAAGAAACGCCTACTTTTACAGATGCTACTTTGACTAAGGTAGCTGGGAAACTTCTGCCAGATCAACTACTAGAGCTGACAGAGTTGCACGTGAATGAGGCTGGGATTCCTATCTTTAAATTAAAGAATGGCCAGTTTGTAATTGCAGATAAGAATAGCATTTATGAGGATACGGTTCAGTCTATCACAGATGTCAAACAGGACAAATGGCTGGTCCCTAACTATGTGCTCTACGATACTATCCCAATCAATTCTTCTAAAAAGCTTGCAGCCAAACTACCTGCTTACAGCAAAGTAAAGGTAGTACAAATTGCTCAAACAGCTAAGGGAGAATACGCTAAAATAGAGGGTCAAGGTTGGGTTTCTGTTGATTTTCTTTCCCAAGAAGATAATCGGATGGAAAAGGTTCAGGAGATTCTAAATTCTAAGTACAAAAAAGCTGATTTTTCTATTTATGTAAAACAGCTAGAAACGGGCAAAGAAGCAGGTATCAATCCAGATCAACAAATGTACTCAGCTAGTGTGACGAAAATTCCTTATCTTTACTATGCCCAGAAGCAACTAAATAATCATAGCCTTTCTTTGGATAAAAAGTTAAAATATATAGCTGCTGTCAATGATTTTGCAGGTGCCTATGACCCTGAGGGAAGCGGCAGTATTTCCAAATCAGCAAATGATAAGGAATATTCTGTGCAGGACTTAATCAATGGTGTAGCAAAAGAGTCGGATAATGTGGCCCACAATATCCTTGCCTACTATACAAGCAATCAATCTGATAGCCAATTTCAAAATACTATTGAAAAAATTGTAGGCAAGAAGTGGGATGTGGAAAGCAGACAAGCCTCTGCTCGAATGGCTGGCAATGTCATGGAAGCGATCTATGAGCAAAATGGCATGATTATCGATGCCTTATCTCAGACAAATTATGACAATCAGCGAATTTCTAAAAACATCAATGTAAAAGTAGCTCATAAAATTGGTGATGCTTACGACTTCAAGCATGATGTCGCTATTGTGTATGCGGATTCGCCATTTATCATTGCTATTTTTACGAATAATTCGGATTACGATACAATTTCTAAAATCGCGGATGATGTGTACGGAGTTCTGAAATGATCGATCAGAAGTTTCGCAAACAAATGCAGGAAAAGCGGTATTTTCAAAATCATCGGAAAGTGTTGGTAGCAGTTTCTGGTGGCTTGGATTCGATGACCTTGTTCCATCTTTTGTACCAGAATAGGGAAGAGCTGGAGATTGAGCTGGGGATAGCGCATGTCAACCACAAGCAACGTCCAGAGTCAAATATGGAAGAAAAAGAGCTGTCAAATTTTGCCCAGCAACTTGGTGTGAAATTTTTCAGCTCAAATTTTTCTGGTGATTTTTCTGAGGAAAAAGCTCGGCGATTTCGCTATCGTTTTTTTAAAGAAATCATGCTGACAGAAGGCTACACGGCCTTAGTAACGGCTCATCATGCTGATGATCAGGCCGAGACGGTGTTTATGAGGTTAATAAGAGGAGCAAGGCTGCGCCACTTGTCTGGAATGACAGAGGTTCAACCCTTTGCAAACGGGGAATTAATCCGACCTCTGCTTTGTTTTCATAAGCAAGACTTTCCTGATATTTTGCATTTTGAAGACGAGAGCAATTTTCAAAATGACTATCTCAGAAATCGGATCCGTAATCTCTATCTTCCCAGTCTTGAAAAGGAAAATCCACGCTTTAAGGATTCTCTGATTTCTTTAGGAAAAGAAGTTGAGGAATTGCAGGTAGCTTTGTCTCATCTGACGCAGGGATTGGACATTACAAAACTTGAAGTGTTTGAACGACAAATTCCAGAGGTACAAAATTTTCTTCTGCAGGAATATTTAAAGAGATTTCCTTCTTTAAATCTAACTAAAAAACAATTTGCAGAAATCTTAGGCATTTTACGAACCAAGGCTAATTATATCCACCCTTTGAAGGATGGATATGAGTTGATTAAAGATTATAAGCACTTTGAAATCAGAAAAATCAGTCGTAGGTCTGATTTGAAAATGGAGTCAATTCTGTTAGAATGTGGTAATCAACTTCAATTTGAGGACTATCAATTCTCATTTGGCACTCCTTTGGAGGGTGGAAATGTTCAAGCGATTGCAGTTTCACGTGAAACACCACTTCTTTTACGTCACAGAAAAACAGGTGATTGTCTTCGTTTGAAGGGGCATCACAAAAAACTTCGTCGACTATTCATTGATCAAAAAATTCCATTTGAAGAACGCGAAAAAGCGATTATTGTTGAGCAAAATCAGCAGATCTTGGCAATTGTAAATATCGCTATCAGTGATTTGAGTAAGGAATTAAAAAGTGATATAATGAGTACTGTACTTTATATTCAGAAAATTAGATAGGTAAAATTATGCTAGAACAAGATATTAAAAAAGTATTGGTTTCTCATGAGGAAATCGTAGCAGCGGCAAAAAAATTGGGCCAACAGTTGACAGCAGACTATCAAGGTAAAAAGCCTATTTTTGTAGGAATTTTGAAGGGATCAGTTCCTTTTATGGCCGAATTAATCAAACACGTGGATACAGATATTGAATTAGATTTTATGCTGGTGTCTAGTTACCATGGCGGTACAACTAGTAGTGGCGTGATTAATATTATCAAAGATATTGATCAAGATATTACTGGTCGTGATATTCTTTTTGTCGAAGATATTATCGATACTGGCCAAACTTTGAAGAATTTGTGTAATTTATTCAAAGAAAGAAATGCAGCTTCTGTAAAAATTGCTACGTTGTTGGATAAGCCAGAAGGACGCATTGTTGATATTGAGGCAGACTATACTTGCTTTACAATTCCAAATGAATTTGTAGTAGGTTACGGACTAGATTATGATGAGTATTATCGCAATCTTCCTTATATAGGTGTCTTGAAAGAAGAAGTTTATACAAAATAAAGGTTTACTAGATATAAATGAAAAATAAACAAAATAATGGTTTTATAAAAAATCCTTTTCTCTATATTCTAATTATTGTAGTCCTTGTTACAGGTTTTCAGTATTTCTTTACAGGAAGTGCGACAGGCCGTAGCCAGCAAATCAACTACAGCCAATTAGTAAAAGAAATCCAAAATAATAATGTTACAGAGATGAGCTACCAGCCAAATGGTAGTATTATCGAGGTATCGGGTACTTACAAAAAACCTAAAGAATCAAAAGATACAACAGGAATCCTGTTTTTCAGTCCGGAAATCTCAAAAGTTAGCAGATTTACTAGTGTTGTTTTGCCATCAGATACAACAGTTTCTGATTTGCAAAAGCTAGCTGCTGAGCATGAGACAGAAGTGACTATTAAGCGTGAAAGCTCCAGTGGAATGTGGATTAATCTTTTAATTTCCTTGGTTCCATTTATCATCATCGCCTTCATCTTTATGTCTATGATGAATCAAGGCGGTGGCGGTGCTCGTGGCGCTATGAATTTTGGACGTAACAAAGCTCGTGCTGCCAATAAAGAAGATATCAAAGTACGCTTCTCAGATGTTGCTGGTGCAGAAGAGGAAAAACAAGAACTTGTTGAAGTTGTTGAGTTTCTAAAAGATCCAAAACGTTATACTAAGCTGGGTGCTCGAATTCCGGCAGGTGTTCTTTTGGAAGGCCCTCCAGGAACTGGTAAGACCTTGCTTGCTAAGGCGGTTGCTGGTGAAGCAGGAGTTCCTTTCTTTAGTATCTCAGGTTCTGACTTTGTTGAAATGTTCGTTGGTGTCGGAGCAAGCCGTGTTCGTTCTTTATTTGAAGATGCGAAAAAAGCAGCGCCTGCAATTATCTTCATCGATGAAATTGATGCCGTCGGTCGTCAGCGTGGTGTTGGCCTCGGTGGCGGTAATGATGAGCGGGAGCAAACCCTCAATCAGCTCTTGATTGAAATGGATGGTTTTGAAGGTAATGAAGGAATTATCGTAATTGCTGCGACAAACCGTTCAGACGTTCTTGACCCAGCTCTTTTACGTCCAGGTCGTTTTGATAGAAAAGTTTTGGTTGGTCGCCCTGATGTGAAAGGTCGGGAAGCTATTCTTCGCGTTCATGCTAAGAATAAACCGCTAGCTAAAAACGTTGATTTGAAATTAGTTGCCCAACAGACACCTGGCTTTGTTGGTGCTGATTTGGAAAATGTCTTGAATGAGGCAGCTTTAGTTGCTGCTCGTCGTAATAAGAAAGTTATTGATGCAGATGATATTGATGAAGCAGAAGACAGAGTAATCGCAGGACCGTCTAAGAAAGATAAGACAGTTTCAGAGCGTGATCGTCAGATTGTCGCTTATCATGAAGCGGGACATACAATTGTCGGACTTGTTCTATCAAATGCGCGTGTCGTTCATAAAGTAACCATCGTACCACGTGGACGTGCAGGCGGATACATGATTGCACTTCCTAAAGAAGATCAAATGCTTCTTTCTAAAGAAGATATGAAAGAGCAATTAGCAGGTTTGATGGGTGGTCGTGTAGCTGAAGAGATTATCTTTAATGTCCAAACGACAGGAGCTTCAAATGACTTTGAACAAGCTACACAGATGGCGCGTGCAATGGTTACTGAGTACGGTATGAGTGAAAAACTTGGCCCGGTTCAATATGAAGGTAACCATGCTATGTTTGGCGCAGCCAGTCCGCAAAAATCAATTTCAGAGCAAACAGCATATGAAATTGATGAGGAAGTACGTAAGTTATTAAATGAAGCTCGGGATAAAGCTGCAGAAATCATTCAAGCAAATCGTGAAACCCACAAATTGATTGCTGAAGCGCTCCTTAAATATGAAACGCTTGATAGCACTCAAATTAAATCTCTCTATGAAACTGGCCAGATGCCGGAAGAGTCTGAGAAAGACTTAGAACGAGAAGCACATGCCCTTTCTTATGATGAAATTAAGTCCAAAATGGAAGAAAAATAAGAGATGCTTTTCTAATTGAAATAGCTTGATTACCAATTGGTAATCAAGCTATTTTTTATTCTGTAAAGTCTAACATGTCCCAAAATAATCCTGAGATGTCGAAAAATTTTTTGTTAGGTACCAGTTGGGGTTTAAAATAGACAGGATAGGGAGAGGAGGCCTGAAGGAGAAGATTTTCTTGTAGAATCATATTATCAAAGAAAAAGGAGATAACATGAACTTCAAGGAACGCTATAAGAAAGTGCAGTGGATTGTCCGGCGCTGCGCACGGGACTATTATGTGCATTTATGGGAGAGTAGTGACTGGGAACAAGAGGGGATGCTGGTTTATCACCAGCTGGAAGAAAGCCATCCAGATATCAGTCAAGACGAAAGTCGCCTCTATCGCTACTTCAAGACAAAATTTCGGAATCATATTCATGACATTCTTCGAAAGCAAGAGAGCCAAAAACGCCGCTTCGATCGTCAATGCTATGAGGAAGTCAGCACCATTAGTCATAGACTGAGCAAGCGCGAACTAGCCTTAGATGATTTAGTCGCTCTTCGAAGTTCGTTAGCAGCCTACACTTCCAAGTTAGACAAAGAACAACTAGAGTTATACCATCGCTTACTAGGCGATGAGCGTTTTAAGGGACGTAAAAGCCTGTTGCGAGAATTAGAGGAATATTTAATAGACTTTAGCAGCACGGTGATATAGAGAATAAGGGAGAGGTAAGAGGGAGAGGTTGCCTTTCCCTTTTAAGTTATTGAGTTAAAGGTAGTTTTAGAGG
>NZ_CALHWC010000225.1 GCF_938036805.1 uncultured Streptococcus sp.
TTGTAAAAGCTATCGAAGAAGAATTTGGTGTAACTGCAGCTGCTCCTGTAGCTGTTGCTGCAGCTGGTGCTGCTGACGCTGGCGCTGCTAAAGATTCATTTGACGTTGAATTGACAGCTGCTGGTGACAAAAAAGTTGGCGTTATCAAAGTTGTACGTGAAATCACTGGTCTTGGCCTTAAAGAAGCTAAAGAACTTGTTGATGGTGCACCAGGTGTCATCAAAGAAGGCGTTCCAACTGCAGAAGCTGAAGAAATCAAAGCTAAATTGGAAGAAGCTGGAGCTTCAGTTACTCTTAAATAATAAGGGTACGCAATTTGATTGCGAAAGCCTAGTAAATCAAGGTTTTCAAGTCGCTTAGGGCGATTAAAATAGTGGGGAAATAGTTTCATTCCCCACCAAAACCCCACTAAGATTTATTCTTGGTGGGGTTTATTTATAACCATCAAAGGTTAGATTGCGGAGTAAACCAATTTGCAACAATGAAAAGAGGAAATCAGTGTTTTGTTGACTTCCTCTTTTTTTATTCCTCAGTATTAATGTATTCAATTATATCTTCAACATCGCACTCCAATATTTCACATAATCTATCAATGGTTTTTGTCGTAATAGATTCTCCATGCTTCATTCTATAAAGTGTGTTAGCAGATATTTTTTCTATTTTAATGAGATAATACTCACTCACATCTTTTCGTAGTAATGTTTGATAAAAAGGTTTGTAAGAAATTGCCATAGTTACTCTCGCATATAATAATTTTATTATATAAAGACAATATCACAACCAATCTATTGACTATACTCAATTTATTGAGTATAATTATGAAAAAGATTTTAAAAAGGAGTTTTTATGAAAAACAAAATAGTAACCGCAAGTCTAGCCCTATTCTCGGTTTCTCTGCTGTTGGGAGCATGTTCAAATAGTAAAGAAAAATCAGAAAGTAAAACTACTGAAAACACTGAAAAGAAGGTTGTAGAAAAGAAAGAAGTAGGTCTGGGTGAATATCTGAACCAAAGTGATAAAGAAGCACAAATCTGGTATGCAGTAGATAGTGTTTCTCAAGACGGGAAAGTGAAGGAATTGTTTTTAGTACAAGATAGAAAGACAACTTATTACAATACGTCTACAGAGACTAGTCTCTCATCAATATCTGCGAAGGACTATGAAAAAGATTATCTAGGAAGGAATCTTTATTCTTCAGGAAATATCGCGCAAGGTTTATTAGATGATTTCAATGAGACTGATACCATCACTAAAATTACGATGGATAATTTAATAGATGTTATAAAGAAATACGATACAGAAGATGGAAATCAAGATGGTGTTATTCAAGTGCCATCAATAAATGCTTTGACACTTGCTGAAGTCGCAAAATCCTCAGATTCAGAGATTATTAATCTAGCGAAAAAAATAGAGAGTGCAAAGATACATTATACAATTTTAAGAGCTAAAATTAATTTAGAGATGCAGACTTTAACAGATGGTTCTGATAAAACTCATGCGTTAAAAAAATTAAGTCAGTTAGAGGAGAGACTTGTCAATAAAAAAGGTGACGAATATTTGTTAGAATCTTACACTGATGAAGATTTTGAGAAGACAGAGTATGAAGTTTTACAGTTTAAAACTTATAATCTAATTTATGAAAATAAAGTTTATGATGACTTTATGATAAAAGAAGACGGATTTAACTTAACTACAAATCAAATACCGCTTGCTACAAAAAAGGTAGGTAATACTAATTTCATGGGATTTGTAGGTACTGCTTCTCTATCTTTTGTGACTAAGCAACCAGAAAATAATATGGAATTAACGGTAGATACGTATGTTAAAAAACCAAAAAATGTTAGCTTTTATCAAGTAGGACATTCAGATAATAAAGAATAAAATAAAGGTGGCTGTAGAGAATGAATAATTTCAAGAAAATAGTAGTATTTGTGGTAACAATGCTGATGGCGATTTTTTTAGTTGCCTGCTCATCTAAAAGCGATTTAGATGGGACTTATACCTACAAAGAAGACGGAGCAAGTATGATGATTACAATTAACGGGAACAAGGGGCGTGTGAAAATTCAGGCTGGCGATGATAACGCTGCACTAAATCTTGCTTTAAATAATATAGAATTTACTATTGATAGGGAAAGTAAGACATTTAATTTTGCAGGTAGAGAAGATTCACAATTATACTACTCTGTTTCGGGAAATTCGTTAACAGTTCGGGGTGGTGGATTTGGTTCAGTGACCTTACAGAAAAAATAACTATCTATACTAATTAAAGACTTACTAAAACAGCTCTATAAATTTATAGAGCTGTTTTTGTGATATTTTCATTCATACATTTATTGTTCGTTACAATTCAAGTATTTCAGCACACAGTTTCTGATACTCATCTAATAATGAAAAATCTAGTTTGGTTTCTAGCATAATATTCCAATTTTGAATATTATCTATATTTAGTAGTTTTTTAAATAAAGGGGTTGCTAAATTTAGATAGTTTAATTCGACTTCATTACCAATGATGTAATTTTCAATAAAATCTGACAATAGTTGAAAATTGGCTTGTAATTGTTGAGATATAACGTCTGTTTCCAGAGATAGGGATGTGGGAATTAAATTTTCAAGATATTTAGGAGAATAATCCCTATATAACAATAAGTCCCTGAATTCTTTAAAGAATTGTTCAACAGCATAATAATCATTTTCAAAATCTAACTCAATGAATAAATTACATAAATTGTTTAGATTATCATGTTCTACATTTAGTTGGTCTTTTAAACATATTTTAATTTCTTCTTCTTCATTGCATGGTTCTTTTTCTTTTAAATACTTAACAACTAATTTTAGGAAAAAAGGGGATTCTAACCATTTTTCTAACTCTGATGTTCTATTATCATCTAGTATTTTAAAAGCATACTCAATTTTATCTGCAATATCCTTTAAATCCTTAACATTTTTAATTTCTTCATTTAAATGTAAATCAAATTTTCTATATTTAGCGATTTTTTGGAATAACCATTCTATAAAAGAGATAGAATTATTTGTTAAACATTTATTGAAAGCCTTGTTTAGAAAAATTATATTTTTAGCAAAGATTCTATTTCGAATATTATTTAAAGCTTCATCTTTATTAGTTAGTAAACAGTGATTTTGTTCAATGGCAGAGCTGAAATCACCAATATGCTGCGATTTTATAATAAGTTCTTTTATAAACTTTAAATAATTCTGTTTAAATTCTGTTAAGTGTCTTTCGTATTCTAGACTTTTTAAAAATAGAGGGCGAAAGTCTTTTTTGGGAATATCAACTAAAATAAAGGTAGTATCACTTTGCAGGTTGCAGAAATTATGAATTTTTTGTAGATTCTTTAAAGTCGGAAAGGTCTTTCCATTTTTCCAATTAGAAATTTGAGATTCACTAACTTTCAATTCAGATGCTAACCATTTTTGGATAGAGTCTATTTCATATTTATTTGGTAAATTTGATTCTAATTCTTGCTTTTGTAAATCAGTTATATTATAGATAGATGAGTGAAAATTTAGACCACTATTAAGAAAGTCTATTAAGTTATTAAAGTTTGATTTAAAAGTTTCCTTATTTTTTTGTATATTCGTTTTATTATATTTCTTCTGTTGTTCTATCTCATCATCTGGTGTAAATAAAATCAAAAAATCCTCTAATTCCTCATTATATCCTATTCTATCTTGTAAACTTTCAACATATGAAAGAAATTTAATCAGTTTAGATTTTTTAGGTATTGTCCCATTTTTCCAATTTGTTAGGGTGTTTTTAGAAAATCCTAGTTCAGTTGTAATCTGTTTTGCAGTTATACCTACCTCACATTTAATTATCTTTAGTAGTGAGCTTAATTTTTCTTCAAAAATATTTTTCATATATTAATTATATCAAAAAATCCCAAAATCTTTAAGAATATAGAATTGATGAATTTTTTCTTTGATAAACTATTTATGAATTGAAGTTCAGCAAAATTTCAATGGTTGTCAGAATGAGTTGCAAATCATTCTAAATCTATAAAGTAAGAAATTGCTGTTTCTTACTTCGATTTTGAAAGGTAAAATAATATGCTAAAAAATTTACGTAGTTTTCTAGTTTTTAAACATCAAGATTTTTTTGAAAAGAAGAAATTATTCTTCTTAAACGCAAAACAAACAGAAAGTGGTGCTGTAAAAGTAATACTGTTGATTTTAGAAGATAAAACAGATTATCAAAATTCTAATACTAATATAGGAGAGCAAATTATTGTAACTGTAGCAAATAAATCTATAGCTGATTTTGAAAAATTTGAATCGTTGCGTACTGAATGTAAGATAGTAAATGTTGTCAAAGCGACAATTTTTGGAGAGTATCAAAATCAACTATCAATTCACGCTGATGTAACATCTACAAATGCTGAAGGAGATAAGAAATGAGACGTGTTAGTGCAAAATGGAACTACCCGTTCTGGGCAAATCTCTCGTTCATGCTTTGTTCATATATTGTTATTTTTCTGTTTTATAAGTATTTTAACCCTATTTTTATCAATTTTTTCGGAAATGCTTATAATCTCTATTTCTACAGTATCGTAGCAATCTTGAGTTTACTTTATATTTTCGGTTTATATAGACATAAAGTCTATATAAATCGAAAAAAATTAAAGGAATTCATTTTGAAAAATCACTTATATGAAACAGAAAAAACATTCAATGGTAAAGAAGTGATAACAGATTCTCTAGAACTAGATTGGATAGATAAAAAAGATTGCATAGTAATAAGAGCTTATAAAAATGGTGATTTAATAGATGATTTAGTCGGCGAAATCGGCGAGGGTCTTCAAGCATTTCTTAAATTGAAACTAATTAGAACAAAAGAAGAAGCTTTTCAGACTGATTATGTTTTTGAAGTTAGCTCTGATAACCGTCTAATTTTTTCAAAGTCTCAGAGACAGAAATACATTAATGATACGGTAGTCCAATTGACAGAAAAAATCAGGTATGATATTTCAAAAGTAAGTCATGGATTGACTGTTGGTTCAACTGGTTCTGGTAAGACTATGTTTATTAATTCAAAAATCTTAGCTTATGCTAAGATGAAAGCTGACATATTTATTTGTGACCCTAAAAATGCTGATTTAAGTTTACTTCAATATGCTGAGGGTTTTCCGCCCTCTCATATTGGTGTATCACATGCTCAAATTTGTAAAATATTGCGATTAGTGAATGAACAAATGGAGCAGAGATATGAACAATATTTTTCAGATAAAACTGCCTTTGGAAAAAAATTTGTTGATTTTGATTTACCCCCAATTGTCATATTTTTTGATGAAGTAACAGCATTTATGAAAACCGCTGATAAAAAGGTACTTACAGAAGCTAAGGAATATCTATACGCTCTCATTATGAAAGGACGTCAAGCAGGTTGTTTTGTTGAGTTAAGTATGCAAAGGGCAGATGCTGAAATTTTAGATGGGGCAATCCGAGACCAATTAGGGTGCCGTGTAGCGCTTGGGAAGATGTCAAAAGATGGCTATAGAATGATTTTTGATACTGCTGATTTTAATTACTATGATTCAGTCAGTGTTGGTAGTGGCTACATTTCAATTACAGGTCAAACAACTGAGCCTATCTATTTTGAAACACCTTTTTTTGATGATGATTTTGATTTTATAGCCGAGCTAGAAGACTATTATACGGGTAACATCTTTGAAAGCGAAGAATAGAGATGCTTGGCTCGGAGAGCTAAAGCAAACGGAGTGTTCGTCTTTCTTCGCTTGATAAGATGTGCGCAAGCAGAAGCAAGCTTCTGCTTGCTATTAACTTGATAAGCGTCAAACATTAGAGAAGGATAAGGATTGTATGACTGAAATAAGCAATGCAAAAATTGTAAAATCTTATATTTATGGAGGTACAGTTGAAATTACTACCGCAAATGGTCAACAAAAACAAAAAATTAAAGTTATTAGTGGACGGCGCTATGTAAATCTTGAAACTGGAGAGATTCATGACATGCAGACTTCAAATAGTACACGGTCTGATAATTTGAAATCTGTTCAACAAACGATGAAGAAATTAAGAAGACTGGTGGCTCATAATTTTAAAGGAGGCATGAACCAACTTTGGGTAACACTGACATATGGAAAGCATGTTATCGAAGCAGAAGAGGTTTATAAAGATTTTAAAGCTTTCATTAGGCGAGTTCGTAAAAAGTATGGTCGCATTGATTATATTGCAGTAATTGAACCACAAGCAAGTGGGCGATGGCATTTACATGTATTGATGAAGAATGATTCAATTTTGATGATTCCGAATGCTATTCTTGCAGACTTGTGGGGAAGAGGTTTTACTAAGACCAAGAGATTGAAAAGTGCGGATAAGATTGGAAATTATCTAATATCATACTTATCAAATCTTCAACTGGGAAATGATGATTCAAATAGCAAGGCAATTGTTAAAGGTGCAAGATTATACATGTATCCTAAAGGGATTAGAGTCTATCGAACTAGTAGAGGAATAGAGAAACCCTTAGAAATAACAGCGACCAAAGGAGAACTGATGAAAGCTTTTAAAATTTATAGGCCACCCAATTTTTCTAAGACAACAACACATGAAACACCCTATGGAATAAAAGAATATACTACAGAGTTTTACGACAAAGTAAAAAGCTTGTCAGATACTTTTAGCGGAGCAGCCGACAAGCCAAATGAATAACAAAAGATAAAATGGAATACCTTTTGGTAATTCCATTATATCATAGAAAGGTTAAGATTATGAAGACAGTTAATCATAAGGATATTATGGAACTTGGTTTTCCAAAACACACAGCAAGGGATATTATAAGAAAGGCTAAGGCGATAGCAGCAGCAAAATTTGAAAATGCTAGAAATTCTTCAGATAATTTGGTAGAATTAAGAAAATCGCCCTTTGATAATTCAAGACTTGACCTTGCTCCGACTTATATCGTAGAAGATTTGCTAGGTTTTCAGTTACCTTTTGATGAATAGAAAGGAACTGAAAATGGCAAGTAAAAGATATCGTGGTGTATCTCGTGATAAACAAGGAAGAATTTACTATCAAACAGAGTTTAAGGCTAACGACTTAACTGGCAAGCGACAACGCAAGAAAAGCTATAAAGACCAGTTTGGAAATCCGTTTAAGAGTGAAAAGCAAGCTTATGATGAATTGTGTCGAGTAAGAGCAGAATTTCAAATGTCTCAAAATAGGAACGGAGATTATATGACCTTTGCTGATTATATGGAAGAAATTTATCTTCCTTATTACAGGCAAACAGTCCAATCGGTGACTTACAAAACGGCTCTAACTCATCATAAAATGTTTATTGAAGTTTTCGGACAAAAGAGGTTATCAGCTATAACCGTTAGGGATTGTGAGCAATTCAGAGTACATTTGATTGATACATACTCCCCCAATTATGCTAAAGGTGTGTGGATTCGCTTTAAGCAATGTTTGGGTTATGCTGAACGCCTGCAAATCATTGAAGAATTTCCGTGTAAGATGTTAGATAATCCTAAAGGTTCAAGACCAGATACAAAATTTTGGACATTGGACGACTTTAGAAAAGTTATTGGAACCTTTGACTTAACAGATTACGAAGAACTGCATAGATTTACAGCGATTTGGCTTTATTTCTTCACGGGTCTTCGAGTATCTGAGGGGCTAAGTTTGATATGGTCTGATATTGATTTTGATAGAAAATTGCTCCATGTTCAGAGTACACTAGAGTATGAAGGTAAAGGTGTTTATACTCGTAAAAATCAAACGAAGACAGAAGCGGGTTTTAGGTGGATTGAGCTTGATGATGAAACAGTTGAAGTGTTACAACGGTGGAAAAAGATGCAAGTAGAAAATGGTGATAACAGTTATATTCTTGCACGATTTGGCAAACCGTTAAGCAAATGCACACTAAGTCGTATTCTAAAAAGACAAGCGAAAAAGGCAGGAGTTGAAGTAATTACTGGAAAAGGATTGCGACACTCCCACGATAGTTTTTTGATAAATGTATTAGGGAAAGATGTTCTTTATGTGTCGCAACGCTCTGGACGAGTTGATAAGGCGACAACACTTAACACCTATTCCCATTTGTATGATAGTCAAAAAGCGACTGGTGGAAGAGAGATAACTCAAGCCCTTTATAAATTTGGGGTATCGTCAAACCCCACCAAGAGCCCACTAAACTAACTAAGGATAAGAAAAAACTGATTATATCAGCGTTTATAGGCATTGTGTAACTGTTACTCTTAAATAATAAGGGTACGCAATTACATTGCGAAATCCTAGCGTAGCAAGGTTTTGAGCAATGTCAAAAAGCGAAATAGGGTGGTAAATGATTTCATTCCCCACCAAGAGCCCACTAAACGAAAGTTTGGTGGGCTCTTTGATTTTTTGTGAATTGTAGTGAGTTAGGGAAATCTATCCTTGCTTTGATGAGTCTATAGATGGTTTTTTTCATTGAAAATGAAAGAGTAAGAGTCGATAGAATCATTATGCTCACTGAGGTCTTGAGAGTAGAAGAGAACCTTTTGTACAATCTCATGATTTGTCAAAGGTAAACAATTAAATAGGCTTCATAATTCCTACAGTGATTTTGCCCACTATATAATTTTTAGAAGCTAATATTTTTTGTCTAACTTTTGGGGTGCATTTCAGGCAGGACAATCCTGTATTACTGGAGGCCCTCAAGCTTACTTGATTTGCGCAACAGGGGGGCTATCGTAGGTGGCTTTGTAGTTTATGGATTGAGGCCCCCAAAATAGTTAAAAAAAGGAATGGATGTTAATATGTTAAATGAAACTATGATTCAACTTATACTCATTGCAATTTGTTGTGTGTACATCATTTTTAACACTAAGGCTGATAAAAATCCAAAGAGAGGATATCGTACAGCTTTGTACCTTTTCGTTATGGCTGGTATTATATCCTATGTTATGAATTATCTAAATTGGTTAGATTTTTTCTTACTGATAACTCCGATAATGTGTCTATTTAAATTTGAAGATAAGTGGAGTTAGCAACATTTGACACTTCATTAGGTTATTAGCTCTTTTAATATTAATGTATTTTAAAAAGTTTTGAGCATGTTACATAGAGGCTAGGCACAACCCCACTTCTAACTATCAAAAAAACGAGTATTCCATAGTTGGAGATGCTCGTTTTCTTATCGTGATGAAAATCGTACATTTAAAGACTTTGCAGTAAAAATCTCTTTTGTTCTGCTATACTGAACTTGTCAGGGTTACAATCTGACAAAAAATATCTATTATATAGGAGGTACTCATGATGAATACAATGGTGAAACAATTTGAAGTAACTCTTAAATAATAAGGGTATGCAATTACATTGCGAAATCCCAGCGTAGCAAGGTTTTGAGCAATGTCAAAAAGCGAAATAGGGTGGAAAATGATTTCATTTCCCACCAAGAGTCTGGGTCAATAGTCTCTTGGCCACAAAAAAACTGAGACAAAATAGTTCTCGGGTTCTTTTTTGTAATTGTTTTTTTATTAGGGCGTAAGAAATCATTCTAAGTGCTATATTCTTAAAGCATCATATGAGTTGAAAGAAAAGATATCAGTGTCAGTCTTTACGATTTTTCATATTTCTGCTATAATATTCTTAATAAAGCGTGCATTTGCGCGCTCTTTTCTGTATAAAAGTACTCTTCAGTGCTTTTTTATTATTATAGAAAATGGAGGGATTATGCTTTACATTTGGTCATATTTAAAACGCTACCCCAAGTGGCTGGTGCTGGATTTTGTGGCGGCCATCTTTTTTGTAGTGGTCAATCTAGGGCTGCCAACGGTTTTGGCGCGCATGATTGACGAAGGGATTAACCAGGGTGATCAGGAACGCCTGTATTTCTGGGGCTTTATCATGCTGCTGGTTATTATCCTTGGGATTTTAGGGCGGATCGTCCTTTCCTATGCCGCTGGGAAATTAACGACCAGCATGGTGCGGGATATGCGGAATGATCTCTATGACAAGCTGCAGGAGTATTCCCATCATGAGTATGAGCAGATTGGCGTTTCTTCGCTGGTGACGCGGATTACCAGTGATGCCTTTGTCCTTATGCAGTTTGCTGAGCAAACGCTCAAGATGGGAGCTATCACGCCTATCATGATGCTGTCGTCCATCCTCATGATTTTCTTGACCAGTCCGTCCATGGCTTGGATTGTGGCGATTTCAGTGCCTTTTTTGGCAATCGTAGTCTGGTATGTGGCGGTCAAGACGCGTCCCCTGTCTGAAAAGCAGCAGAAGACGCTGGACAAGATCAACCAGTATGCTCGGGAAAATCTGACTGGTCTGCGGGTCATTCGAGCCTTTGCCCGTGAGGAATTTCAGGAAGAGCGCTTCGCTAATGAAAATGAAATTTATGCGGAGAATTCCAACCGTCTCTTTAAATTGACAGGTTTGACGGAGCCTCTCTTTGTACAGATTATTATTGCCATGATTGTGGCTATTGTCTGGTTTGCCCTGAAACCACTAGGCAGTGGCGAGTTGAAAATCGGGGATTTGGTTGCCTTTATCGAGTACAGTTTCCATGCCCTTCTGTCCTTCCTGCTCCTGTCCAGTCTCTTTACCATGTATCCACGGACGGCGGTCTCTAGCGAGCGGCTGAAGGAAGTCATGGATATGCCGATTTCCATCGATCCAAATGAGAATGGGATCACGGAAACTGCGACTCATGGCTATCTGGAATTTGACAATGTAACCTTTGCCTATCCAGGTGAGACGGAAAATCCTGTCCTGCATAATATCTCCTTCAAGGCCAAGCCGGGGGAAACGATCGCCTTTATCGGCTCAACAGGTTCTGGTAAGTCTTCCTTGGTTCAGCTAATTCCGCGTTTCTATGATGTGACCTTGGGCAAGATTTTGGTGGATGGTGTGGATGTCCGCGCTTATAATCTAAAAGCTCTCCGTCAGAAGATTGGCTTTATCCCGCAGAAAGCTCTGCTATTTACCGGGACGATCGCTGAAAATATCCGCTATGGTAAGGAAGATGCTAGCTCTGAGGAGCTCAATCAAGCAGCAGATGTGGCTCAGGCTCGCGACTTTATCGAAAGCAGAGAAGAGCGCTACGAGACCCATTTGGCCGAAGGCGGCAGCAATCTATCTGGTGGTCAAAAGCAACGTCTGTCCATTGCGCGTGCGGTTGTCAAGGAGCCGGATATTTATATCTTTGATGATTCCTTCTCGGCTCTGGACTACAAAACGGATGCGACTTTGCGCCGCCGACTCAAGGAAGTGACTCAGGATGCAACGGTTCTCATCGTGGCTCAGCGGGTCGGCACCATTATGGATGCGGATCAAATCATTGTCTTAGACAAGGGTGAAATCGTGGGTCGAGGCCGACATGAGGAGCTGATGGAAAATAATGCTATCTATCGCGAAATTGCTAATTCCCAGCTCAATAGCCAATCACTAACAGAAGAATAGGAGGAAGAGATGAAAGAAAATAGTTTTGTCCGCTTATGGGGCTATCTAAAAGTCTATAAAGCAGCCGTACTTCTTGCAGTCTTCCTCAAGATTGTCAGCGTGGTCATGAGTGTCCTAGAGCCTTTTGTCCTAGGGCTTGCCATTACAGAACTGACGCAAAATCTGCTGGATATGGCCAAGGGAGTACCCGGTGCAGCCATCAATAGTAGCTATGTTGCTTGGATCATGCTGCTCTACTTTATTCGTGCCCTTTTTTATGAGATTGGTTCATACTTTTCTAACTATTTCATGACCAATGCTGTGCAGAGCACCGTTCGCGACATGCGCAATGAGCTCAGTCATAAAATCAATCAAATTCCTGTTTCGTACTTTGACAAGCACCAGTTTGGTGATTTGATTGGGCGCTTCACCAGCGATGTGGAAACCGTCTCAAATGCTCTCCAACAAAGCTTTTTGCAGGTGGTCAATGCCGTCATGACCCTGATTTTGGTCATCGGGATGGTTTTGTATCTGAATCTCCAGCTGGCCTTGATCGTTATCGTCAGCATTCCTCTGACCTATTTGGGAGCTAGATTTATCCTCAAAAAATCCCAGCCCTACTTTAAGCAGCAGGCGGATGTGTTGGGCGCTATGAATGGCTTCGTCCAGGAAAATCTGTCAGGCTTCAATGTTCTCAAGCTTTATGGTCGGGAAGAGACTTCGGCTGAGGATTTTCGAGCTATTACTCAAAACTTGCAGGAAGTCGGCTTTAAAGCCAGCTTTATCTCAGGGCTCATGATGCCCGTTCTTAATGCGATTTCGGATTTAACCTATCTCATCGTGGCTCTGGTGGGTGGTTTGCAGGTTATTGCTGGTCAATTGACCATCGGTAATATGCAAGCTTTTGTCCAGTACGTCTGGCAGGTCAATCAGCCTATCCAAAACCTTACCCAGCTGGCAGGTCAGCTCCAGAGTGCCAAGTCTTCGCTGGATCGGATTTTCCAGATTTTGGATGAGCCAGATGAAGTCATGGATAATACTATTCAGCTAGATAAGGACTCGACTGGTCAAGTCAGCTTCAAAAATGTAGATTTCCAATATGTGGCAGACAAGCCGCTGATTCGCAACTTTAATCTGGAAGTCCAGCCGGGTGAAATGGTGGCTATTGTCGGTCCGACTGGAGCTGGTAAGACGACTCTGATCAACCTACTCATGCGTTTCTACGATGTGACCAAGGGCTCTATCAGCGTGGACGGCCACGATATTCGTCAGCTGTCCCGCCAAGACTATCGCAAGCAATTTGGTATGGTTCTGCAGGACGCTTGGCTTTATGAAGGAACTATCAAGGAAAATCTTCGCTTTGGTAACCTTGATGCTACCGACGAGGAGATTGTGGAAGCAGCCAAATCAGCCAATGTCGACCACTTTATCCGCACCTTACCTGGTGGCTACAATATGGAAATGAATCAGGAATCTAGCAATATTTCGCTAGGTCAAAAGCAGCTCCTGACGATCGCACGGGCTCTCTTGGCAGATCCTAAAATTTTGATTTTGGACGAGGCGACTTCGTCAGTTGACACTCGTTTGGAGCTCTTGATTCAGAAAGCCATGAAAACTCTCATGCAGGGGCGGACGAGCTTTGTCATTGCGCACCGCTTGTCTACTATCCAAGAAGCAGACAAGATTTTGGTGCTCAAGGATGGACAAATCATTGAGCAGGGCAATCACGAGTCGCTGCTGGCCGACAAGGGATTCTATCATGACTTGTATATGAGTCAATTTTCGGATAAGAAAGAAGCCTAGACATACAAAAAAGGAAACTCAGCTGAGTTTCCTTTTTGATTTATAATTGATGGGTTTTTACCTTAAAAGCTTGTCGGGTGAAAAGTTGCTTAAAGATCGTCTACTTGAATGACATGGGTTTCAAATTCGAGATTTGGCATGGCTGCTGCTAAATCCTGGTGAATGCGTTCGAGGGCGTCTAGTCGCATTTGGACAGATGTATGGGCATTTCCTTGGATAATGAAAATGGCGTTTTTGGTGCTATCATCAAATTTATAAAGGTCGCTGTCACGGACATCAAGCCAAGCAAGGATGCCTTTTTCATCTCGGTAGACATAGTCTGTCGGAGCTACATGCTTCTCCTTAGATAAGATAGGGAAGAAAACATCGTCCTTCTGACTGACAGTAAACTCAATCTCATCACCGATTTTATCAAGGTCATGCCCACCGATAGCCAGAAGAGAATGCAAGGATTCCACATTATAAATATCAATGACACTGTTAATTCTTGGAATGGAGCCGCGGTGTTGGATATTGCGGATCAGAGCTGGTACAGTTGGTGGGTTCTTTTTAACACTGCGCCCCACTTTCTGCAGTAAATCACAGTAGCCCTGGATAGTCGGATGGTCAGTGATTTCCGCTAGATTGCAATTCAAAGCCCAGTTTTCGGCTTCCTTCTGTTTTTGGAGAAAAGCTTCTGATAAAGGTGCTTGAGGATCAACGTTTCTAGCAATGCCAAGGACCACACTCTTAATGCCAAGTTCTGCTAAACTTTTATCAATGGTAAATTTCATCATAGACGGACCTCCATTTTTTTCTTACCTTGATTATACCTTTTTATAAGGATTTTTACAATGAAAATAATGTCTAAAATAGGAAGAAAAGGTAGCGAAGCAGCAGACTTCCGATGATAAAAGCATGCCATTTCCAGTAGATACGGATTAAGCCAGCAGTTTCTCGGATCCAAGCTGAGGGAAGAAAATAGAAGGCCGTGCGAGAACCAATACTGCGGCCTTTGAGACCAACCTGTTTCATATAGATGCCAGCACGTAGCGCATGGAAAGAATTTGTGACAAGGACAACCCGATCTTGCCCTAGTCCATGTGCCAGCATAAGCTGCTTACTGAATGTGAGATTTTCAAAGGTCGTGCGAGATTTATTCTCAAGGAGAATGCTGTCAGCTGGGACTCCTTTTTCCATCAAATATCCTGCCATGGCCTCTGCTTCGGAAATTAACTCGTCATCTCCTTGACCGCCAGAGACAATGATGACTGGCTTCCGATTAAACTTCTCATAGATAGCTAGCCCTTTATCCAAGCGTTGAGCCAGCAGGGGAGGCACCTTGTCCCCAAACAATCCTGAGCCGAGGATAATGATAGTCTGGGGCTCTTTCTTGATTGGAAAGAGATTTAAAAAGAAGGCGTAGATGATATAGGAAAGATAGAGAAAGGTTCCGTAAAATAGGAGCAGATCAGCGAAGGAAATCAAATTTGCAAGAAATGACCGTGGAGCGAAAAAATGCAATAGACCCACCCCCACGATAGCTAGGCCGTAGAGAAGCGATAGTAGATTGGCCAATCTAAGCCCCTCTAGCTGCACCATTTTGCGACCATTAAAAAGTAAATAAACAGTAGAAGCGAAAACACTAAAGGGTATTGCCAAAAACAAGATAATAGCTGGTGTATAGCCAATAAATCGCTCAAGACTAACAATCGTAAGCCCTGCTAAAACAATTCCCATCATCATAAGAGTGAAGGTCAGGAGATAAGCATTGAATAAACTTCTGGGTTCTCGATAACATAATAGAGCAAATATAGCAGCAGGGATAAGCCAGACTAGATGAAGTACCATAATAAAACCTCGCAAATGGACTTTTAACCAGTATAACATAAATATATCCAATAAAAAAGATATTTAATATGAAATAAATCGAATTACAAAAAGAAGGTCTCGAGTTGTTTTGAAATAAATCGCATCAAATCTACCTAATCCTTCCAATACTAAGAAAATGTAGTTTTCATTTCAAAAATCTTGCAATGAAAGGTATTTATCTGTATAATGGATAAATCTTAAAAAGACTGGAGATGATGATGTTAAAAAAAGGATCCCTAACCGGCCTGCTTTTGTTTGGAATGTTTTTCGGAGCCGGTAACCTGATTTTCCCACCTCAGTTGGGCTTGGAATCTGGTCGAAATTTTTGGCCAGCTATTGGAGGCTTTGTCCTATCAGGTGTCGGTATTGCTATTCTAACCTTGATTATAGGTACTTTGAATCCCAAGGGTTATATTGATGAAATTTCGAAAAAGATTGCCCCTTGGTTTGCGGTTGCTTACTTGGTAGCCCTCTACCTTTCAATTGGTCCCTTCTTCGCCATTCCTCGGACGGCGACCACTGCCTTTTCTGTCGGAATTGAGCCTATGTTGCCTGCAGGTTCTCATACTATTTGGCTTTTTGGCTTCACGCTGGTCTATTTCGCTTTGGCCTATCTGATCGCCCTCAATCCCTCAAAAATCCTTGATAGTATCGGTCGTTATCTAACACCAATTTTTGCCCTCTTGATTGTAGTTTTGGTTGTACTAGGTGCTATTAAATATGGGGCTGCGGCTCCTCAAGAAGCAACAGCGGAATATGCTGCTTCAGCTTTCGGAGCAGGCTTTCTTCAGGGCTACAATACTCTGGATGCTTTGGCTTCAGTTGCCTTTAGTGTGGTCGCTGTGACGACACTCAACCAGCTCGGTTTCAAGAATAAAAAAGAATATGTTTCTACCATTTGGATCGTGGGTATCCTTGTGGCGCTGGGCTTTAGCGTTCTTTATATCGGTTTGGCCTTCCTTGGAAATCACTTCCCACTTGATCTAGCGAATTTGCCGAAAGGTGCAAACGTAGGGGCTTCTGTTTTGTCTTCTGCAACTCAGGCTATCTTTGGTCCAATGGCTCAAATTTTCCTAGCGATTATGGTAACGGTGACCTGTTTTACAACTACAGCTGGACTCATCGTCTCAACTGGCGAATTTTTCCACAATACCTTCCCGAAAGTATCTTATAAGGTTTATGCAACCATTTTTACGCTAGTTGGTTTCGCTATTGCAAATCTTGGTTTGAATGCTATTATCCAGTATTCAGTTCCAGTTCTGGAGATTCTTTATCCTATTACTATCACAATTGTCATGATTGTTATGGTTAATCGCTTTTTACCACTTTCTAAACCAGGAATGCAGTTGACCATAGCAGTGGTGACGCTAATTGCTTTTGCTAGCATTTTGGGACGACAATTCAAGCTAACTGCAATTCTCAATCTAGTAAATGCTCTGCCATTTGCTCAAGCTTCTCTGCCTTGGTTGCTGCCGGCTCTGGTTGGAATCTTGCTCTCGCTCCTTTTGCCAAACAAGCAAAAAGGTGAAGCATTTGAATTTGAAGCATAAGAAGAAAATTCATCACGAAAGTGATGGATTTTTTTGATTCATTATCAATTGTAGTAGGTGATCGATGATGAAGCCTAGGAATGTTTGATGAAGTACTTTAATCTGCCTTTTGATGAGTGATAAGACGATATAAGCATTTTATAAGAAGGATTTAAGAAAAATTTTAATTTTTTCTTATTCCTTTTTAATCTTAGGGGATTATACTAGAGTCAATAAAAAACAAACCAAAGGAGAATCCTATGAAATTCAATCCAAATCAAAAGTATACTCGCTGGTCAATCCGCCGTTTAAGCGTAGGTGTGGCTTCCGTCGTGGTTGCCAGTGGTTTCTTTTTGCTAGTTGGACAACCAAACACTGTGCACGCAGATGTTCTCACTTCAACCCCTGCTCAAGTTCTTCAAGTAGATTCATCATCAGTAGAAAAGAATGAGTTGCCTGAGGCAGTTCTGAAAGAAGCTGTAGATTCAGCTCTTCCTGCAAATCAGACGACTCCAACTCCAAAGGAAGTAGTCGATGAGACTAATTCTTCAGACAAGTCTAGCCTAGCTCCTAAGGAAGAAGTTGCAAAACCAAAAGAAGAAGAGTCTGTGTCGGAAGTTAACGAACCAAAAGAAGAAGAAGCTAAGCCAGTGGCAACTCCTGATACAGTTTTAAAACAAGACCGTGAAGCGACTGCTCCTCAATCAGTAACAACTCTAGAGGAAGTTAAAAAAGGCGTTGCTGAGAATACTAAAGATACAGTAGACGTTCCAGCCAGCTACCTAGAAAAAGCGAATGTTCCAGGTCCATTCACAGCTGGTGTCAACCAAGTCATTCCGTATGAAGCTTTCGGTGGCGACGGCATGTTGACGCGTCTCTTGCTCAAATCTTCTGACAAGGCTCCTTGGTCTGACAATGGCACAGCGAATAATCCAGCCCTCTTGCCGCTTGAAGGCTTGGCCAAAGGTCAATACTTCTACGAAGTAGATTTGAACGGCAACACTACAGGTAAAGATGGACAAGCCCTTCTCGACCAACTTCGCACTAACGGAACTCACAGTTACCAAGCTACTGTCAAAGTTTATGGCGCCAAAGACGGCAAACCAGATTTAAGCAATCTTGTTGCGACAAAAAATGTGACGGTTGACATGAATGGCCTTATTTCAAAAGAAGCAGTCAAAGATTCAGTCACAAAAAATATCAAAGACCATATTGATGTCCCAGCTAGCTACTTAGAAAAAGCGAATGTTCCAGGTCCATTCTTGGCAGGTGTTAACCAAGTCATCCCGTATGAAGCTTTCGGTGGCGACGGCATGTTAACGCGCCTCCTGCTCAAATCTTCTGACAAGGCAACTTGGTCTGACAATGGCACAGCTAAAAACCCAGCACTCTTGCCGCTCGAAGGCTTGGCCAAAGGTCAATACTTCTACGAAGTAGACTTAAACGGCAACACGACAGGTAAAGATGGACAAGCCCTTCTCGACCAACTTCGCACTAACGGAACTCACAGTTACCAAGCTACTGTCAAAGTTTATGGCGCCAAAGACGGCAAACCAGATTTAAGCAATCTTGTTGCGACAAAAAATGTGACGGTTGACATGAATGGCCTTATTTCAAAAGAAGCAGTCAAAGATTCAGTCACAAAAAATATCAAAGACCATATTGATGTCCCAGCTAGCTACTTAGAAAAAGCGAATGTTCCAGGTCCATTCTTGGCGGGTGTTAACCAAGTCATCCCGTATGAAGCTTTCGGTGGCGACGGTATGTTGACGCGCCTCTTGCTCAAATCTTCTGACAAGGCTCCTTGGTCCGACAATGGTACAGCTAAAAACCCAGCACTCTTGCCACTTGAAGGCTTGGCTAAAGGCCAATATTTCTACGAAGTGGATTTGAATGGCAACACGACAGGTAAAGATGGACAAGCCCTTCTCGACCAACTTCGCACTAACGGAACTCACAGTTACCAAGCTACTGTCAAAGTTTATGGCGCCAAAGACGGCAAACCAGATTTAAGCAATCTTGTTGCGACAAAAAATGTGACGGTTGACATGAATGGTCTTATTTCAAAAGAAGCAGTCAAAGATTCAGTCACTAAAAATATTAAAGACCATATCGACGTTCCAGCCAGCTACCTAGAAAAAGCGAATGTTCCCGGTCCATTCTTGGCGGGTGTCAACCAAGTCATTCCGTATGAAGCTTTCGGTGGCGACGGTATGTTGACGCGCCTCTTGCTCAAATCTTCTGACAAGGCTCCTTGGTCCGACAATGGTACAGCTAAAAACCCAGCACTCTTGCCACTTGAAGGCTTGGCTAAAGGCCAATATTTCTACGAAGTGGATTTGAATGGCAACACGACAGGTAAAGATGGACAAGCCCTTCTCGACCAACTTCGCACTAACGGAACTCACAGTTACCAAGCTACTGTCAAAGTTTATGGCGCCAAAGACGGCAAACCAGATTTAAGCAATCTTGTTGCGACAAAAAATGTGACGGTTGACATGAATGGTCTTGTTTCAAAAGAAGCAGTCAAAGATTCAGTCACTAAAAATATCAAAGACCATATCGACGTTCCAGCCAGCTATTTAGAAAAAGCGAACGTTCCCGGTCCATTCTTGGCAGGTGTTAATCAAGTCATTCCGTATGAAGCTTTCGGTGGAGATGGTATGTTGACGCGTCTCTTGCTCAAATCTTCTGACAAGGCTCCTTGGTCAGACAACGGCACAGCGAACAATCCAGCCCTCTTGCCACTTGAAGGCTTAGCGAAGGGTCAATACTTCTACGAAGTGGATTTGAATGGCAATACTACAGGTAAAGATGGACAAGCCCTTCTCGACCAACTTCGTGCTAACGGAACTCACACTTACCAGGCTACTGTCAAGGTCTATGGTGCCAAAGATGGCAAACCAGATTTGACAAATCTTATCGCGACTCGTCAAGTAACGATTCAGCTTCGTGGAAAAGGAATGGCTACAATACCATCTCAAGAAGGTCAAATGAATATGAAACCTTCTACAACACCATCTCAAGAAGGTCAGATGAATAAGAAGCCTTCTGCAACAGAATCTATGAGTACAGCTGAGGGTACGAAGGAAGTAGATCATCGCATGACTGATGTGAAGGGGGAACACCCAACTTCTAAGCCGATGGCAGATACGATGAAAAAAAATGATAAGCCTACGTTACCAAAAACTGGTGAAGCTCAAACAGCTACAGCTACCATTGGTTTCTTAGGACTAGCTTTGGCAGGAATTCTTAGTCTTCTAGGTCTGAAAGAAAAACAAAAAGATTAAGGTTCAAATCATTTAAAAATTACTAAAAATAGTGTTATACTAAAGCCAGTATAACACTGTTTTTATCAGGAGATTGGCAAATGGGAAAGACAATTTTACTCGTTGATGATGAGATGGATATTCTAGATATCCAAAAGCGCTATCTTATGCAGGAAGGCTACCATGTTTTAGTGGCTCGAGATGGCGTGGAGGGGTTGGATCTTTTCCGAAAGAAATCTGTTGACCTGATCATCACGGACATCATGATGCCGAATATGGACGGTTATGACTTTATCAGTGAGGTTCAGTATATAGCACCTGATCAGCCTTTTCTTTTTACAACGGCTAAGACTAGCGATCAAGACAAAATTTACGGTTTGAGCTTAGGAGCAGATGATTTTATAGCCAAACCTTTTAGTCCGCGTGAGCTAGTTCTAAGAGTCAATAACATTTTGCGCCGACTGCATCGTGGAGGCGAGATCGAACAAATTGAACTCGGTGATTTGGTGATGAATCATGCGGTTCATGAGGCTCGCATCGGAGAGCATTTTTTGGAATTAACAGTGAAATCCTTTGAACTGCTCTGGATTTTAGCTAGTAATCCTGAGAGAGTTTTTTCAAAGACGGAGCTGTACGAGAAGGTGTGGCAGGAAGACTTCGTAGATGATACCAATACCCTTAATGTTCATATACATGCTCTGAGACAGGAATTGACCAAGTATGCCAGTTCAGACACTCCTGCCGTCAAAACTGTCTGGGGTCTGGGGTATAAAATGGAAGGAGCACGAGGTGGAAAATGAAATTAAAAAGTTACATTCTAGTAGGGTACCTAATTTCTAGCCTACTAACGATTTTACTCGTTTTCTGGGCAGTCCAGCGAATGTTGATTGTAAAAAGCGAGATATATTTCCTAGTTGGAATGACCTTGATTGCTAGTTTTATAGGGGCGGCAGTCAGTCTCTTTCTTTTATCGCCAGTATTTTCTTCCCTTCGGCATCTGAAAAAACAGGCTCAGAATATAGCTGACAAGGATTTTAGTGCAGAGATTGACGCCAAGGGCCCTATTGAATTTCAAGAGTTGGGTCAGGCTTTTAACGATATGTCGCATAATTTGCAAGAAACGTTTGAGTCGCTTGATGAAAGTGAACGAGAAAAGGGAATGATGATTGCCCAGCTTTCTCACGATATTAAAACTCCCATTACCTCTATTCAGGCGACTGTGGAGGGGATTTTAGATGGAGTGATCGAAGAAGAGGAGCAGATTCATTACTTGACCACGATTAGCCGTCAGACAGAGCGTTTGAATAAATTGGTGGAAGAATTGGATGTTTTGACTCTTAATGCCCAGCCTCGAATAGAATCAGATGGAGAAGCTGAAATAGTCTTTCTAGATCAGCTATTGATTGAGGTCATGAGTGAATTTCAACTATTGATTGAGCAAGAGGAGCGAGACATCTACATTCAAGTGTCTCCTGAGTCAGCGAAAATTAAGAGCCATTACGATAAACTTTCTCGTATCTTGGTCAACTTGCTAAATAATGCCTTTAAGTATTCAGACCCTGGAACTAAAATTGAGGTCGTGGCTCAATTAACTGAGCAAATCTTGACAATAAGTGTAAAAGATGAAGGACAGGGTATTGCTCCTGAGGATTTGGATAAGATTTTTAAACGCCTTTACCGTGTGGAAACTTCTCGAAATATGAAGACAGGTGGGCATGGTCTGGGCCTTGCTATTGCGCGTGAATTGGCTCATCAGCTGGGTGGAGAAATAACGGTTGAAAGTCAGTGTGGCCTAGGAAGCACTTTTACATTTGCTCTTAACTTAACATAAATCCCCAATAAGTGATAAACATTTTTGACTCTTGATTTAGCAAAGATAAAACCAAATTCAAGTTTTTTCAAATCGATCTCCCTATTTTTAGGGGGATTTTTATTTTATACTAGAGTCAGAAAAATGATCGAGAGGTTTTTGAAATGGCAACAAGTTTTTTGTTCTTTATTTCTGTTTTTCTGGCGGGGATTCTTTCCTTTTTCTCCCCTTGTATCTTACCGCTGATGCCGGTTTATGTAGGAATCTTGTTAGATGAAGACCAGCCGAGGACGTTCAAGATTCTAGGACGAGAGCTTTCTTGGTATGGGATGGTCAAGACACTCTGTTTTATAGCAGGATTGTCGACTGTATTTTTAGTCTTGGGCTATGGAGCTGGCGCTCTAGGGCAAGTCCTCTATGCCCCTTGGTTTCGCTATATTCTGGGCGGGATTGTCATTCTACTGGGAATCCACCAGATGGGAATCATTAATATCCAGCAGCTGCAAAAGCAAAAGAGCATCCAACTTAAAAAGAATAGTAAAAGAAGTGATTTTCTTAACGCTTTTCTCTTAGGCATCACCTTTAGTTTTGGTTGGACGCCTTGTGTGGGACCTGTTCTGAGCTCTGTTTTAGCAATTGCAGCTTCTGGAGGCAACGGCGCTCTTCAGGGAGGCTTACTTATGTTGGTTTACACACTAGGATTAGCACTTCCGTTTCTAGCCATGGCTTTGGCTTCTGGCTGGGTATTACAGCGCTTTGCCAAACTCAAACCTTATATGGGAACGCTTAAGAAAATCGGCGGTGCACTCATCATTCTCATGGGAATTTTGCTGATGCTAGGAAATCTAAACGCTTTAGCATCGCTATTTGGATAAATATTATATAATTAAAGGAGAAATATCATGAAAAAAATCGCTACCCTTACAATGGCTACTCTTAGTATCTTTGCCTTGGCTGCATGCTCTAGTCAAAAGTCAAATTCAGACATGAAAAAGATGGATGACAGCAGTACGATGAAGAAAGAGGATGTGAAAAAAGACGACATGAAGAAGGAGGATATGAAAGACTCTAGCATGTCTGATGATAAGATGAAAAAGGATGACATGAAGGACTCTTCTATGATGTCCGACAATAAATCCGAAATGAAAAAAGATGACATGAAATCTAGTGATTCAAGTATGAAGGATGATATGAAAGATTCATCTGAAATGTCATCTGAAAAATAAAGTTATCAATAAGGGTGGAAGTCGTCAGTTTTGTCGGCTTTCTCCTTATTTTGAAAGGAAAGAAAATGATGAAGAAACTATCGATTTTGACTGCCAGTCTGCTTTGTGTCGGCTTATTGGGAGCTTGCTCAAATCAGCAAATGAATTCGGAAGCTTCTAAAAATGATAAAAGTTCCATGACTAGTAAGGCAAATTCTAATCAAGCTACAAAGATGGCCAAGGACTTTAGTCTGCGAGGAGTGGACGGCAAGACCTACAAGTTGTCTGATTTCAAAGGCAAGAAAGTCTATCTAAAATTTTGGGCTTCTTGGTGCTCTATCTGTCTATCCACTCTTGGAGATACCAATGACTTGGCTAAGGAGCAGTCTGGAAAAGATTATGTTGTCCTGTCGGTAGTGTCTCCGACTTTTAACGGAGAAAAGTCTGCTGATGATTTTAAGAAATGGTACAAGTCTTTGGATTACAAAGACTTCCCAGTTCTCATGGATACCAAGGGAGAATTACTGAAAGAATACGGTATTCGCTCGTATCCATCTGCTCTCTTTATCAATAGTGATGGCTCACTTGCTAAAACTCATGTGGGCTATATGAGCAAGGAAGATATTGAAAAAACACTGAAAGAAATCAAGTAGAAAGGAGCAATGAACATGGAAGGCAAATGGAAGATTTTTCTGGTTTTGTTTGGCTTGCTTGCCTGTTTTGGTCTATTTTTCTTAATCAAGGGCTCCATGTCTATTAACCCATCTCAGGCCAATATTGAGCAAATTAAGAAAGCCTCTATGAGCAAGACAGAAGTGACTAAACAGAAGAAAGAAGATGTCAAGGAAGAGGACAAGCGGGAGATTTATTTGGCTGGCGGCTGTTTTTGGGGAGTAGAAGAGTACTTTTCTCGCGTGCCAGGTGTAATTGATGCAGTATCAGGCTATGCAAATGGTAAGGGCGACACGACCAAGTATGAATTGGTCTCCCAAACTGGCCATGCCGAGACTGTTCACATCACTTACAATGCCAAGAAAATTTCGCTAAAAGAAATTCTGCTGCATTATTTCCGCATTATTGATCCAACTTCTAAAAACAAGCAGGGAAATGATCAGGGTACCCAGTACCGGACAGGTGTTTATTATAAGGACGAAGCAGATTTGAATACCATCAATCAAGTTTTTGATGAAGTTGCTAAGAAATATGATAAGCCTTTGGCTGTTGAAAAAGAACCTCTAAAAAACTTTATCAAAGCAGAAGATTACCATCAGGATTACCTAAAAAAGAATCCTAATGGATATTGCCATATCGATGTCAATCAAGCTGCTTATCCTGTTATCGAAGCTAGTCGCTATCCTAAGCCTAGCGATGAAGAGATTAAGGCTAAGCTCTCGCCAGAAGAATATGCAGTCACACAAAAGAATGATACTGAGCGGGCCTTTTCTAATCGCTATTGGGATAAGTTCGATGCTGGTATCTACGTGGATGTGGTGACAGGCGAGCCTCTCTTTTCATCAAAGGATAAATTTGATTCAGGCTGCGGTTGGCCGAGTTTCACACGTCCTATCAGTCCGGATGTTGCAACTTACAAAGAAGACAAGAGCTTTAATATGACACGGATTGAAGTTCGCAGTCGTGTTGGAAATTCTCATCTGGGCCATGTTTTCACAGACGGTCCTAAGGACAAGGGCGGCTTGCGCTATTGTATCAATAGTTTGTCAATCAAGTTCATTCCAAAAGCTGAGATGGAGGAGAAGGGCTACGGTTACCTTTTGGATTATGTTTAAGAGCTTTTTTTGATAAAATTTGCTATAATAAATCTAGCTAAAATAAGGAGTTGAATCTTGTGTATTCAATTATGATTGTAGAGGATGAGTATCTGGTAAGACAGGGAATTGCGTCCTTAGTAGACTATGAACAGTTTGGTATGCAGGTCATTGCCCAGGCTGAAAATGGAGTAGAAGCTTGGCAGAAATTTCAGGAAAATCCTGCTGACATCCTGCTGACCGATATCAATATGCCACAGATGAATGGCCTTGAACTGGCCAAGCTAGTCAGGGACCAGGCTCCTAAGTGCCATATCGTTTTCCTGACAGGCTATGATGACTTTGACTATGCTCGGACGGCTATTAAGTTAGGTGCAGATGACTATCTTCTCAAGCCGTTTTCCAAAGATGATGTTGAGGAAATGTTGGCCAAGCTGCAGACCAAACTTGATAAAGAACGCAGAAAAGCCCAGATTCAAAACTTGGTCGATCAGGGGCAGCGCTCTGAGATGGAAGAAGCTATTCATGCACAACTGGCTGATCCAGAATTAAGTCTGAAAAGTTTGGCATTTCAATTGGGGTTTAGTCCATCCTACCTCAGCGTTCTTATCAAAAAAGAGTTAGGCTTGCCCTTTCAAGATTATCTGATTCAAGAGCGGATGAAAAAAGCAAAACTCTTACTCCTGACTACAGATTTGAAGATTTATGAAATAGCAGAGCAGGTAGGTTTTGACGATATGAACTATTTTTCTCAGCGCTTCAAGCAGGTGGTCGGGCTGACGCCTCGGCAGTTTAAAAAAGGAGAGGAGAAATGAAACGCTATCCGCTTCTTATCCAGTTGATTGTCTATATTTTTCTGCTGGTTCTTTTACTCTTAGGGTTTGTTGGAAGTCTTTACTATCAGACTAGCTCGGGGACTATTCGGCAGCTGACAGAGCGGACGACGCGCAATAGCATGGAGCAAAGCGGGCAGTTCATTGCTTCCTATTTGCAAAAATTAAAACAAACCACCTCTACACTGAGTAAGGAAGAAACGATTCGTGAATTTGCTCAGAATCAAGAAAGCAGCGAAACGTCAGTACAGGCTTTGATGAAAACCATTATTGAGACAGATCCGGATTTGGTGTCGGCAGTACTGGTTACCAAGGACGGGCGCGTGGTCTCAACAGATTCTCAAATTAGTATGCAGACATCTTCTGATATGATGAATGAAAAATGGTATCAGGAAGCTGTTCATACCAAAGCCATGCCTGTCTTGACTCCTGCTCGCAAGGAATCTCTGTCATCTGAGAAGGAGAAGTGGGTTGTTTCTGTCACTCAGGAAGTAGTGGATGAAGCAGGGCAGAATCTCGGGGTTTTACGTCTGGATATCGGATATAAGAGTCTCAAAGCCTATCTGGATCAGCTTCAGCTAGGGAAGAAAGGCTTTAGCTTTATTGTCAACAGCCAGCATGAATTTGTCTATCATCCTAAGAAGAGTGTTTATTCCTCTAGTCAGGAAATGAAAGCTATGCAGCCCTATATCTCGGTCAAGGATGGTTACGCAGACCAGAAGCAGGCTTTTGTCTACCAGATTGATATTGCGGAGAGCGACTGGACTTTAATTGGCGTCGCCTCATTAGAGCAATTACAGATGCTTCAGTCACAGATGCTTTATTCTTTTGTGGGAATGGGCGTTTTAGCACTCCTGCTGTGCTTGACTGGTATTTGGTTTGTTCTACGTTTGTGGATTAAACCTCTGCAGAATCTACAGGCTGTTATTCTAAAGATTGGGGCAGGTGACTCAAACCTTCGGGCAGAAGCAAAGGGTTCTCCAGAGTTGGTTGACTTGGCTCAGCAGTTCAACAAAATGCTGGATCAGATTGAACAATTGATGGAAGCTGTCAAGACTGAAGAACAAAATGTCCGACGCTATGAGCTCCGAGCTCTCTCAGCTCAAATCAACCCCCATTTCCTTTATAATACCTTAGATACGATTGTCTGGATGGCTGAGTTTAACGATAGCAAGCGTGTTGTTGAGGTAACAAAATCACTTGCTCAGTATTTCCGCTTGGCGCTTAATCAAGGGCATGAACAGATTTCTCTTAGAGATGAGATTGATCACGTTCGTCAGTATCTCTTTATCCAGAAGCAGCGCTATGGTGACAAGCTCCAATATGAGATTGAAGAGGATGAATCTCTAGCTGATTATAAACTGCCCAAGCTAGTACTTCAGCCTTTGGTCGAAAATGCCATCTACCATGGTATCAAGGAAATTGACCGCCAAGGCATGATTCGGGTGACGTCAGCAGTAGAAGAAGGACAACTGATATTGTCTATCTATGATAACGGCCGTGGCATTGAACTTCAAAAATCAGTGGACAAGACTCTCCCTCGCTTAGGTGGTGTCGGTCTGAAAAATGTCGATCAACGTTTGAGGTTGCAGTTCGGAGACGACTACCATATGGAAATCCACTCCGAACCAGATAAATTCACCCAAATCAGTCTTTACTTGCCGCTAGTAACAGATGCTTAAGTTCGCTAACCTTCAATATTAAAGAGGCTAGGACGAAAGTCCTAGCCTCTCAATTGTCTTTGGATTGTCGAGCAAGACGCAGTGGTTGAGTGGGCTCTACTACGCTGATTTCATCAGCTTTTACAGCCCTACTCAACTGTGCGGAGGTGGGACGATGAAATCGAATTCTAACGAATTACCGATTTCTGTCCCACTCTCTTTTTTACTGTTTAGGAGTAAAATAGTGTTTTTACAGACGGCTTCTCCGATAAATGATACAAAAATGAGGATAGTGTAGCAAAATGTGGAAAAATTTAAATCGTTTGTTATAATAATATTGAAAACACATCTTAAAGGAGGTTGGGATGGAGTCTGGTTTATTTTTTGTTTCGGTCTTTTTGGCTGGAATTCTCTCGTTTTTCTCACCCTGTATCTTTCCCTTGTTACCAGTCTACATAGGGATATTGCTGGATGAAGAAGAGCCTAGAGAAGTCAAGTTTCTGGGCAGAAAGATCGCTTGGACTGGTCTGATCAAGACCTTGTGTTTCATTGCTGGAATTTCTTTAGTTTTCTTTCTACTAGGCTTTGGTGCAGGATTCTTAGGCAGGGTGATTTACGATGAGAAATTCCGTTATCTGATGGGGATTATTATCATTTTGCTCGGAATTCACCAGATGGAGCTGATTAATATCAGGCAGTTACAATTCCAGAAAAATGTGGAATTTAAGAAGAACAGTCGTCGGAATGATTTTCTGTCAGCCTTTTTGCTTGGTATTAGTTTCAGTTTTGGTTGGACGCCCTGTATCGGACCTGTCCTTAGTTCGGTTCTGGCTCTAGCTGCCTCTGGAGGAAATGGAGCTATCCAAGGAGCGCTCCTAACATTGGTTTATACTTTGGGAATGGCTTTACCATTTCTCATCTTAGCTTTAGCTTCTAGCTTCGTTATGCGGTATTTTTCAAAAATCAAACCCTATATGGGGCTAATGAAAAAAATTGGAGGAGCCTTAATCATTTTTATGGGAATCCTTCTCATGCTCGGGCAGTTAAATGCTTTATCAGGAATTTTTGGATAAAAGGAGAAAAAGATGAAAAAAATTCTTTCGCTAGTTGTTGCTTCGATAGCTTTTCTGACACTATCAGCTTGTTCATCTGATGAAAAGGGGATGGATAGTCAAAGCCAGTCCAATACAAGTGTCCAATCGCTGGTTGCGGTTGGACAGGAGGCACCAGACTTTACTCTTCAGTCGATGGATGGAAAAACTGTCAAGCTTTCTGATTACCGTGGGAAAAAAGTCTATCTGAAGTTCTGGGCTTCTTGGTGCGGACCTTGTAAGCGAAGCATGCCAGAATTGGTCGAGTTAGCTGGTAAAAAAGACCGTGATTTTGAAATATTGTCTATTGTAGCACCGGGTCTCCAAGGAGAGAAGTCTGTTGAGGACTTCCCAAAATGGTATCAAGAACAAGGATATAAGGATGTGCCCGTCCTATTTGACACGTCTGGTGCAATCTTCCAAGCCTATCAGGTTCGCAGTATTCCAACTGAAATCCTCATTGATAGCCAAGGAAAAATTGGGAAGATTCAATTTGGAGCAATCAGCAACGAAGAAGCAGAAAAGGCCTTCAAGGAAATGAAATAAAATAAAAAAGAATGGATGTAAAAATCCATTCTTTTCATTCTGTTCTGATTAAGCACTAGCGCCAGATGTTGCATCGGCATCTCCACCGCCATGACCACCGCCAGTATCTGAAGCACCAGAAGTAGCATCGGCGGCTGCAGCTGCAGGAGCAAAAGGACCGCTTCCTCCAACCAAGCGTTGACCAGTTGTTTTTAGATACCAATCTAGCCAAGGCTGGAAGTTGAAGACGATTTCGTTGATACCAGCGTAAGATCCATCAGGATAGTACATTGCTTGGTAGTTGTGGGTATTGATAACACCTGCTGGTGAGCCAGGCACGATTGTACGAACGTACTCTTGATCACCATTACGAAGAACACCAACTACCCATTCTACGTTCTTCATGCGGGCAGCGGGAAGAGAGTTGTGTAGAGTTGAGAGACGACCACCTGATTGGGATGGGACACGTTTGGCAAACATAGTGTCTGGATCTTGATGAGCGTTGTTATAGTAAAGGAACTGGTTGTTATCATCTGCGTAAGTCAACTCAAACGGCATAGCCTTTAAGAACATGTCGATTTGGTTAACAGTCAGGATACCATGGTCAAGCTTGACATACGTATCGCCAGAAACAGCACCAACAGCTTTTGCAGCTTTTTCTACCCATTCTGGATCGTCAGGGTCAACTTCTGTGATGGTTGTTGCGATTGGGTTCGTGACATCTAAGTCTTCAGGAGCAATTGGTTTAGGTTTTTTCAATTTTGAGACTACCTCAACATATTTAACAAAGTTATCTAAGCAAGATTCAAGGAATTTAACAGTTCCTTCGTTTGTGATGTTGCCTTTATTATCAAAAGCTTCTTTCGCTTTACCAAGAAGGAATTCATTTCCTGGTAAAGTATAAGCATTGACACCTGGAGCATCCAAGATCTTACGCAAATGCACTTGGGCACGAGACGTTCCTTGGTCGTAGTAGGAAGCTCCCACAATCATGACAGGCTTGCTTTCAAATGGGTGAACTTCATAAGAGAGCCATTCAAGGACGCTCTTGAGAGCTGCTGTAATGGTGTGGTTGTGCTCAGGAGTGGCAATGATGACACCATCAGCGCGCGTGATGCGGTTGTACAAAAGGCGCAGCTGGAAGGATTCGTCCCATTTCTCATCTTGATTAAAGAGTGGAACTTCATCAATTTCCAAGACTTCTAATTCAAATTTCAGCTTAAATTGTTTTCTGATGAATTCTAGTAATTTACGGTTGTATGATTGGTCTGCATTTGAGCCGACAAGTCCAACAAATTTCATGTGATTCTTTCCCTTCTAGTTCTTACAATTTTTCCCAGTCAAAGTTTTCAGCTTCTTGATGAAGAAGTGCTTGGGCACTTGATAACTTTTCTGTAATTTTAACAAACAAACGGAAGTCATCAAAAAGAGCGTCTAATTTTTGAATGGTTTCGAGGTCAATCAAGTCTCCATTTTTATCAAAGGCTTGAAGTGAGTGAGAAAGTAGGAACTCAGAACCTGGCATAACAGAAGCCTTGAGTTCTGGCGAATCCAAAATTTGACGGAGTTGTAGTTGGGCGCGAGATGAACCCAAAGTTCCATAAGAGGCTCCTGTAATCATCACTGGTTTACCAAGTAATGGATAGATACCGTAAGACAGCCAAGCCAAGGCACTCATAAGAACAGCGGGAATAGAGTGGTCATATTCAGGCGTTCCGATGATAACACCATCAGCAGCTTCGATTTTCGCAGCGATTTCTTTAACGATCTCTGGAACTTGCATATCAGACGGTTTGTTGAAAATAGGAATATCTTTGATTTCAATCAACTCGATTTCTGCTTTATCAGCAAAATGCTTTTGCATGTACTGAAGGAGTTGGCGGTTGGTTGATTTCTTTGAGTTTGTACCAACTAGACCGATAAATTTTAACATAGTAGGTTCCTTTCTGGATTTAGGATAAGATTTCTGGGCTGAGACCAGATGAATAAAAAATTTGATGATTTTCTGTAATAACGAAGGCTTCGATTCCATTTTCTTGTTCGACTTTCTCTAAGATGGAAGTAGGGCTCTCCCCAAATAAACGGGTCGTCCATATTTCACCATCTACGGACTTTGATGAAATAATCGTGAGACTAGCTAGTTGATTGTCGATTGGGTAGCCTGTGGTACGGTCAAAAATATGATGATAAACCCTGCCATCTACCTGCAGTTTTCTTTCATATATTCCTGAAGTCACGACAGACTGATTTTGAACGGACAGAAGAGCTAGGTTGTTTCCACGTGGCAAGATTGGATTTTGAATGCCAATGCGCCAGCAACGATTATTCTTTTCATTTAGACCAATGGTTAAGATATTTCCACCAAGATTGATGAGGGCAGAAGTAACACCTTGTCCCTGCAAGAAAGCAGCGATTTTATCCGCAATATAACCCTTGGCAAGGGCGCCTAAGTCGATTTTCATGCCTTCCATTGTCAGAAAAACACTGGAGGCGGTTGCATCTAACTCGATACACTCAGGGTCAGTGAGTGACAGCGCTCGCTTGATTTCTTTTGGACTGGGAACTTTTGCATCTGCAAAGCCAATCCGCCAAGTTTGAATCAAGGGTCCCAAGGTAATATTGAGATGACTGTTCGGAGCGAGACTATGTTTTTTTCCCAACTCAATCAACTCAAACAAATCAGGATGGACACAAACGGGATGTTTACCGGCAGCGTGATTGATTTGCATGAGCTCAGAGCTGTCATCATTTGCACTAAAACGCTTTTCATACAATCTTAGGAGAGAAAATACCTGGTCTAAAAGACTGTCGGCCTTTTCATGGAGAATCGAAATAGTGATAGTCGATCCCATTAAATGGATGGATCTAGAAATAAGATCCACTTTTATCACAACCTTCCCTATTAAATTTTCTAATCGTCACCATTAGTATACCAAAAAGATACCGTTTTCACAATTGTAAATATATAATATTTTCAGAAAAATTGAAATTTTTTGTCTAAAATCAAAGTTATTTGCCAAATTTTAAATAATTCTGAGCATATATCTTGTAAACGCTAACAGATACATGGTATACTAGTTTGGTAAATTAAATTTAAAGGTGGATTATTCTATGAGTAAAATCGTTGTAGTTGGTGCTAACCACGCTGGTACAGCTTGTATTAATACGATGTTGGACAACTTTGGTCATGAAAATGAAATTGTGGTATTTGACCAAAACTCAAATATTTCATTCCTTGGTTGTGGAATGGCACTTTGGATCGGGGAACAAATCGATGGTCCAGAAGGACTCTTCTATTCTGATAAAGAAAAATTGGAAGCTAAAGGCGCTAAAGTTTACATGAACTCACCTGTTCTTTCAATCGACTATGACAATAAAGTTGTGACTGCAGAAGTGGAAGGCAAAGAACACAAAGAGTCTTACGATAAACTGATCTTTGCAACTGGTTCAACTCCAATCTTGCCTCCAATTGAAGGCGTTGAAATCGTTAAGGGGAACCGCGAATTTAAAGCGACTCTTGAAAACGTCCAATTCGTTAAATTGTACCAAAATGCTGAAGAAGTTATTGAAAAACTTGAGGATAAGAGCAAACACCTTGAACGTATCGCTGTTGTCGGTGGTGGTTACATCGGTGTAGAACTTGCTGAAGCCTTCGAGCGTCTTGGAAAAGAAGTTGTACTTGTTGACATCGTAGATACTGTCTTGAACGGCTACTACGACAAAGACTTCACTCAAATGATGGCAAAGAACTTGGAAGACCACAACATCCGCTTGGCGCTTGGTCAAACAGTTAAAGCAATCCAAGGTGATGGTAAAGTTGAACGCTTGGTAACAGACAAAGAAACATTTGATGTGGATATGGTAGTTCTTGCTGTTGGTTTCCGTCCAAACACAGCTCTTGCTGACGGTAAGATTGAACTCTTCCGCAACGGTGCCTTCCTTGTAGACAAGAAACAAGAAACATCTATCCCAGGTGTATACGCTGTTGGTGACTGTGCGACTGTTTATGACAATGCTCGTAAAGACACTAGCTACATCGCCCTTGCATCTAACGCTGTACGTACTGGTATCGTGGGTGCTTACAACGCTTGTGGTCATGAACTAGAAGGAATCGGTGTGCAAGGATCAAACGGTATCTCTATCTACGGTCTTCACATGGTTTCAACTGGTTTGACACTTGAAAAAGCAAAAGCGGCTGGCTACAACGCAACTGAAACTGGTTTTAACGACCTTCAAAAACCTGAATTTATCAAACATGACAACCACGAAGTTGCCATCAAGATTGTCTTTGACAAAGACAGCCGCGAAATCCTTGGTGCGCAAATGGTGTCTCGTGACTCTGCAATTAGCATGGGAATCCATATGTTCTCACTTGCTATCCAAGAGCATGTAACAATTGACAAGTTGGCCTTGACAGATCTCTTCTTCTTGCCACACTTCAATAAACCATACAATTACATCACAATGGCTGCACTAACAGCTGAAAAATAATCTATCAAAAGTCCCGATAAGGGACTTTTTTGTCGCTTGTTTTATCAAGTTGAATTGTCAATACAATACAGAATGAGGCATATATATTATATGTTTATCAACTAGTACAATAATTAATAATCATTCTAATGAGTCTTAAAATTAGTTCTATTTTAGATTTTTTTGTTATACTAAGATGAAAATAAAATTTTAGAAAGTTGCTATATGAAGAAAAATATTGTTCTTTTCACTTTTCTCCTTCTGAGCGCGATTGGCTTGGAATACGAGACACAAGTTTATACCACTGGCAGTATGTCAGGTACTGGTTATGGAATTGTCGGACTGTCAGCCCTCTTGGCGCTGCTTTATATCATCCCAGCTCTGCTTTTGATTCGCAGTTTGGGTAAAAAATGGCAGACGCCTGCATCTAGCCTAGGTGTAGCTCTGTTGGGTGGTCTTTTCATTTCTGGCTGGACTTCTGGCTTGGCCAATACCTATATCCACGAGTGGGTTAGTACGAGCTTTCCAAATACAGTGATTAGTTATCTAGAGAATGCCCTCGCAGCTCCGCTGGTTGAAGAGCCGCTTAAGCTTTTTGCGGTTGCTTTCGCTGTCTATCTAGTGCCAGTCAAAAAAATTAAAGGCTTTTTACTATTGGGAATTACAGCTGGCATAGGTTTTCAGATTAGTGAGGACTTTTCTTATATCCTTTCCGACCTACCTGAAGGATTTTCCTTCACGATCTCTGGTATTTTAGGCCGTATCACAGGCGGGGTAGCTTCTCACTGGCTTTACACTGCTTTGACCACTATCGGATTAGCTCTGATGTTCCGATTTGCTAAGACTCAAAAAACCTATTTTAAAGCTGGTCTATTTTACTTCTTATCAGCTTTTGTTCTCCACTTCTTCTGGAACTCTCCATTGACTTCTATTGAAACGGATATCCCAGTCATCGTTCCTGCCATGACTGCTGTGGCTGTCTTCATTTTCTACCAAGCTTATCGAACAGCTCACAAGATTGATCAGGAAGACTTGTCAATCTAAGCGCGAAACGACCTTCAGGGTCGTTTTTTTTGATGTCCAAACTGCATTTTTGGCATTCTTTTAACTCTGAGGGAGTTGATATTAAAAGTTTTACATTCAAAAGTAAAATGTTCATGGCTATCGCCTTGTTTCTGGCCCATATTTTGTGCTAAAATGTTGCTATAAGGTCTTTGGGAGAGAAATGATGATCAAACAAAAAGAACAAATTTCTGATACGAAAAAAGAATTTAATTTTATATCCAGCTCTATTATTTCCCAAGTATCTAGGGGGATTCTGGTAGGTATTTTTGCTGGACTAGTAGTGGGGGCATTTCGTTTTTTGATTGAGAAAAGTTTCCACTTGATTCAGGCGGCTTATGTGAGGGGTAGAAGTGAGTGGTTTTGGCTAGTAGCCTTGCTTTTCTTCTATACTTTTATTGTCTTTATAAATGCTAGATTGGTAGCTACAGAAAAGGATATAAAGGGTTCAGGGATTCCACAAGTTGAGGCCGAGTTGAAAGGCTTGATGTCACTTTCCTGGTGGAGCATCCTCTGGAAAAAATTCTTAGTTGGTATTTTAGCGATTTCCAGTGGCTTGATGCTGGGACGTGAGGGGCCGAGTATTCAGCTAGGAGCGATGAGTGGGAAAGGCATATCTAAGTGGCTGAACTTGAGTCCGGTAGAGGAGCGGACCTTGATTGCTAGTGGTGCAGCTGCGGGCTTGGCCGCGGCTTTTAATGCGCCAATTGCAGGTTTGCTCTTTGTTGTTGAGGAAGTGTACCATCATTTTTCTCGCTTCTTTTGGGTTTCAACCTTGGCGGCAAGTTTGGTGGCGAATTTTATTTCGCTGTCTATATTTGGCCTGACCCCCGTTCTGGATATGCCGGATAATATTCCTTTCATGGGGCTGAATCAGTACTGGATTTATATCTTGATGGGCCTGTTTTTAGGCTTGGCTGGTTTTCTCTACGAAAAAGCAGTTCTCAATATTCATTTGGTTTATGAAGCTCTGGGAAAGATATTTAGGCTACCGAAAAACTATTATCCGATTTTTGCCTTTGTTTTAATCATTCCGATTGGCTATTTGCTGCCTCATTTGCTGGGCGGCGGGAATCAGCTGATTTTGTCTTTGACGAGTGCTCATTACACAGTTGGAACCTTGATTCTCTTTTTCTTACTCCGTTTTGTATGGAGCATGATTAGTTATGGTAGTGGCCTGCCTGGTGGTATTTTCCTGCCCATTCTGGCTTTGGGTTCTTTACTAGGCGCAGCAATTGGAGTCCTTTGTGTGGAGGCTGGTTTTATCACGCAGGAACAATTTCCAATTTTTATCATCTTGGGAATGAGTGGGTATTTTGGTGCTATTTCCAAAGCTCCGCTAACCGCTATGATTCTCGTGACGGAGATGGTGGGAGATATTCGAAACCTCATGCCGCTGGGCTTGGTTACACTGATGGCTTATATTGCTATGGATCTGCTAAAGGGAGCGCCTGTCTATGAAGCTATGCTTGAAAAAATGTTGCCTCATCGGATTGAAGATGACGGTGAGACAACCCTGATTGAAATTCCTGTTTCAGAAAAGATTGCGGGTCGGCAGGTGCATGAATTGGAGCTACCGCATGGCGTTTTAATCACGATGAATATCCATAAAGGCAAGACCCAGACGGTCAACGGAGCCAGTCGTCTCTACCTAGGAGATACGATTTATGTTGTCGTTAAGAAGTCAGAAATTGGCAAAATTAAGGATATCTTGCTTTGAAATGCTCATTTTTTACTCAGAAAGGAAAGTTTCATTATAATTATCTGACAATTTATTGAAATATGAGAAATAAATTGTTATAATTTATATGAATTCGCCCCTTTTAGGGAAAATAAAGGAGTCAAGATGAAAAAACTTGGAATTGTCTTATTGTCAACAGCTATTTTACTGATTGGTTGTGCTGCTAATCAAAAATCGAATACAAGTGCCAGTAGTTCGGAAGCTAAAACAAGTCTATCGGCCTCTGACCAGAAAGCTTTGGATAAGGCAACAGCAGAGTATAAAGCCTTTGTACAGAAAGAAATCGACCAATTACTGACGGATACGGAGAAGTTCAGAGATACGCTCAAAGAAGGCAAGCTTGACGAAGCGAAGAAAATGTATCCGTTGATTCGTATGAGCTACGAGCGTTCAGAGCCGATTGCTGAGAGCTTCGGAGAGTCTGATGTGAAAATCGACTTCCGCTTAGCTGACTATCTGGATGAAAACAAGACCGAAGAAGGTTGGTCAGGCTTCCACCGGATTGAAAAAATTCTGTGGGAAAATAATACAACGACTGGTACAGAGAAATATGCAGACCAGTTGGTCAATGACATCAAAGAATTAAAGGCTAAAATCGCGACGGTTGAGGTCACACCAGACATTATGCTGACTGGTGCAGTAGACCTTCTCAACGAAGTGGCGACCAGCAAGATTACTGGTGAAGAAGAAATCTTTTCACATACGGATTTGTATGACTTCCGTGCCAATATTCAAGGGGCAGAAAAGATTTTTGAACTCTTTAAACCTTTGATTGAGAAGAAAGATGAAAAACTGGTAAAAAGTATAGAAACTGAGTTCAAGAATGTCAATAGTCTGCTAGACAAGCAGATGACGGACTCTGAAAATTATAAACTTTATACCGAATTGAGCAAGGAAGATACCAAAGAGCTAGGCGAAGCTGTCACAAAACTGGGCGAACCTCTCTCGCAAATGGGAATCATCCTAGATGGGAAGTAAGAAGATGACCAAGGACGAAAAATGGTTTAATAAAAAAATGGATCGTCGGGAATTTCTTAAAAAAGCAGGGATTGGAGGTGCAGGCTTAGCGCTGGGTGTCTCCAGTGCATCTGCTTTTTTCGCTAATCAAGCGAAGGAAGATAAGAAATTTGCTGACGGTAAGGAAGAAATCAGTTTTTACGGTGAACATCAAGCTGGCATCACAACAGCCATGCAAAAGAATATCTATTTTGTCATTCTGGACTTGCATACGACGGATAAAGAGACCATTATCCAGATGTTCAAAGACTGGACAGTTTACAGTGAAAAGTTGGTCAATGGAGAGCTGATCAAAAAAGATGGTTCTAATGCTCTCTTGCCACCTACGGATACTGGAGAAACGCTCGGCCTCAACCCTTATCGACTGACCTTGACCTTTGGCGTCTCCGCCTCTTTTCTGAAAAAAATGGGCTTGGAGGATAAAAAGCCCAAGGAATTCCGCGACCTGCCTCCTTTCCCTAAGGAACAACTAAAAGAGAAATATACTGGCGGGGATATTGTCATTCAAGCTTGCGCGGATGATGAGCAGGTGGCTTTTCATGCTGTTCGCAATCTGGTTCGTAAAGCGCGAAATGCAGTTACCATGAAATGGAGTCAGGCTGGTTTTGCTGCTATAGGCGATCGTATGTCCACTCCCCGCAATCTATTTGGTTTTAAAGACGGCACGGCCAATGTCACCAAGGAGAAAGATTTTGACAAGGTGGTTTGGTGTGACAGCAAGGACTGGATGAAGGGTGGCTCTTATATGGCTGTCCGTCGAATCCAGATGTTCCTTGAGACTTGGGATCGGACCAATTTGCAAGAGCAGGAAAACACCTTTGGTCGTTATAAAGAGAGCGGAGCGCCCTTTGGCAAGAAGAATGAATTTGACGAGGTAGACTTGGACTTGCTTCCAGTTGATGCACATGTGCGGCTAGCTAAAGAAGTGGACAAGCCTCTCTATCGCCGTTCCTATTCTTATTCGGATGGGATTGACGAAACAACGGGTCAATTTGATACAGGACTGCTTTTTATCTCTTTCCAAAAGGATCCCGACAGTTTTATCAAAGTCCAGACCAATCTTGGAGCACAGGATAAGATGAATGAATATGTCACCCATGTGGGCAGTGGCTTGTTTGCTTGCTTCGGCGGTGTCAAAAAAGGAGAATATCTTGGTCAGAAATTATTTGAATAAAGTCCTGTTTTTGCTCATGACTCTCTTGCTCCTAGCTCAGCCTGTATCAGCTGAGGATTCTTACAGCAGTCTTTTTATCAAGATCACGGATGCTAGCATCGCTGTTCAAAAGGGTGATCAAGCCAGTGCCAAACAATTGCTGGAGGAAATACAGACTGAATTTGAGGCTTTAAGCAACCATGACTCAGCTGCAGGAAAAGAAGTCAGCAAGGCATTGACTATCTCGGGCGATGTAACAGAGGACAAGTTGACCAAGGTTTCAGCCGCTCTTTTAGCTTTTGAAAAGGAGCAGAATCCCGTTGATCTAGAGGCGGAAAAAACCAAGCTGGTCAATAAACTAGAATCAAAATTTCAAGCTCTTCAGGCAGCGATTGAAAGCAAGGATCTTGAAAAGATTCGGGAAGCCTATAAAAAAATGAATTCGACTTGGACCGCCAATGAAGGCGTGGTGCGGGATCATAGTACGGCTCATTATGGCAGGGTGGAGACGGCCATTTCCTTTTTACGGAGTGCCATCGAGACGGAACCAACGGATTTTGAAGCCATTCAAACTTCCTATGATGACCTGACAGCAGCCATTGATAGCTTTATCAAGGGAGAAGAAGCGACAGCTAGCAGTGAAAATCTTACGCTGGCAGATGGTATAGGCCTGCTAAAAAAGGCTCTGCTTGCTTTCCAAAAAGGGGACGAAAAGCAGGGCAAGGCAGCTATGAAGAAATTTATCACGATTTGGCCAAGCGTTGAGGGAGATGTTAGCACTAAAAATCCTTCCCTCTATACCAAAGTAGAAAGCCAGTCGCCTGTCATCATGGTGAAGGGCAAGGATAAGGACTATCAAGACCAGCTAGAATCCTTGATTAGTGAGCTAGAGCAGATTGATACTAGCGGAGCTTATACTTTCTTTGATGCCATGCTAATTTTGCTGCGTGAGGGCGTCGAGGCTCTCTTGATTGTGATGGCACTTGTCACGACGCTCAAGGCATCCAAGATGAAAAATGGTCTCAAATTGGTTTATACTGGTGCTGGCTTGGGCGTACTAGCCAGTGCGGCCATTGCCATTGTGCTGCAGACTCTTTTTCCAGCCGTTGCCTCTGGCTCTAATCGTGAAATCATTGAGGGTGCAGTGGGGATTTTTGCAGTTGTCATGATGATTTTGGTCGGCATTTGGCTCCACAGCAAGTCCTCTGTCAAGAAGTGGAATGACTTCATGGAAAGTCAGATGCAGGCAGTGACAGCCAGTGGTAGCTTTATTTCCATGTTTGCCCTGAGCTTCCTCGCTGTTTTCCGTGAAGGAGCGGAGACCATCTTGTTCTATGCAGGCATTTTACCACGAATTACTACTCTAGACTTCTTTTTGGGACTGGGACTTGCTATTTTGGTTTTAGTTTTTCTCGCAATTCTAATGACCAAGGCCAGCAGTCTCATTCGGCCTCATCGGATTTTCTTTGGTCTGACCTGGTTGATCTATGCCTTGGCCTTTAAGATGCTGGGCGTCAGCATTCATGCCTTGCAATTAACAGCCATTTTTCCTAGTCACTTGCTGTCTCATCTTCCAACCATTGATTGGCTGGGAATTTATCCGAGTCTAGAAGTGCTTCTAAGTCAAGCCATCTTTCTGGTCGTTGTCCTTTATGTGACCTTTAGAAATCGGCAAAAGGAGCGAGCAGATGCCTAGTAAGGAACAGACCGTTGTTGAACACCTGACGGAATTTAGATGGCGTTTTATAGCTGTTTTAATCTGGTTCGGTTTGATTTTTTTGATCAGTCTGCTTTTTGCAGCGGATATTTACAAATGGTTGACCGCTTTTTTTGAGCAGAAGCTGATTGTATTGGGGCCAGACGACATTCTTTGGATTTATATTAGCCTGGCTAGTCTTGTGGCTTTCTCACTGACGCTCCCTTTTATGGTCTATCAGATTTGGGAATTTATCCGACCTGCTCTTAGAAATAGTGAGGCAAAGATGATTTTTGCTTACATACCAGCCACATTTTTCAGCTTTGTCTTGGGCTTGGCCTTTGGTTTTTACTTTGTCAGCCCTGCTATTTTGCAAGTTTTACTCTCTTTAGGAGATGGTTTATTTGCCGTCCAGATGACAGCGCAGAACTATCTGTCCTTTCTGTTTCACACGACCATTCCGATTGCTTGTTTGTTTGAATTGCCTGTCATTGTGAGCTTTCTGACATCAATCGGTTTGCTCAAACCGCGATTTTTGATAAAATATAGACGCTATGCTTATTTCGTTTTATTGGTATTAGCAGTAATCTTGACGCCGGCTGATTTCATCAGTGACTTATCAATGACAGTGCCACTGATATTACTCTACGAAATCAGTATCTTACTGAGTAAAATGATTGAGAAAAGGAGAACATCATAATGGGAATTTTAAAAGACATTGGATTACCAGGGCTTATCGTTATCGTTCTAGGAGCCTTGCTGATTTTTGGACCAAAACGTCTGCCAGAGCTGGGGCAGTCGATTGGAAAAATGTTTTCAGAGTTTAAAAAGGCAGTCGATGGAGGAGCAGAAGATTCTAACTCAGAAAAAGATAAGAAAGATTAGAGGCTGGGACAAAAGTCCTAGCCTCTCAATTGTCTTTTGATTGTCTAGCAAGACGCAGTGGTTGAGTGGGCTCTACTAGGCTGATTTCATCAGCTTTTACAGTCCTACTCAACTGTGCGGAGGTGGGACGACGAAATCGAATTCTAACGAATTACCGATTTCTGTCCTACTCTCTTCTTAATTTCCGAACTTTATGGTCTAATCCAGCCAAAAATTTTACAGAATCTGTACTTTATGATATACTTTTTATGGAAACGTCTGGATAGATGTAGCGATGCTGAACGGCATAGGTAGGTCATTTTTAAGTATTGATAGGGAGTTTTCTATGCTCAATGATTTTCAAGTTTTTGACTATGAAGATATTCAACTAATTCCAGCGAAATGTATTGTGAAAAGCCGTTCAGAGGCTGACACCAGTGTGAAATTTGGTAAGCACACGTTTCGGATGCCAGTCGTTCCGTCTAATATGCAGACAATTATTGATGAATCTGTCGCTGAAGAGCTTGCTCGAGGAGGCTATTTTTACATTATGCACCGTTTTGATGAAGCAGGTCGCAAACCATTCGTCGAACGAATGCACGAACAAGGTCTGATTGCATCGATCTCAGTCGGTGTGAAAGACTATGAATATGACTTTGTTAGCAGTCTCAAAGATGATGCGCCTGAATACATTACCATCGATATTGCGCATGGGCACTCAGACAGTGTGATTCAAATGATTCAGCATATCAAGAAAGAATTACCAGAGACCTTTGTCATTGCTGGAAATGTCGGAACTCCAGAAGCTGTGCGGGAGCTGGAAAATGCTGGCGCAGATGCAACTAAAGTCGGTATTGGCCCAGGCAAGGTTTGCATTACCAAAGTCAAGACAGGTTTTGGTACAGGCGGCTGGCAGTTGTCTGCGCTTCGTTGGTGTTCAAAGGTTGCCCGCAAGCCTATTATTGCGGACGGTGGGATTCGGACACATGGCGATATTGCCAAATCGATCCGTTTCGGAGCCAGCATGGTCATGATTGGTTCGCTCTTTGCCGGCCACATTGAAAGCCCGGGTGAAACCATTGAAGTAGATGGTGATAAGTTTAAAGAATACTATGGTTCTGCCTCCGAGTATCAAAAAGGTGCTTATAAAAATGTCGAAGGCAAGAAGATTTTGCTGCCGGCTAAGGGCCACTTGCAAGACACGCTGACCGAAATGGAGCAGGATTTGCAGAGCTCGATTTCCTATGCTGGAGGCCGCGATTTGCATAGCCTGACCCGCGTGGACTATGTCATCGTCAAAAACTCCATCTGGAATGGCGATGCTCATTAATGAAATAAAATAACTTATTTATCTTGCTAATGATTGGGGCAAGGTCTCTACAAGATGCCAAACATCTAACAATAAGTGAGTCTAATGACTTTCTGGTACTTTCAGTGCCAGGCTGTTTGTCGTTGAAAAGAGGGACTTGCTTATATAGTAGGTCCTTTTTCGATTTATTGGGACTATTAAAAAGGAGAAAATATGAAAAAATTAGAAGAGAGAATTCTGCAAGACGGCAACGTTTTGGGAGAAAATATTCTCAAAGTTGACTCTTTCCTGACCCATCAGGTTGATTTTTCGCTCATGAAAGAAATTGGTCAGGTATTTGCTGAGCATTTCAGGGATACAGGCATTACAAAGGTTGTAACGATTGAGGCGTCTGGGATCGCACCAGCAGTCTACACAGCAGAGGCCTTGAATGTTCCAATGATTTTTGCTAAAAAATCTAAGAATATCACCATGACCGAAGGGATTTTAACAGCAGAAGTATATTCCTTTACCAAGCAGGTCACTTCGACCGTCTCCATCGCTGGCAAGTTTTTGGAGTCAAGTGACAAGGTTTTGGTCATTGATGATTTCTTGGCAAATGGCCAGGCAGCCAACGGCCTGATTAAAATCATTGAAGAGGCTGGCGCTGAGGTAGCAGCTGTTGGAATCGTAATTGAGAAATCTTTCCAAGATGGTCGAAGCTTGCTAGAAGCGCAAGGACAAACAGTTCTTTCTCTGGCTCGAATCGATCGATTTGAAAATGGGAAAGTTGTATTTAGAGAGGCAGACTTATAAGATGAACTACAACGAAGAAAAACATTCACAGGCAGCCGTTTTAGGTTTGCAGCATCTGTTGGCTATGTATTCGGGCTCTATCTTGGTGCCGATTATGATTGCTGGGGCTTTGGGCTATTCGGCTGAGCAATTGACCTATCTGATTTCGACCGATATTTTCATGTGTGGTATTGCAACCCTTTTGCAGCTACAGCTAAATAAGTATTTTGGTATCGGTTTGCCAGTCGTGCTGGGCGTGGCCTTCCAGTCCGTTGCTCCTTTGATTATCATTGGGCAGAGTCACGGTAGTGGTGCCATGTTTGGTGCCTTGATTGCATCAGGGATTTATGTTGTTCTGATTGCTGGGATTTTCTCAAAAATCGCCAACCTGTTTCCTTCGGTTGTGACTGGTTCGGTCATTACGACCATCGGTTTGACCTTGATTCCAGTAGCCATTGGCAATATGGGAAATAACGTAGATAAGCCAACCGCCCAAAGTCTGATTCTAGCAGCTGTGACGGTACTGATTATTCTGTTGATTAACATTTTCACTAAAGGTTTTATCAAATCCATCTCTATTTTGATTGGTTTGATTGTCGGTACGGGCATTGCCGGGGCCATGGGCTTGGTGGATCTGACGCCAGTCGCACAGGCTCCGCTGGTCCATGTGCCAACCCCTTTCTATTTCGGAGCACCGAAGTTTGAATTTTCTTCTATCGTGATGATGTGTATCATCGCAACGGTTTCCTTAGTAGAGTCAACAGGGGTGTACTTGGCACTTTCTGACATTACCAAAAATGAGATTGACAGCACCCGCTTGCGAAATGGCTATCGAGCAGAAGGACTTGCGGTCTTGTTGGGTGGTATCTTCAATACTTTCCCTTACACAGGTTTTTCTCAGAATGTTGGCTTGGTCAAATTATCTGGTATCAAGACGCGGTTGCCGATTTATTATGCCGCTGGTTTCCTGATTCTCCTCGGCCTTTTGCCAAAATTCGGAGCCTTGGCGCAGATTATCCCAAGTCCAGTTCTTGGTGGTGCCATGCTGGTCATGTTTGGTTTTGTGTCCGTTCAGGGCATGCAAATCTTAGCGCGTGTTGACTTTGAGCACAGTGAGCATAATTTCCTCATTGCAGCGATTTCTATCTCAGCAGGTGTCGGACTCAATGGTAGCAGCCTTTTCAACAGCCTACCAACCAGTCTTCAGATGTTCTTCTCAAATGGAATTGTCATGGCCAGTCTGATTGCTATTGTCCTAAATGCTATCCTAAATCGAAAAAATAAATAAGAATGAGATTGGGACAGAAATCGGTAATTCGTTAGAATTCGATTTCGTCGTCCCACCTCCGCACAGTTGAGTAGGGCTGTAAAAGCTGATGAAATCAGCGTAGTAGAGCCCACTCAACCACTGCGTCTTGCTCGACAATCCAAAGACAATTGAGAGGCTAGGACTTTTGTCCCAGCCTCTTTTGACTATTGAGCTGGCTTGTAGTATAGTAAAAGAAGATTAAAAAAAGGAATTCGACATGTATCAGACTTATCATTTGAAACAACGCCTAAGCTTGTTTGTTTCAATTTTTCTTCCCATCTTGATTTACCAGCTGGCAAATTTCTCGGCTTCCTTTGTTGACACGACCATGACGGGCCAATACGATACCTTGCATCTGGCAGGCGTGTCTATGGCGACCAGTCTGTGGGGATCATTTTTCTCCTTTCTGACGGGGATTGTGTCTGCCTTGGTTCCGATCATCGGTCATCATTTGGGACAGGGGAAAGATGAAAAAATTGCCTCAGATTTTTATCAGTTCATTTATCTTTCTTTGGCATTATCTCTGATTTTATTTGCGTTGGTATTTTTGGGTGCCCCTTTGGTTTTACAGCGTCTAGGCTTAGACCCTTTGGTAAAAGATGTGGCCCAGCATTATCTTTGCTACTTGTCCATCGGTATCATTCCCTTCTTGCTCTTTAGCGTTATTCGCTCTCTCTTGGATGCTTTGGGGTTGACTCGGCTTTCTATGTATTTGATGCTCTTGCTCCTACCTTTGAATGCTAGCTTTAATTATGTTTTGATTTATGGAGCTTTTGGTTTTCCAGAAATGGGCGGAGCTGGTGCGGGACTAGGCACTTCTTTGGCTTATTGGGTTTTATTAGTCATATCACTATTACTGGCCATCAAACATCCTAAAGTCCGCCAGTACCAACTTTGGAAAATTCGTTCCTTGAGCAAAGCTGGTTTGGCTGAAGGTTTTCGCTTAGGCTTGCCAATAGGAGGGACAGTTTTTGCGGAAGTTGTCATCTTTTCAATCGTCGGCCTAGTGATGTCAAAATTTTCTTCTTTGATTATTGCTAGCCATCAGGCTGCTATGAATTTTTCTACTCTTATGTATGCTTTCCCTATGAGTATCTCTACAGCCATGGCCATCATTGTCTCTTATGAGCTAGGGGCTGAAAGACTTGACGATGTGAAGAAATACTGCACTTTGGGTAGAATTGTGGCATCCATTTTTGCGGTCTTTACCTTGATTTTTCTCTATATTTTTCGAGATAAGGTTGCTAGTCTTTATGGCTCTGATCCAGAGTTTATTCGTCTGACCTCAATCTTTCTGACTTTTAGCCTCTTTTTCCAATTGGCCGATACGATTGCCGCTCCTTTGCAGGGAATTTTGCGAGGCTACAAGGATACGAAAGCTCCATTTTACTTGGGTCTGCTGGCTTACTGGGGCGTTTCCTTGCCTCTGGGCTTGTTTTTAGATCAGGCTACGGACTTAGGACCCTATGGTTATTGGATTGGACTGATTGCAAGTTTGGTCGTGAGCGCAATCCTTTACCAACTACGATTGAATTACATCCAAAAGAAGCGCCGCTGAGAGTTTTCATCATAAAATCAAAAGGCTGAGAAAAGTATCTCAGCCTTTTTGATTTTATTTTTCCCTCATTTCACCTTGAGGGAAGTAAGTGCCTTCTGGCATGTCGTTGATGATGACATGAACAGCAGACTGAGGTGCGCCAGTATTTCTGACAACGGCTTCTGTGACTTCTTTAGCCAAGGCCTTCTTTTGTTCCAAGCTACGACCTTCAAATAAATCAATTCTGACAAATGGCATATGATTTCTCCTTTTCTTTTGCTAATCTTATTTTATCATAAATTAGGTTTTAAAGAGTGGTGAATTGTGGTAAAATAATAGGAAGTACGGTCGGTCTTTTCAGCCGAGTCTATGGATAAAGCTGGAAGTCCTAGAAAGACAATACTTAGAGAGAATGTAGAGATAAAATGGCTCAGTTATATTATAAATATGGCACAATGAATTCGGGCAAGACAATTGAAATTTTGAAAGTAGCCCACAACTACGAAGAGCAGGGGAAAAGCGTGGTCATCATGACATCGGCTGTTGATACACGTGATGGCTTTGGCGTTGTTTCCAGCCGTATCGGCATGAAGCGGTCTGCTATGGCAATTGAGGACCAAACAGATATTTTGGGCTATATTCAAAGTCTGCCTGAAAAGCCTTACTGCGTTTTAATTGATGAGGCCCAGTTTCTGAAACGCCATCATGTCTATGATTTGGCTAGAGTAGTGGATGAGCTAGATGTTCCAGTCATGGCTTTTGGTCTGAAAAATGACTTTCGCAATGAACTCTTTGAAGGTTCCAAGCACCTCTTGCTCTTGGCTGATAAGATTGACGAAATCAAGACCATTTGCCAATATTGCTCTAAAAAAGCAACTATGGTTTTGCGAACGGATAATGGGAAACCTGTCTATGATGGCGAACAAATCAAAATCGGTGGCCATGAGACCTATATTTCTGTATGCCGCAAGCATTATTTCAATCCACCCATTAAGTAAAATGAATTAGAAAATCAAGGAGATAGATTACAAAGATGAATATTTATGACCAGTTACAGGCAGTGGAAGACCGCTATGAAGAGCTCGGAGAATTGCTCAGTGACCCGGATGTTGTTTCAGACACCAAGCGTTTCATGGAGCTTTCAAAAGAAGAGGCTTCTACTCGTGATACGGTAACAGCCTACCGTGAGTACAAACAAGTTCTTCAAAATATCATCGATGCCGAAGAAATGATTAAAGAATCAGGCGGAGATGCGGACTTGGAGGAAATGGCCAAGCAAGAACTCAAAGATGCCAAGACTGAAAAAGAAGAATACGAAGAAAAACTGAAAATCTTGCTTCTTCCAAAGGATCCAAACGATGACAAGAACATCATCCTTGAAATCCGTGGAGCAGCTGGTGGAGATGAAGCAGCACTTTTTGCTGGTGACCTTCTAACCATGTACCAAAAGTATGCGGAAGCTCAAGGCTGGCGTTTCGAAGTCATGGAAGCTTCTATGAACGGTGTCGGTGGTTTCAAAGAAGTAGTTGCTATGGTTTCGGGGCAATCCGTTTACTCTAAACTCAAGTATGAGTCTGGCGCCCACCGTGTACAACGGGTCCCTGTGACAGAAAGCCAAGGCCGTGTTCATACTTCGACAGCGACAGTTCTCGTTATGCCAGAAATCGAAGAAGTAGAATACGATATTGATCCAAAAGACCTTCGTGTTGACATCTACCACGCATCTGGTGCTGGTGGACAGAACGTCAATAAGGTTGCGACTGCCGTTCGTATCGTTCACTTACCAACCAATATCAAGGTTGAAATGCAGGAAGAACGTACCCAGCAGAAGAACCGTGAGAAGGCCATGAAAATTATCCGTGCGCGTGTTGCTGACCACTTTGCACAAATTGCACAGGACGAGCAAGACGCTGAGCGTAAATCGACAATTGGTACTGGTGACCGTTCAGAACGGATTCGTACCTATAACTTTCCGCAAAACCGTGTCACAGACCACCGTATTGGCTTGACCCTCCAAAAACTAGATACCATCTTGTCTGGTAAATTGGACGAAGTTGTAGATGCCTTGGTTCTCTATGACCAAACGCAAAAACTAGAAGAGCTGAATAAATAATGACATT
>NZ_CALHWC010000226.1 GCF_938036805.1 uncultured Streptococcus sp.
TTTTGTCAGCCCTAGTCACTTGGATTCCGCGGGTTTTACCCTTTATCCTAGTCAAATACAAGGGGCTTCCGCCCGTGGCAGAGCGTTTTCTCAAATATCTGCCAGTTTCCATCATCTTTGCCCTTATCCTATCCAGCGTCACCAATGCTAAAACGAGCCAGTTTCCAAGTTTTAAATGGTTGGATTTACTGGCTGTTTTTCCGACTAGCTATGTGGCTTTTAAGTATAAGAACTTAATTGCAACTGTTGTGTTTGGTGTAGTCTTGGTGGCCTTGTTGCGCTATCTAGCTGGATTTCTTGGCTTGTAAAGAAGATACAAGACAGATTGAATCGGTCGATTCGGTCTGTTTTTTTGCTAAATTCTAAGAATTATCTGAAAATATAATATTTTATGCTATAATGGAAGCAATAAAAATCATGGAGGTTCGGAAATGGCAGAAGCAGGTCATAAATTTTTAGCAAAATTAGGAAAGAAACGGCTTCGTCCCGGTGGTAAGCTGGCAACCGACTGGCTGATTGAGCAGGGGCAGTTTTCCAGCGATAAGAAAGTTCTAGAGGTTGCCTGCAATATGGGAACCACAACAATCGAGCTGGCAAAAAATATGGCTGCCAGATTACTGCAGTTGATTTGGATAAGGCTGCGCTGGCTCAGGCTAAGCTTAATGGAGACAAAGCTGGTGTGAGTGAACTCGTCACATTTGAGCAGGCAAATGCTATGAAGCTGCCTTATGATGACAATTCGTTTGATATCGTTATCAATGAAGCCATGCTGACCATGCAGACGGATAAGGGAAAGGCCAAATGTATGGATGAGTACTACCGGGTGCTGAAGCCAGGTGGAGTGCTCCTCACCCACGACGTCATGCTCAAGCAAAAAGATGAGAATGTCCGAGAAGAGCTATCTCGTGCGATTAATGTCAATGTGGGGCCTCTAACTGAAGGTTCTTGGATTCAGCTGGCACGTTCTCATGCTTTTGACCGTGTGGACACATTTGTCGGCGAAATGACCTTGATGAGTCTTCGAGGGATGATATATGACGAAGGACTGGGCGGCACACTGAAAATCTGCTTTAATGCCCTCAAGAAAGAAAATTACGGCCAATTTATGAAGATGTTTAAGATGTTCCAAAAGAATCAAGAAAAACTGGGCTTTATTGCCATGGTTTCTCGCAAATAATACTATCTACTTTGGAAAATTTAAAGTGATTAAAAAAATTTCATAAAAAGCTTGACTCTGCCCTAAGGTCAGGGCTTATACTATAAGGGCAAGGAGGTTTTTTATGTATCATATCAAAGAAGCTGCGCAGCTTTCGGGTGTCTCTGTCAAAACCCTGCATCACTACGACAAAATCGGACTTTTAGTTCCTCAAAAATCAGAAAATGGCTATCGGACATACAGTCAAGCTGATCTAGAGCGGCTGCAGGTTATCCTTTACTATAAGTATTTGGGCTTTTCCCTAGAGAAAATAGCAGAGCTGCTGAGTCAGGACGATCAGGCCTTACTGCCGCATCTGGTGAGGCAGTTGGAGTATTTGCAGCAGGAAAGAGACCGCTTAGACACCTTGATTTTCACCTTGCAAAAAACTATCCAAGAAGAAAAAGGAGAAAGAAAGATGACAATGAAAGAAAAATTCGCAGGCTTTACCTACGAAGATAATCAAAAATATCAGCAAAAAGCTGTAGAAGAATACGGTCAAGAAGTCATGGCGGAAGCACTAGCTCGTCAAAATGGACGGGAAGAAGAATCTGTTGAAGCCTTCAATCAAGTTTTTCAAAGTCTGGCAGAGAATATGCAGCAAGGCTTGCCAGTTGACGCAGCAGAAAATCAAGAGCAGGCAGCGCGTCTCTTACAAGCTATCCGTACTTACGGCTTTGATTGCTCTATTGAGGTATTCGGCCATATCGGTAAAGGCTATGTCTATAACCCAGAGTTTAAGGAAAATATTGACAAATTTGGTCCAGGAACAGCTCAATACACATCAGATGTTATTGCTGCTTACGTTCGGACAAATGCAGAATAAATGAGAGTGGGACAGAAATCGGTAATTCGTTAGAATTCGATTTCGTCGTTCCACCTCCGCACAGTTGAGTAGGGCTGTAAAAGCTGATGAAATCAGCGTAGTAGAGCCCACTCAACCACTGCGTCTTGCTCGACAATCCAAAGACAATTGAGAGGCTAGGACTTTTGTCCCAGCCTCATTTTTTACTTCAAATCATAAAGCCAGTCGTCGCCGTCTTTATAGTAAAAGAATTCACTTAAATCGTCTTCTAGAAAAACACGCAGCATATCTGACATATCTTCGGTTGCAAGTTTCAGATGAGACAGATTTTGTAAATCTTCCCACCAGACCTTTCCTTCGTCTGAGGATTGTAGCACACCAGAATAGTGCTTTGTCTTGTAGAGTAGGACGACATAGCGGTAATCCTCGTCATCGTACCAATCCTTGATGCCGCAAAGTTGAGGTTTGGAGATGGTTAGTCCAGTTTCTTCTTTTACTTCTCTGATAACCGCATCGGTAAAAGATTCCCCGCGCTCTACATGCCCGCCAGGAAAAGTAATGCCGGGCCAGTCAGGACTAACTCGGTCTTGGACCAGAACTTTTTCTCCGTCATAAATCATACACATGTTGACGAATTCGACTGTTTCGCGTCTGTTCATATTGTTCTCCTATTTTGTTAGTAACTTTTCCACTACGTTTAACTTTCTCATGGTCAGATCCACGCCAAACAGTTTTTCAAGATAGTTGGTATTGAGCTTTTTTTGTTTTGCAGTTCTAGGGAGATAGAGGTAGAGACAGTGATCGCTTATATAGATTTCTTCCTCGCCATAATCAGCTTTCAATTTTTCTAGTGGTAGACTTTGGATAAAACCTTGATAAAGAATCACATGTACACGATCATGAAGATAGCCTTCTTTAAATGGATTCTCATGAACAATCTTTTCAAAATCGTTCTTAGTCTTGATAACCATTTTTAAGTCGGCCCCAATTTTTCCCTTTATCAGAGTATGAACGTGTTCTCGTATTTCTTCTAAATCTAAGTCACTTTCAAGGATGATATTCCCACTTTGAATATAGGTTCGAACGTGTTGAAAACCAGCTTCTGTCAAAATATCTACCAAATAAGACATTTTCGGGATAGCATTTTTTCCATTAGGAGTAACACCTCTTAGTAAAATAATATGTTCCAAAGGACTTCCTTTCTTATTTGGTACTTATTGAATTTGAACCTGCCACCCAGCCGGTGCAGAGGGCAGATGTGATGTTGAAGCCACCCGTGTGGGCATTGATGTCTAGGACCTCTCCAGCAAAGTGGAGACCGGGAACCAGTTTGCTTTCCAAGGTTTTAGGATTGATTTCTTTGAGACTGACGCCACCCTTGGTTACAAAGGACTTGGCCAGGGACATTTTGCCAGTGACAGGGATGGGCAGTTCTTTGATTTGCTTGATGAGGGTCTCTTTTTCACTGAGATTGAGTTGCTTAACTTTCTCGGAAAATGGCTGGGCAAAAAAGTCTGCCATTCGCTCGGGTAGGAGGATTTTCAGGCAGTTCTTCAGCGATTTTTCCCGATGTTCTTCTAAAAAGTTTGCCAAATCCTGTTTACTGGTCTGTGGCAAAAGGTCCAGATAGATGGTTTCGCCGCCCTTGACAAAGCTAGACAGGCGCAGAGCTGCCGGACCTGATAGGCCAAAGTGGGTAAAGAGCAGGTCGTGGGTGATGACATGTTTGCCATAGCTGAGGGTCACATCGTCCAGCGAAATCCCCTGAAGCGCTTTGTGAGGAAAGTCAGTTAGAAGAGGACTTTCAGCGGCTTCCAGGTCAGTCACAGTGTGCTTGAAGTGTCGGGCAATATCATGACCGAAGCCTGTTGAGCCAGTTGAAGGGTAGGACTTGCCGCCAGTCGTCACAATCAATTTCTGGCAGGTCCAAGTCTGGTCGCTGGATCTGACAGTAAAAAGCTCATCAGTTTTTTTGACGGAGACGATTTCAGTATTGGTGATGACAGTGCCGCCCAGCTCTGCAATTTTCTTTTCCAAAGCTTCGATAATGGTACGGGACTTGTCCGTCGCTGGGAAAACACGGCCGTGGTCTTCCACCTTGAGTTTGACGCCATTTTCCGTAAAAAAGTTGATGATATCATGGTTGTCAAACTGGGAAAAGACGCTATAAAGAAAGCGCCCGTTGCCAGGGATGCCGGCCATGAGGTCATCTAGGTTGCCGTTATTGGTCACATTGCAGCGACCGCCGCCTGTACCGGCTAGTTTCTTGCCCAGTCGTTTATTTTTCTCGAGGAGCA
>NZ_CALHWC010000227.1 GCF_938036805.1 uncultured Streptococcus sp.
AGGGAAATCTCCTCAATAATGGCAAAATTTTTAATCGAAATTTCTAATAACATAGACTTTCCTACCAATTATTGATTTCAGCCGTGACTTTTTGGGCTGCACTTTCACTCACTGCAACAACTAAGATACTGTCATTATCCGCAATGATGCTGAAAATTTCCTCAGCAAATTCTTTACTCAGGTGGCGTTTAACAACCGCTGCACTCCCTGGCACTAGATTGAGATTGAGCATATTTCCTAGGTTTTGACAGGCCAAAATATTATTTTCTGCCAACTTCAGACTATTGGTCGCTGTTTTGGGAAGCTCATAGATATAGGTATTATCTTTAAAAGGGATTTTTACAATCCCTAGCTCCTTGATGTCTCGTGAAACCGTTGCCTGTGTCGCTGTAATACCAGACTCCCTGAGATGTTCCACAATTTCCTCTTGGGTACCAATCTCAAACTCGTTGACAAATCGTCTGATTTTCTCTAATCTATCTTTCTTCTTCATCTTTAAATTCCTTGTGGGCTGCCTCTACGACAGCGACTAAGTCTTGCTCCAAGTCATTTTTCGGCTGCTCGCTTTTCTCCAGAAAGGCTAAAAATTCAACATTGCCATGCCCACCTTGAATCGGAGAAAAGTCCAAACCTTTGACTGAAAAACCTGATTCTACCATAAAGGCTGTCACAGTTTCCAGCACCGCCAAATGAACCTTCTTGTCCTTGATAATCCCCTTCTTGCCAATCTGCTCGCGACCAGCCTCGAACTGAGGCTTAATCAAGGCAACGACCTGACCTCCCTCTTCTAAAATCTGGTAGAGGGCTGGCAAAATCAAGCTAAGTGAGATAAAGCTGACGTCAATACTGGCAAAGCTAGGCTGAAAGTCAAAATCAGCAGGCTCGGCATAGCGAAAATTAAACTGCTCCATGCTGACAACCCGTTCATCTTGGCGAAGTTTCCATGCCAACTGGTTAGTCCCAACATCAACAGCATAGACCAGCTTAGCTCCAGCCTGCAACATGACATCGGTAAATCCTCCAGTTGAAGCTCCGATATCCAAGGCCACTCGGTCTGCCACCGAAAGGCCAAACACTTGCAAAGCCTTTTCTAATTTCAGGCCGCCACGACTGACATACTTGAGTTTTTCTCCCTTGAGCTTGAGCTCTGTTGCATCATCGATTTTTTCACCCGGTTTGTCAAAGCGTTCTCCATTAGCAAGTGCCACGACTAGGCCTGCCATCACTCCGCGCTTGGCCTGTTCTCGGGTCTCAAAGAGGCCTTGTCGATAGGCCAGTACATCCACTCTTTCCTTAGCCATCCAGTCTCAAACTTTCTATTATTTTTTGAATTTCTTCAGCTGAAAAATCACTTTCTGTTTCTAGTTGCTCCAGCAGACTTTTTGCTTGTTCCAGTGTTTCATCGAAAAAGGCTCTGGCTCCATCCAAACCTAGTAAAGCTGGATAGGTCGATTTCTCCGCTGCTAAGTCCTTCTGCGGCGTCTTACCAATCTGCTCAAAACTGGCCGTCACATCTAAAATATCATCCCGTACCTGAAAAGCCAACCCCAAGAGTTCTCCCGCTTGACGGAGCTTCCCTAGGACTGATTGACCAGTCTGAGCAATGATACCCGCCGCTACAAAAGGATAGGCCAAGAGTTTACCAGTCTTATTGGCATGAATGGTCTGGAGCTGGTCCATGGTCAACTTGCGACCTTCGCCCTGCATATCCAAAACCTGTCCGGCCACCATACCAAAGGAACCAGCCGCCAAAGACAGCTCTGCTATCAGATCCACCTTGACCTGACTAGGGAGCTCTGTCATTGCCACCAAACCATAAGGATCCAAAAAGAGAGAATCCCCCGCCAAAATAGCCATATCCTCCCCGAATTTCTTGTGGCTGGTCAGACGCCCTCGGCGGTAGTCATCATTATCCATAGCTGGCAAATCATCATGGATCAGACTGCCAGTGTGAATCATCTCCAGAGCTGCTGCCACCTGAAAATGGGCGGGAGTTAATTCCAGACCAAAGCCCTCCAGCAACTCCAAAAGCAAGAGAGGACGAATCCGCTTGCCCCCAGCCTTGACAGAATAGAGAATGGTTTCTGTCAAATCCGACGATACTTCCTTGCTCTGATAAAATTCTTGAATCGTCAGGCCAATTTGCCTGATTTTAAACTCTCTTGTCATTCCATATCCGTTTCTGTGCCATCGGCCTGCATGACCTTGACCAAGGTCTTTTCTGCCTGATCTAACGTTTTTTGCAAGTCTTTAGACAGCTGCATGCCCTTCTGGAATTCAGCGATTGCCTCTTCCAAGGCCACATCTCCATTTTCTAACTTCTGGACAATGGCTTCCAAATCAGCTAAATTTTCTTCAAATTTCTTGTCTTTTGACATCTTTTACCTCAACTTGGACCTGACCATCCCGCATGAGAATGGTCAGCTGGTCCTTCTTCTTGATATCCTGACTGGACTCGATTACTGTTTCATTTTTTTGGATAATAGCATAGCCCCGCGCCACAATACGACTAGTATCCAGCATGAGTAGCGCATCCGACAGCCGCTTGGCTTCAGCCACCTTATGGTCATAAATCACTGCCATATTGCTACGCAACAAGCGTTCTTGCTGGTGAAGTTGCTCCTGATAGCGCTGCACCTGCCGCAGAGGTGACAAAGACTCCAAGCGATGCTGGAGAATCTTGACCTGCTGGACTTCTTCACTATAATATTCGCGAATCTTTTGCTTTAATCGTAGATTGAGCTGGTCTAACTTTTGCAGATAGCCATCATAAAGTCGCTCTGGCTGCCGAAAAATAACAGAGGAAGCCAGCTTGTGCAATCGTTCCCGCTGGTAGGCCAGACGATTTGCAGCTGCATTTGCCAGACGATTTTGCTGCTGGCTCAAATGCCCCAGAAGATCCAGCTTGGTGACTGGCGTTGCCAATTCCGCTGCTGCTGTGGGAGTTGCTGCTCGTCGGTCTGCCACAAAGTCAGCCAGAGTCGTGTCTGTTTCGTGCCCCACGCTGGAAATGATCGGAATCCGAGACTCAAATATGGCTCGCACCACCACTTCCTCATTAAAAGCCCAAAGATCCTCGATGGACCCGCCGCCCCGACCAATAATCAAAACATCCAAATCTTCTCGCTCATTAGCTCGACGGATATTAGTAGCTACCTCGGTGGCCGCTCCTTCGCCCTGAACCTTGGTCGGATAAAGCAGGATATCCACACCAGGAAAACGGCGGCTAACTGTCGTGATAATATCTCGGATGACAGCCCCGCTAGGACTAGTCACTACCCCAATTTTCTTAGGAAATTGAGGCAAGGCTTGTTTAAACTTATCTTGGAAAAGACCTTCTTCTCCCAGTTTTTTCTTGAGCTGCTCAAATTGAACAGCCAAGGCACCAATACCATCTGGCTCAGCCTTTTCAATGACAATCGAATAGGAACCACTTGGCTCATAGAGCTGCACACGGCCAATGACATTGACCTTCATACCTTCTTCCAGCTCAAAACCAAGCTTTTTGTAAATACCTGACCAGATAGTCGCCTGAATAACTGCCTTCTCATCCTTGATGGAAAAATACTGGTGATTGGGGCGCTTGCGAAAATTAGAGACCTGACCTGTCAGATAAACCCGTTCCAAATAAGGATCACGGTCAAACTTCATCTTCAGATAACGGGTCAAGGTCGAAACCGATAAATAATCTGGCATGTCGCTCCCTTTCTATTTTCTAGTATTTGCGTAACTTTTATTATACCAAAAAATGGAGGAAGTCAGTGATTCCAAGTTCCTGATTTTCATGATAAATATCACTAGGGTTTTATGCTTTCTTTGATAATTTGATACATTTCGATGTGCAACTGCTGCGCAATGAATTCTAAGGTTAGCAAACTAGGAATCGAATCGCCTGCCTCGATCCGAGCAAGCTGTCTGACTGTCAAACGAGTCTCATCCTCACACAGCAATTCCCTTGTCATTTTACGTTGTTCCCTCAATTCTCTAATTTTTTTTCCAATTGCTATCCTTAACTCTGACATAACACTTTTTGCACTTATCCATTTCTACTAAATTGTATAATATTAACTCTCATACTTTATTATTATTATAGCACAAAAAAGTTTTCTATCATATTAACTTTTTTAATATATATTGAAAAAATAGATCATGTGAAAAAGAAGGAAAATACTAGTTTTCCCCAGTCAGGACAAGATTTCCAAAATCACAAAAAGAGACTCGGATTTTTCCAAGCCTCCCAAGATTTATTGACTAAAATTTTTCATCCAAGTTGGAATTCGTTGACTCAGTTCTGTCGGTAATACCACATAAACCTCTTTGGCTAATTCATCCGCAATAGCTGAATGCAAATAGGTCGCAGCTGTCACTCTTTCAAGAAGTGAAACTTGCTGAAATTGACCTGCAAAACCGGCAATCATCCCTGCCAAGGTATCTCCCATACCGCCGGTGGCTTGATAGGGACCACCAACCTGCAGCTGATAAATATCCTTTTCCCCACTCTGAAAAACTCGCGTTCCATTCCTTTTCTGTGCAACTAGAGTTCCCTTAGGAAATTGGTCAACAGCCTTTTGGCTAGATTTTTCGTCCTGTGACTCGATGGGCAAGCCAGACAAGCTTTCCCATTCTTTCTGGTGAGGGGTAAAAATTGTCTGGGAGTTTGGAAAAGGCAGAGCTTGCTTGGCAAAAAGCGAGATAGCGCCCCCATCCATAATCAAGATTTGTTGCTTGTTTACAAGCTGTAAAACCAACTGCAGCACCGATTTCTCTAAAGAATTTTCAGCCAAACCCGGCCCAATTAAAATAACAGTAGCCTTGCGGATCTGATCCATCAGTCGCTCTTGTTCCCGCAAATCAAAGGCCATAGCCTCTGGCAAATGAGCATGGAGGGCGGAAATATTTTCCCGTTCAGTTGCAACTGTCACCAAACCAGCTCCGCTCCTTACTGCGGCCAAAGCAGCCATGATAATAGCTCCGCCATAGGGATAGGTCCCACCAATCAAGAGCAGGCGACCATAGTCGCCTTTATGGCTGTCTGGCGATCGATTTATAATAACCTTTTTCAAAAGCCTGTCACTGGCTAGTTTCATATTTGATCCTCTATAATTATTTAAATGTTTACAAAAACCAATATTACTCGCTCGAGCAAACCAAGCAAAGAAACTCGACTACCATTTTCTATCCCTGATAGGCATATCTTTATTGAATTCTAGTTGCGTAAGAGAATGATATAAAGCCGAACAGACAACAGCTTCTTTCTTCACTTCAAAATCAAAAGCTAAAATGACTCTCCATCTCACCAGTTACCGCCAATAAGTATATCCTATACTTTGACAATTTTTTCCGAAATTTCCATTCTTCATTTCGACCCGAGCAATTTTTCTTCTCCCATATTTTACCATATTTTCGCTCGATACTTAAAATGAAGAAACCGATTCAGAGAAAGGCCGTATGAAATTATTACATTGCTTATACTACCACAGTACCTAAAAAATGGAGACTTTTATCAAAGAAAACTATACCACGAAACTCTAGTCTCATCTAAAAAAACAGCGGATTTTTAAAAACATTCAGTTGCCACTGCAACTCTTTGCTTGTAACCAAAAACGGCTATCGGCTCATCCAAATAAACAAATTTATCTTGAAAATAAAAAAGGTCCACTGGACCTTTTTAACCACCTAGATATGCTTTGCGGACTTCGTCAGAAGCGAGAAGTTCTTGGCCTGTTCCGGACAGAACGATTTTTCCTGTTTCAAGGACATAACCGCGGTTGGCGATAGAGAGTGCCTTGTTGGCATTTTGCTCAATCAAAAGCACAGTTGTCCCCTGCTTTTGGATATCTTGAATGATATCAAAGATTTCTTGGATGAAGATAGGAGCCAGCCCCATTGACGGCTCGTCCAAGAGTAAGAGTTTAGGCGTAGACATGAGCGCTCGTCCCATAGCCAGCATTTGCTGCTCACCACCAGATAGAGTCGCTGCATCTTGGTTCTTACGCTCTTCCAAACGTGGGAAACGAGAGAAGACCTTTTTGAGATTGGCTTGGTTTTCTTCGCGATTTTTCTTAAGAAAAGCTCCCATTTCAAGATTTTCCAAAACGGTCAAACCTGGAAAGACATGGCGCCCTTCTGGAACTTGTGAAAGCCCCGCAGCTACAATCTTTTGAGCAGGCACTTTTTGAATTTCATTGCCTAAAAATTCAATCTTACCAGCACTTGGGCGAACCAAACCAGAGATCGTGCGGAGGATGGTCGTTTTCCCAGCACCGTTAGCTCCGATAAGGGAGACGACTTCTCCTTCGTTGACTTCAAAGCTGACATCACGGACAGCCTGAATCATGCCGTAGTGGACGGATAGATTTTCAACTTTGAGCATGGACATTAGGCTTCACCTCCTAGATAAGCTTCAATAACGCGTTTGTCATTCTTAATCTCATCTGGTGTGCCGTGGGCAATCAGGCGACCGTACTCTAGTACGTAGATGCGCTCAGTTACTTCCATAACCAGACTCATATCATGCTCAATTAGCATGATGGTAATATTAAATTCATTTTTAATCCGACGGATCAGGGCAGTCAGCTCAGCTGTTTCCTGTGGATTCATCCCAGCAGCTGGCTCATCCAAGAAGAGAATCTTAGGCTCTGTGGCAAGCGCTCGGACAATCTCCAGACGACGTTGCTGACCGTAGGCCAAATTTTTAGCCAAGGTTTCTGCTTCCTTATCCAAGTCAAAGATGGCCAGCAATTCCAAAGCTTTCGCTTTCAATTCTTCTTCATTTTTATAAAATGCTGGAAGGCGGAAGAAAGAAGCCAACACATGAGGTTTATGGTGATTACCAAAAGCAATCAACACATTATCCAAGACTGTCAAATCTTTGAAAAGACGAATATTTTGGAAGGTCCTGCTGAGACCCAGAGTCGCAATTTTGTAAGGTGTTTTACCATTCAGCAAATGACCATCCAAAGTAACCGTTCCCTCACTCGGCTCGTAGACACCTGTCAAAAGGTTGAAAAGAGTCGTTTTCCCAGCACCGTTAGGACCGATAAGACCGACCAGTTCGCCCTCGTTCAGTTCCAGACTTACATCGCTAACAGCCGTCAGTCCTCCGAAATTTTTGGTTAATTTTTTTACTTCAAGAAGCGCCATTATTCTTTGACCTCCTTATTCTTTTTAAAGAGCTTAGCTAAGCTCAATTCCCAAGTACCCAGTAAGCCGCCTGGACGGAAAATCATCACCAAGATTAAGGCAAGTGAGTAAACAATCATCCGAACGCTTGAGATATCTTGTAAAAGCATATTGAGGATACCCAATACTACTGCCGCAACAATTGCTCCAGTCATTGATCCAAGGCCGCCAAAAACGACGATAATCAAGACATTGATTGTATTGATAAAGGAGTAGTCTTTTGGTACAACAGAGCCAACAAATCCAGCCTGCAAAGAACCTGCAATAGAAGCCGTAATAGCTCCAAAAACGAAAGCAATGACTTTAATTTTTGTTGTATTGACACCGACAGACTCTGCCGCAATCTCGTCCTCGCGAACAGACAAGGTGCTACGTCCGATAGGACTGCGGAGGAAGTTAAGAGTCAAAATAGTTGTAATTACAACAAAGACATAAACCAACTGCCAAGAGGTAAAGTTAGGAATGGATAGGATACCTGCCGCACCATTAGTCAGATCTCCTCCATTGACAATCAGAATCCGGATAATTTCAGAAACACCCAGGGTCGCAATCGCCAAATAGTCTCCCTTTAAGCGCAGGGTCGGAATACCAACAAGCAGAGCTACTGCACCTGCAATCACAGCGCCAACCAACATAGCAATAAAGAAAGTACCATAGTTTGGAGATTTAGAGCCCATAATAGCTACTGCATAGGCACCAATCGCCATAAAGCCAGCATGCCCAAGCGAGAATTGCCCAGAAAAACCAACGATAAGATTGAGGCCAACAGCCAAGATAATATTAATCCCAATCTGCTCAAAGATTTGCAGATAGAAAGGATTGAGAATACCTGTGCTAGCAAGCACTGTCAGCAATAGGTAACCAAAAAGGATCAGAGCAAGCCATAACGCATTTACTTTTAAATTATTTTTCATACATTACACCTTCTCTTTCACATTTTTACCTAGAATACCAGCTGGGCGAACCAATAGAATGATAATTAAGATCGCATACACAATCGCATCACGGAAATCTGACAGTCCAACTGCTGTTGCAAAAGTTTCCAAGAGACCGATTACAAAACCACCCAAAGCTGCCCCTGGGATGATACCAATTCCTCCCAAAACTGCGGCAACGAAGGACTTGATACCTGGGGTCATCCCCATCAGTGGCTCAAGCGAGTTGTAGTAAAGGGCAATCAGCACCCCTGCTGCTCCTGCCAAGGCTGAACCCAAAGCAAAAGTAAAGCTGATCGTACGATTGACATTGATTCCCATGAGCTGGGCTGCATCGCTATCCACGGAAACAGCCCGCATGGCTTTCCCCATTTTGGTTTTTTGCACGATAAACTGCAATCCAACCATGAGTAAAATAGAAATTCCCAAAATCATTAGTTGGATATTGGAAATCGAAACTGGTCCAATCGTATAACGCACCGTTTCAATTACCTGAGGGAAAGAACGAGTATTGGCACCTACAAAGAAGACCATCCCGTATTCCAAAAGGAAAGAAACTCCAATCGCCGTAATCAAGGCTGCAATCCGTGTTGAATTGCGCAACGGACGATAGGCTAAGAATTCAATCACTACACCGAGGATTGCTGTACCAACCATAGATAAAATAAGGGCCACAAAGAAATTCAGGTGAAGGGTGTTAATCAGGTAATATCCCATGAAAGCACCGATCATATAAATGTCTCCATGCGCGAAATTAATCAGTTTGATAATTCCGTAAACCATGGTATAACCCAAGGCCAGAAGCGCATAGACACTCCCCAAAATCAATCCATTGGCTAGCTGCTGAAGAATTTGTTCGAGCATTCCACACCACTCTTTCTAATATAAAATAAGAGCAGAAACAACAATCTCAGACGAAGCCTTGTCTTGCCGTCTCTACTCAAACATCATAAGCAAGTAAGAAACAAGTCAAAGACTGGGTTTGTCCCCAGCCTCAGACCCTTTATTCAGGTTTAACTGTCTCAACAGTATCTACTTTACCATCTTTCAAACCAATCATCAAGGCTGTCTTCACAGGGTTGTGATCTTTATCAATGGTAATAGATCCAGTAACTCCTTCAAAGTCTTTTAACTTAGCAAGGTTATCTTTAATATCTACAGATGTTTTTGCACCCTTAGATGCTTCTGCTGCCATGTAAACTGCGTCATATGAGAGCGCTGCAAACATAGAAGGTTCTTCATTGTATTTAGCCTTGTAAGCTTCAACGAATTTCTTCGCTTTATCTGTCATGTCACCTGAAGTTGAGAAACCAGATACATAATAAACATTAGTTGCTGCTGCTGGAGTTGCTTGTTCTACAAACTTAGCATCGCTAAATCCGTCTGGTCCAACAATTGTTTGAGTGATACCCAAACCGCGCGCTTGGTTCACCAATTTACCAGCTTCTGTGTAGTAACCTAGTACAACCAGTGAATCAAATTCTTTGCTCTTGATCTTTGTCAAAGCAGCTTGGAAATCTGAATCACCAGAAGCGAAGGTTTCTGTCGTAACGATTTCACCCTTGTATTCTTTCTTGAAGGCTTCAGCCATTCCTTTAGCGTAGTCGCTTGAGTTGTCATAATAGAGTACAACTTTCTTAGCTTTCAAGTTTTCTGTTACATATTTAGAGATAACTTTACCTTGGTAACTATCAGTAAAGGTTGCACGATACAGATAGTCTTGGTTTTTTGTCAAATCATCCTGTGTAGCACTTGGCGTTACCAAAGGCACACCAGCTTTACCAGCATTGGCAATTGCAGCCGCAACTCCACCTGAAGTCGCAGGACCGATGATTGTATTCACCTTGTCTTGAGTCGCCAAGCTTGTAGAAATAGTAGCTGCTTCTGCTGTTTCTGATTTATTATCTTTATCAGTGACTTCGATCTTCTTACCGTCTACACCGCCAGCTGCATTGATTTCATCAACAGCAAGCTGAGCACCGTGTTGTTCTGCAGTACCGTAAGCTGCTACAGCACCAGTTTCTTCAAAGTTGAAACCGAACTTAAGTGTTTTACCGATTTCTGTTCCAGTAGCGGATGAGTTGTTTGTCGAAACCTCTCCACAGGCTGCTAAAAGCGCAGCACTAGCAAAAGCTACAAGCGAAAGTGCAAATTTTTTCTTCATGAATAATCTCCTCTATTTTGTTTTTTGCTTTGTTTGCAAATGATATAGTAAGAATATACCGAATTATCTGACAATTGTCAACCCAAAGAAGCCATTTTTTTAAATAATAGCGTTTTCTTGGTTTCTAAATAAACTTCCAACAAAATTCGTATCCAGATTTTGAATCTCGCAAGTCTGGATTTTTTTGATATAGGACTCTTTTGACAGGCTCTCCTTCAGAGAATCTGCCTGATCTTTTGCCACATAAAGCTGCAAATAACGGTGTTTCTTAGAATGATAAATAATATCTCCAACATGAGCCAGCTTCTTTGCATCGCGATTATAGTATAGATGAATGATGAAACCCATTCGTTCCTCTTTTTTAAACATGACAATCCTCTCTGGTCATTTGTACTCTATTGATTATATCAAAAAAGCCCACAAATGGGGCATTTTTTCGTAGTTATAAATGAAAACTAGCTAAGATTATTATTAGCCATGATTTCATCGATGAAACCATATTCTAAAGTTTCTTGAGCACTCATCCAGTAATCACGTTCAGCATCTGCGTGAATTTGCTCAACCGATTTACCAGAATTGTCTGCAAGAATTTGCTCCAGGGTCTTACGAGTCTTAAGCAAATGCTCTGCTGCAATGGCCATATCTGTTTGCTGAGTACCGCCACCAGTACCACCCATCGGCTGGTGGATCATATACTCTGCATTTGGAAGCATGAATCGTTTGCCCTTAGCACCGCTAGAAGCAATGATAGTTCCCATGCTAGCTGCCATTCCCATGACAATCGTCTGCACATCAGACTTAATAAAGTTCATGGTATCTACAATCGCCAATCCCGCTGACACAGAGCCACCCGGAGTATTAACATAAAGATAGATGTCCTTGGTGCTGTCTTGTGCATCTAGGAAAAGTAGCTGCGCAATAACAGAATTAGCCATATTGTCCTCAACAGGACCTGTCAGCATGATAATACGGTCTTTTAAAAGGCGTGAGTAAATGTCATAAGAACGCTCACCACGGCTGGTTTGTTCAATAACTACAGGAATCATGAATATTTTCTCCTTCATTCGGTCTATTCATTATTATATCTTTTTGGTCAAAAAAGGTCAAATATTTGCTTTCTCTGTCGGATAACAGAAAGCAGCGCTGAGATTGTCTTTGGATTGGAAAGCACAAATCCACTGGATTGTCTGGACTTTCCTATTATAGACTAGAATTTCTATTTTGTACCAAAGAGGCGGTCACCAGCATCTCCGAGACCTGGAACGATGTAGCCATGTTCATTAAGATGATCATCAAGGGCAGCAGTGAAGATATCTACATCAGGATGAGCATCCTGCAAGGCTTTAACACCTTCTGGAGCAGATACCAAGCAGACAAAGGTGATGTTGCTTGCACCACGTTTTTTAAGTGAATCCACAGCCAAAATAGCAGATCCACCCGTAGCCAACATTGGATCGACAACAAAGATTTGACGTTGGTCAATGTCTTCTGGTAATTTTACCAAATATTCAACTGGCTTCAAGGTTTCTTCGTCACGGTACATTCCAATGTGGCCGACTTTAGCAGCAGGAACCAAGCTCAGGAGACCATCTACCATACCGATACCAGCCCGCAAGATTGGGACAATCGCCAATTTTTTCCCTGCAATCTGCTTTTGAACTGTTTTCGTAATTGGTGTTTCAATTTCTACATCTTCAAGTGGTAAATCGCGCAAAACTTCGTATCCCATCAGCATTGCGATTTCATCTACCAATTCACGAAAAGCTTTAGTAGAGGTATCTGTACGACGCAAGATAGACAATTTATGCTGAATTAGTGGATGAGCAATAACTTCAAGTTTTCCCATGATTGGATTTCCTTCTTTCATTTTATTCTTCTTATTATATCAAAAAAGAAGAAAAAAGGCTTGCAACAAGCAAACCTTTTCATCTATTTTGATTACTTTTTGATAGAAGAGTTTGATTTCAATTTAGGCTTTATTGATAGACTATTACACCAAACCTTCTAGGAGACCTCTCATAAAGTTCTCAGAGTTAAACTCGCCGATATCGTCAATTTTCTCGCCAAAACCAATCAGCTTCACTGGAATATCCAGTTCCTGACGAATGGCAAGAACAACCCCACCGCGCGCAGTTCCGTCAATCTTAGTCAGGACAATACCTGTCACAGGTGTAATTTTTGAAAATTCCTTGGCTTGAACCAGCGCATTTTGACCCGTAGAGGCATCTAAAGCTAGGAAGGTTTCGTGTGGCGCTGCTGGATCTACCCGCTTGATAATGCGACCGATTTTTTCCAGCTCTGCCATGAGATTGTCCTTATTTTGCAAGCGACCAGCTGTATCAATCATGAGAATATCGACATTTTCAGCCTTGGCCCTTTCTAAACCGTCAAACACGACACTGGCTGGATCGCTCTTTTCTGGACCAGTCACAACAGGCACATCGACTCGGCGACCCCACTCAGCCAGCTGGGCAACTGCTCCAGCTCGGAAGGTATCTGCTGCCACCAGCATCACTTTTTTACCTTCTTGCTTGTATTTATAGGCCAATTTACCGATTGAGGTCGTCTTGCCTACGCCATTTACTCCGACAAAGAGCATGACAGTCAAACCGTTTTGGAAATTGATTTTTTCATTAAAGCGGCCATCTTTCTCATAGATATCGACCAATTTTTCAATGATTAGTTGGCGCAAGGCTTCTGGTTTCTTAGCATTTTCCAGGCGTGCTTCATAGCGCAAGTCCTCAGTTAGATTGGAAGCTACCTGCACACCGACATCACTGGTAATCAGCAATTCTTCCAAGTCTTCAAAGAAATCTTCGTCAACTGAGCGGAAATTAGCAAAGAAGGCATTGAGACGAGCACCAAAGCCAGTCCGCGTCTTTTTTAGACTGCGGTCATACTTGTCTTGAACACTCTCTTCTTGGTATTCAGTAGAACTCTCAGATGTTTCTGCGGGAGTCAGTTCTTCCTCTGCCTCTTCTCCATACTCGGTCGAGTCTACTTTTGAAGAAGTGCTTGCTTCCTGCTCACTAGATACTTCTTGCTCTGATTCGTAGTTAATTTGCTCTCTCGCTGCAGCCAAACGTTCCTGTAATTCTTGGTAATAATCTCTGCTTTCAGTCGCCGCTTCTGATTCGCTACTACTTTCCAACGCTTGATTTGCTGAAGTTTCAGACTGCTCTTCTGCCTCAGCCAAAACTTGTTCAGGACTTTCCTCGTCTTCAAGCACTGGTTCAGATAAGTCAGCTTGTTGAGTAGTTGGGGCAAATTCCTGCTCAGAAATTGCTGAATCTGTAGACTCTATCTTCTCTTCTAACACAAACTCTACTTCCTGAGTTTCCGCTGTTTCTTCATTGGAAGCAGCAAGAGGCTGGGATTCTGCCTCAAATGGGACTTCAGTCTCTGTAGTCTGATAACTCTCCTCTGCCTGCTCCTCTAACTGGGGCTTTTCTTCAAGTTCCTCTTTTTTACGTCCAAAAAGACGGTCAAATAATCCCATTCTTTAGTTCTCCTTCAATACATATTTCCGAATGGCCCAAGCAACTGCATCTTCATCATTGGTCATCGGAGTGACAACTTCTGCGACTTCCTTGACTTCTGGCACAGCATTTTGCATGGCAACTCCTAGCCCAGCCCAAGCAATCATTGACAGATCATTGGCTTCGTCACCGCAGGCCATAACTTGGCTTTTATCAATTCCCAAGTGGGCAATCAGCTTCTCCAAACCAGTCGCCTTGTGGACATTTTTCGGTGACCATTCCAGCAGCATTTCCCGTGATTTGAAAATCTCATACTGGTCAAACAGTTCGGGCGCAATATGAGGAATGGCTGCATCCAGCGGTTCCTGAGCAAAGGCTGTGACGCACTTATTGTAGGTAATTTGGCTAGAAAGGTCTTCAAAAGCAATGGATTCAAAGTTCAGAGCTGGATTAAACTCCGCATAGAGCGATACTTGGTCTGATTGAATCTGATAAACCAAGCCCCCATCAATCGCATCCAGAGGCAGACCCAATTTCTCAGTCTCTTCATAAATTCTAGCTACATCATCGTAGGCAAAAACTGTTTTATCCAAAATTTCGCCTGTATTGCGCTGAACTAGACCACCATTAAAGGTAATGGTGTATTCATCTGCCTGACCATCAGTGCCCAGCTCATGCAGGAAAAATTCCATAGCCTTAAGCGGACGCCCTGTGGTCAATACAACTTTGACACCTTGCTGCTGAGCCGCTTTGAGCGCTGCCAGATTCCCTTGAGAAATCTTTTTATCCGTAGTCAAAAGCGTCCCGTCCAAGTCCAAAGCGATCAATTTAATATCAGCCATTATAAGCCCTCCATGTAGGTCATAACAGATTGGGCCGCATGGTGGCCAATCACTTCTTTCGCAACTGCCAAAATTTCCGGCCGTGCATTTTCTGGTGCAATCGGGTGCCCCACCACCTGCATCATATGCAGGTCATTGAGGTTATCGCCAAAAGCCATGACCTGGTCCATTTCTAGGCCTAGCTTCTTAGCTAGCTCGACAAGAGCCACGCCTTTATCCACATAGTCCAGCACGATATCAATCGACTTATAGCCTGTTGTCATCGCCTTGACACCTGCGACATTTTCATTGACCCAGGCTTCGCCGTCGGCCACTGTTTCTTCGCTGAAATTGGTCGTGAATTTAAAAATCTCGTCTGTAATCTCACTAAAATCAGCAACTTTTTGGATATTTTCATTATAATTAGCGCTGAAAGAGAGATAAGTCGGATCTACTGTCTCTAGCACATAACAGCCTTTTTTCCCTGTCAGAAGCAACTCATTGATATTGACAAAAGGCGACTCCTTAAGCTTGTCAAATACCTTTAGATAAAATTCTCTTGGCATGGTTGCTTCGTATAGATCTTTTCCTTGAAACTCTACTAGGCTACCATTTTCTGCGATAAAGATAATATCATCCCGAACTTCATGAAAGAGCTTCTCAAGAGAGAGAATCCCTCGACCACTGGCAACAGCAAAGTAGATGCCCTTTTCTCTAAACTGAGCTAGCAGGTGCTTGAGCCGCTCCATATCAAACTGACCCTTGTCATCTAAAAAAGTCCCGTCCATATCTGTGGCAATGAGTCTTATCATACAATTATCTCCTTTTTTGAATTAGGGGTGTGCAAAGGGCATTTAGGGTATGCATCTTTTAAGGATTTAGGCAACCCCCATCATTTCTCATCTCTGTTAATCCTTTATATTATATCATAAAACTAACACTTCATTCCACAGATGAAAAACAGTCAGATCATATTTCTATGACCTGACCGTTTTTGATATTGTTTATACTATATCTATTTACTTTTTTATTTTATAAAATAACATCACATAAACTTTTTATATATTTAGTTATCCTAAATTCAATTTATGTTTTGCTATTTGGCAAATACGTTCTGGCGAAGCGTGGTCTACAAACTGACTTAGCAGTCTTCGAGTCGCCAGCTTCCAAGGTGTTGGTTTGCCTGGCGAATGGCTTTGATTTCGGCGTGCAGCGTGGCGTCTTGTTCCTTTTCACGTAAGTTATGACCACGCCCAATAATTTCACCATTCAAGACCACGACAGCCCCGATTGGCACTTCCGCTTGGTCATAGGCTTTCTGCGCTTCCTTCAACGCTTCCCTCATAAAGAATTCTTTTTCATGAAGTTCCATGTTCTTACTGATAGACGCGCTTCGTCACGACTAGACTATGCGGTCTCTCAAACTCCTTATCTAAGTAATCTTGGTACGTTCCTGGTGAAATAAATCCTCGGGCGCTTAAAATATCGGTGCCTGCTGTCCCGACAATCGTATCGGCTAGCAATACACAGTTGGTACTCATCACAAAATACGTCTTGAATTTTGAAGAGGTAAATTTATACAAGAGTGCATCTGCTTCTTGTTTGAGCTTGTAGGCATACATTGGTTCTTCTTTGTCGATTCCAGGATGCTTAGGTTTCACCATTTTCGGTGGATCCCAAGGCACTGTCAGCGACATCAATTTGGCGATTTCCTTATCGATGGCCGCGAGTTGTTCTGGAGACAAGGCAAGACCATATCCCAGTAGGGTCTTATGATTTTCGCGTTTACAAAATTCGATGTATTTTTCACGGTCGGCACTGAAAAGTACCCCGTCCCCCATCGTTCCAAAGAGGCGCTCCGAATTCGTATCGTAGTTTCCGAATGAAATAATGCGGCCCTTATAACACAGGTCGACATGCCCGATGGCTCCAAACCCGTCTTTTGTGACATGAATAAACATCTCTAAGTTTGGTTCTGCATTTTCTTTGGCACGGTCGTAAATTTCTGAAGCCGTTTCGCCTTCTCCAAGTTCCAACGCATCATTAATTTTTTGTAAGGTTACTCGAGGAATCAGTGCAGCAAATACAAGCGGCATCCCACGACGCAAGCGTCTGCGAAGGACTTTCTTTCCAACTTCGGCCTCGAAGAACCAGCCGTCCCGAATATTGCTAATCCCATACCCGATAAAATAGAGCGAAAGGAAGAACATTTGCAAATTGCCGTCGCCCCCAAGAGAAATTAAAGTGGCTACCCCGACAACTGAAAGCCAAATGGTATCAAAGAGCAAGCGAAATCGCGGGCGAATATCATCTTTGACATAAATATAGTATGTCACACCACTAATTCCCGCCTTCATCACTTCATTGAGTCCCATCAAGATGCTTACAATCGCAATCGGCAATGACAGGAAGAATTGATTTCCTGCTAAAAATCCGTAAAGGGAAAATTTCCCTATATTCAGCCATAACGGGTCTTTAGATGCCGCTTTACTAAACCAACGGAATAAGAAATTCCATAGTTCACGGGCCCATAAGAATGTTAAAAACAGACGTAACATCA
>NZ_CALHWC010000228.1 GCF_938036805.1 uncultured Streptococcus sp.
AAATCGAAGAAATCTTTGAATGGACCAACACTAACCCCTACCTACAAAGAAAAGCTGAAATTATCAATGAAATCTACCTCAATGGTAGCCCACTTGAAAAGAAAGTTGCCAGCGTCTTCCTTGAAACCTTCCTCTTCTACTCTGGTTTCTTTACTCCCCTCTACTATCTTGGTAACAACAAGTTGGCCAACGTTGCGGAAATCATCAAACTGATCATCCGTGATGAATCGGTTCACGGAACTTATATTGGTTACAAATTCCAACTTGGTTTTAATGAATTGCCTGAAGAAGAGCAAGAAAAACTCAAAGAATGGATGTACGACCTGCTCTACACCCTCTACGAAAATGAAGAAGGCTATACAGAAAGCCTCTATGACGGTGTTGGTTGGACCGAAGAAGTCAAAACCTTCCTTCGCTACAATGCCAATAAGGCTCTCATGAACCTCGGACAAGATCCCCTCTTCCCAGATTCAGCAGATGATGTCAATCCAATTGTCATGAACGGAATTTCAACAGGAACATCCAACCACGACTTCTTCTCTCAAGTCGGAAATGGTTACCTTCTTGGTGAAGTTGAAGCCATGCAAGATGATGACTATAATTACGGTTTAACCAAATAATGTGAAAACACTAGAAAACGACTAACTTGATGAATAAGTTAGTCGTTTTTTTATCAGCTAGTGCTTTCGTCCTCAGCTATTTCACTATCCTCTTTCTTAGGAGCCGGCGGTTCATAGGCACGGATAATCTGCGCCACCACTGGATGACGAACCACATCCTTAGCTGAGAAATGGACAAAATCAATCTGGGAGATGTTCTTTAATTTCTCTTGAGCATCAATGAGGCCGGACTTAACATTGCGAGGCAGGTCAATCTGGCTAATGTCTCCATTGACAATCATCTTGGACTGAAAGCCCAGCCGTGTCAGAAACATCTTCATCTGCATGATGGTGGTATTCTGAGCCTCATCCAGAATCACAAAGGCATCATCCAGCGTCCGCCCCCGCATATAGGCTAGGGGTGCAATCTCAATGATTTCTCGCTCCATAAGGCGTGTCGTCTGGTCCTTGCCCAAAATCTGATACAGGGCATCATAGACCGGTCGCAGATATGGATCCACCTTTTCCTTAAGGTCACCAGGCAGAAAGCCCAAACTCTCACCAGCTTCCACAGCTGGCCGTGTCAGAATGATTCGCTTAACCTGCCCACGTTTGAGAGCTGTCACCGCCAAAGTCACCGCCAGAAAGGTCTTCCCTGTTCCGGCTGGACCGATACCAAAGACAATATCATGATTTTTAACACTGTCCACATAGATTTTTTGACCAAGTGTCTTGACCCGAATTGGCTTGCCATAGCTATCCTTGATAATCTCTTCTTCGTAAAGAGCTACAAACTTATCAATTTCATCATTTTTGACCATGGTAATGGCTGTTACCACATCGGGCGTACCGACTGTCATGCCACGATTGACCAAGACCAAGAGAGCCTGAATGACCTGTCGAGTCTCCTCGCAGGCAGCCTCCGTACCCAAAATCTGCACAATCTCGGTTCGGGCATGGATGGTTACCTTCAATTCCTGCTCCATCAAGCGCAGATGACGTTCATTAGAGCCAAAGAGATGAAAGGCATCATCTGGATGACCCAGTTTTAATTCTACTGAATGTTCCTGCAAACAAAGAACCTCTCTATTTTAAAATTTTTGAATGAATTACCTTTATTATATCAAAGCAAGCAGAAAATGACTATCCCTAGCCATTATCCACTTAATGGGCCTGATACTCTTCCCAAATAGCATCAAACTCCCCCAAGTTAAAGGAAAAATTTGCATGCTCCTCCAGAAAACGGCTGACCTCATCAAAATCATCCGTGTGCTTGGGAAAGGCCGTATCCTGAAATGCCAAATCCGCCAAAATAGCTTTGGGCTTATTACTTTTAGGATTGCGCTCCGTCATCAGCCAGCTGTAAAAAGATTTTCTCATTTAAACCAACTCCGTTCCAGTCGGATCTTGCTTGATTTTACCAGCTTTCATCAGCCCACCCAGAGCTTTTTTAAACTGGCCTTTGGAAATGCCAAAGGTAGCCTTAATGTCGTCTGGTGAAGATTTATCGTTCAAAGTCATGAAGCCGCCATTGCTCTCCAGATAGGTCAGGATCATCTGGGCATCGTTTTCCAGCATTTCAAAGGAGCGAGGCTTGAGGGAGAGGTTAAGGGTGCGGTCTACTTCACGGAAGCCAATTACTCGTGCATCCAAGACCTGCCCCAGACGTGGCTCTGCATAACGCTCGCTTGGATGGATAAAGCCCAGCATATTATTCTCTGGCAGGTAGACAAAGGTACCAGAAAGCTTGAGGCGATAAACGATGGCTGGCCAATTTTGATTCTGCATGTTATTGTAGGCAGGACGAGCCAAGCGCTGGAAGTCCTCCTGATAGGCCAGCTGTCCCCAGATGCGGTCTTTCTTATCCACATCCAGACGAATATAGAGGCGGTCGCCCTTTTTTGGCCAGAGTTCCTTGATTTCTGGCAAGATGTCTAGTGACACCACGATTTGCTTATCTGGCAGACCGGTATCGACAAAGACGCCCAGATCCTTGCGAACCTCCGTCACTGTTCCCCAACCAAACTGTTCTTGGGTCGCTGTGACTTCAAGAGTCGTTAGGCGAAGCTTCTGCTTCATATCGCTGTAAGCAAAGCCCTTGACAGATTGACCGAGCTCATGCGGTCCCTCTTCCTTAGAAAGCGCATAAGTCTGTCCGTCCTTCTGAACAAAGTAAAACCGATCGTTTTCATCTGTAATAATCCCCACGATGAAGCTAGCAAGATTTGTATTCATATAGTCCTATTTCTACCTTGCTTCTTCAAATCGCAAGGATTTTAATGTTAAAACAACTCAGTCAGCCAAAGCCAACTGAGTTTTGATTCTGCTAAAATATTAAACTTCTAGAAGTTCTTTTTCCTTATTCGCTGTCATATCATCGATATGCTTCACTGCATCATCAGTGACCTTTTGAATATCCTTTTCAAGAATCTTCAATTCATCTTCAGTGATTTCCTTAGCTTTTTCCTGCTTCTTAGCTTCGTCCATCGCGTCGCGGCGGATGTTACGAATCGCAACCTTAGCATTTTCACCGACTTTTTTCACTTCTTTAGCCAATTCACGACGAGTTTCCTCTGTCAGAGCTGGAATAACCAAACGAATGACAGATCCGTCGCTAGATGGTGTGATACCTAAGTCAGAGGCATTGATCGCACGCTCGATATCCTTGATAGAAGACTTGTCAAAAGGTGTCACTAAAAGAACACGCGCTTCTGGAATTGTGATAGAAGAGAGTTGGTTAAGCGGTGTCTCTACTCCATAGTATTCCACATGGATACGATCCAAAAGGCTAGCATTAGCGCGACCTGCACGGATGCTACCAAATTCACGCGCCAAGCTTTGGTGCGACTGGGTCATTCTTTCTTTTGCTTTTTCTACAATTGCATTTGCCATTTTCTTTTCTCCTGATTTTTATAAATTATTTGAGACAGTTGTCCCGATTTGCTCGCCAAAGACTACTCGTTTGATATTGCCAGGTTCATTCATATTGAAGACGACTAGGTCAATATCATTGTCCATAGAAAGGGTAGAAGCAGTCGAGTCCATGATACGCAAACCTTTGTTGATGACGTCACGGTGGGTCAATTCATCAAACTTAACAGCCGTTTTATCCTTGTTTGGATCGGCATTGTAGACCCCATCCACACCATTTTTAGCCATGAGGATAGCATCTGCCTCAATTTCCGCAGCCCGCAGAGCAGCAGTCGTATCTGTTGAGAAATATGGTGAACCAATACCAGCACCGAAAATAACGATCCGACCTTTTTCCAAGTGACGAAGAGCACGTCCACGAATATAAGGCTCAGCTACCTGCTGCATCGCAATTGCGGTTTGAACGCGAGTGTCAACGCCCACTTGTTGCAGAGAATCTGCCATTACAAGTGCATTCATGACTGTCCCCAACATGCCAGTATAGTCCGCTTGAACGCGATCCATGCCTGCTTCTGCTGCTGGCTCGCCTCGCCAAAGATTACCACCACCGATAACCAAAGCAATTTGAATGCCCAGTTCATGGACTTCCTTGATTTCTTCAGCCATTTTTTGAACAGTGGCGATATTGATACCTACACCTTTTTCGCCAGCCAAAGCTTCTCCAGATAGTTTAATCAAAATACGCTTATATTTAGGTTCTACCATTTTTCTACTCCTTGTTTTATCTGTACTATTTTACCATAAATTCCACTTTTTACCTAGCCCTATTATTCAAAATATTAAATTAAAATACAAAAAGAAAACTTCACCAGATGACTCCAGTGAAGTTGTGATTTATTTGTATTTTAAAGCACGTTTGAAGGTTTTCCAAGCTCCCAAATCATCCGTCTGCAAGACAAGACTGGAGTAGATTCGCCCGATGAAAACTGTCATCATAACCGCAAAAGCAACTGTAATACTTAGAGAAATCCAAGCTTCCAAGCTGGTCGCATAACCATTGATAGCTCGAAAAGGCATGAAAAAGGTTGAGATGAAAGGAAGATAGGAACCAACCTTCAAAATCACATTATCTCCTGCTGTCCCTAAAGCTGAAACTCCCATGAAGCCGACTAAAATCAACATGATAACTGGCGAAAGGACTTTTCCTGTATCTTCTGGTCGAGCCACCATGGAGCCAAGAAAGGCCGACAAAACGACATACATAAAGATGCTAACAGCTACAAAAGCTAGGGTATTCAAAGACACAGCTTCTCCGATATACTGCTGAATGGCCGGATTGCTCTTCAAGACTTGAGATACAAGTGGAATCCTGTCCGCAAAGAGAAAGGCTGCCAGTCCACCAAGAACATAAATACCTAGATGGCTAAGAATCACCGCAAAAATCCCAATCATACGGGCATAGAAATAATCCGTCGCCTTAATACTGGAGAAGATGACTTCCATGATTTTTGTGCCCTTTTCACTGGCCACATCTTGGGCAGTAACGCTGGCATAAGTAATCAAAATCATATAGAGCAGGAAGCCCAGCCCTATTGCAGCAAAGGTCTGAACCATCTTCTTACTTTCTTTATTTTCATCAATTTTTTCTTCAAACTGGACTGTCCGCGCAAGAATCTGACTCTGCTCAGCTGATAAATTGGCCTGAGCCAAGTTTAAAGCCTGCTGGACCTGAATAAGGGAATTGGACAGAGCCATTTTCGTTGCAGCGTTCATGCTGGTTTCTGCATAGTAGGTGGCAGAGAGCTGTCCGTCTTTTTCCTCAATCGTCAGATAGCCTGCGATTTTCTTATCTTTTACAGCCTGCTTGGCTGCTGCTTCATCTTTGTACTGAAAACTCAGCTGATCTTCAGCTCTTAACACTTCTCTGACAGAATCAAGCTGGGTTAGCACTGCCACCTTTTTTGAAGAGGCCATAGAGCTCCCCTGCAGATAACCAATCCCCAAGCTCAACCCAAGAAAGAGAAATGGAGACAAGACCATAAAGACAAAACTCCAAGATTTGACATGACGCAGGTAGGTTTCTTTGATTACGATTAACATTTGTTTCATACTTCCACCCCTGATTCTAATTTGAAAATTTCATCAATTGTCGGTGCCTGCTGGTCAAAAGTTGCCACATAGCTTCCCTGAGTCAAGCGATCAAACAATTCAGGACCAGCTGTTTCGTCATCCAAAATCAATTTCCAGATACCTTGCTTGGTCTGCGTCGCCTTAACAACATGGGGCAGGGCTTCTAATTCAGCCTGAGACAAGTCACTTGAAACGAAAAGACGAGTCTTGCCATATTGGTTGCGGACTGCCTGCACATCCCCATTGAGAACCACTTGCCCGTCACGAATCATTAAGACATCATCACACAGCTCTTCCACATTTGTCATGACATGATCCGAGAAGATAATCGTCGCTCCGCGCTTTTTCTCTTCAATAATGACTTCTTTCAGGATTTCAGTATTGACAGGATCCAGACCGCTGAAAGGCTCATCTAAAATAATCAAGTCTGGCTCATGCAGGAGCGTGATAATCAGCTGAACCTTTTGCTGGTTCCCCTTAGACAAGCTCTTGATTTTGTCGGTTAATTTTCCCTTGACCTGAAGCTTTTCCATCCATTGGGGCAGTTTTTCTTTGACAACAGCTGTCGGCACACCCTTTAGATTTGCCAGATAGCGCACTTGTTCAAAGACCGTCAGCTTGGGCATCAGGCTTCTTTCCTCAGGCAGATAGCCAATCCTGCTATAGGTCTCCTGCTCAATCGCCTGCCCCTCGAAACGAATCTCTCCACTATAGTCTAGGAAGCGCAAAATACTGTGAAAAATCGTTGTTTTCCCAGCACCGTTTTTCCCAATTAAACCAAGGATATGCCCCGGCTGGGCTTCAAAATCAATACCGAACAAGACTTGCTTTTGCCCAAAACTTTTTTCTAGTTTTTCTACATGAAGCATACGAAACCTCCTATTATGATACTAAGATTATTATACTACTTTGAAAGCAGTTTTTCATCTTTTTGTCCTACTATACAAGAAATTTTCTCTCTATTTTTCATAAATAGAATAAGAAATCCGCTCCAGCTAATACCACAAAAAATGAGGCTCGAAAACCTCATTCATTCAATGTATTTTATTCATCGCTCTTTATTGACCACCCAGTTGAGGAGCTTGGTCAGAAGAGTCCAGAGAACAAAGCTAATGATGATAATATAAAGCCAAGCATTTTTATCATCTGACAAAGGCAGGGGTACATTCATACCGAAGAAGCCAGTGATGACTGCTAGGACTGCCAGAAGAACCAAAATAATAGTCAAGACAGTCAAATTATCATTCAGATTGTTGTTCAGGATGTTATTGTAGGAGCCCGAAAGCTGGCTAAGAACCTGAGCAATCAAATCCGTCATTGAAACCAGCTGACGTGCCTCAATCATGGCATCTTCAAACTGCTCGGTTTCTAGTTCATCAAAGCCACGATAAACAGCATGGCTCTTGATATGCTCTAAAAGTATACTATTTTGCTTGGATGCCGCTACTAGGTAGACCATGGAGGTTTCTAAGTCCGAGAGGGCAAACAGATGCTTTTTGGTGGTCTTCTGACGCAAAAGTCTGTTTAGCTCATCCTTTCGCTTGTCCATCTGCTCAATGACCGGATAATAGGAATTGGAAATCAACTCTAGACTGGCAAAAAGAAACTTATAGACTGACACAGGCTCATGATGCTCCGTGTAGGCCTTCATGATATCAACCACATAGGCATTGTCTTGATTGCTGATGGTGATGAGACGATCCTGCTGAACCACAAAAGTCATCGGAATGGTCTCATAGTAGTCCTTCTCTGTCGCTAAATTCAGCACATTATAGATGAAAAGAACCGTTCCATTCTCACGATTGTAGTCCATGTGAGCTCGCTCGTTTTTATCCAGCGCATACTCGATAGTTTCAAGGTCGATATTATAATCCTGATAAATCTGTCCATTCTTTTTAACATCATCTGAGTCAATGTTGATCCAGATAGATTGGTCTTTTAGTTTTCTTTCCAGAAACATAGAACTCCTTTCTGCGATCTAGAATGATTGTCTAATAGTTCATACATAATGCCCACACTTAGCCCCATAGCCAAAGCTCCTATATCCTGACAATAACCAAACAAATCGATATTATTTTCTAAACATAAGTGTAAGGCAGGTAGCTAGGCCTCTCACTACCCGTTACGACGGAAAGTTTTACGAATCGATAATATTCGTAAAACTTTACTAGTGGAGCGCCTAGCCAAGTTCCATAGAAACTTGGCGTTAGTTACTTAGATTGTTACACAATCAAGTAACTTTGGCGATCTACATCTTCTCTTCTAACTCTACATCTGGATATTTATCCGCAAACCAGCGGAGGGCAAAGTCATTTTCAAAGAGGAAGACTGGTTGGTCGAAACGGTCCTTGGCCAAGATATTGCGACTTGAGGACATGCGCTCGTCTAAGTCCTCTGGCTTGATCCAACGAACTGTCTTTTTACCCATTGGGCTCATAACCACTTCTGCATTGTACTCGCCTTCCATGCGGTGTTTAAAGACTTCAAACTGGAGTTGGCCGACGGCGCCCAGCATGTACTCGCCTGTTTGGTAATTCTTATAAAGCTGAATGGCTCCCTCTTGAACCAACTGCTCAATCCCCTTGTGGAAGGATTTTTGCTTCATGACGTTCTTAGCAGAAACTTTCATGAAAATCTCAGGTGTAAAGGTGGGCAATGGTTCAAATTCAAACTTATTTTTTCCAACCGTCAAGGTGTCCCCAACTTGATAAGTACCGGTATCGTAAACTCCGATAATATCTCCTGCTACGGCATTGGTTACATTCTCACGACTTTCCGCCATAAACTGAGTAACATTCGACAGTTTGGCAGTCTTACCAGTACGAGGCAGGTTGACACTCATGCCACGCTCAAATTCACCCGATACGATACGGACAAAAGCGATACGGTCTCGGTGACGAGGATCCATGTTGGCTTGGATTTTAAAGACAAATCCTGAGAAATCCTTATCATAAGGATCCACAATTTCGCCATCTGTCTTCTTGTGACCATGCGGTTCTGGCGCAAACTTGAGGAAGGTCTCAAGGAAGGTCTGCACTCCAAAGTTAGTCAAGGCTGAGCCAAAGAAGACAGGAGTTAGCTCACCAGCTAAAATAGCTTCCTCTGAGAACTCATTTCCTGCTTCCTTCAAAAGCTCAATATCATCTTTTACTTGTTCATAGAATGGGTTGCTAGCAAAGAGTTTATCGCCATCTTCCAGACTAGCAAAACGCTCATCCCCTTTATAGAGCTCCAAGCGTTGGTTATAGAGGTCGTACAAGCCTTCAAAGGCTTTCCCCATCCCGATTGGCCAGTTCATCGGGTAGCTCGCAATCCCCAAGACTTCTTCCAACTCTTGCAAGAGGTCCAGTGGCTCACGTCCGTCACGGTCCAGCTTATTCATAAAGGTAAAGACTGGAATACCACGGTGTTTAACAACTTCAAACAATTTCTTGGTTTGGGCCTCGATACCCTTGGCAGAATCCACGACCATGACCGCAGCATCCACCGCCATCAAGGTCCGATAGGTATCTTCTGAGAAGTCCTCGTGCCCTGGTGTGTCTAGGATGTTCACGCGTTTGCCATCGTAGTCAAATTGCATAACAGATGAAGTTACCGAAATTCCACGTTGTTTCTCGATATCCATCCAGTCAGACTTGGCAAAAGTCCCTGTTTTCTTTCCTTTTACAGTACCAGCCTCACGAATCTCGCCTCCAAAGTAGAGCAACTGCTCAGTGATGGTTGTTTTCCCCGCGTCCGGGTGGGAAATAATGGCAAAGGTGCGGCGTTTCTTAATTTCTTCTTGTAAAGTCATCTTCTTCTCTTTCTTTCATTTTAGGATAATGGTGAATGTCAGTATTTTTTATTTTACATTGGAATATTCTAATCCTTTCAACCTACCTATTATAGCGGATTTAGCGCTTTTTTTCAATTATATAAGAAAGATAAAAATCGCCCTTTCCAGCGATTCTATTCTTTATATTTGGCTAACTTGTCTTAAAATCTGACAATGACACTGCTAAAGATAAAAATTACATAGATTAAGATTAAAGTAAGATTTAAAGAAAAGTCCTGCCAAATAAACTTGACAGGAGCTATAACATTCAATATTAAACAATTTCCAGTTGTTTTTTCCACCGTTTCTTAAATACTTCATCAAAAAGAAGCAAGGTAGCGGACAAAATAATCGACACAGCTAGATATTTTACTAAAAGATTGTGCTGACTGATAAAAGGTGGGCTTTTTAGCAGACCGTAATTTCCACCCGTCACTTGATTGACGCCGACAAGAAAGGCATCGAGCACAAAAGTATAGAGAACAATCATGTATTTCTTGAGTTGGGTCTTGTCGTAGTGATTCATCAGATAAATAAGGGAATTGACTAAGAGCGCATAGTGACCAATCAGGAAAGAAAAGCTGGTAATGTGTGGGAAATCATAAGGATCAAAGACTGGATAGCCAAGTGCAAAGACTGCTCCGCTGGCTCCTAAGAGGGCGAAATACTGCTTGCTAGGCCATTTATCTGGCAGAAAGACCACCGCAAACATGGCCAAACGGCAATGGTACAGAGGCAGACTATTTGCCAGAGGAAGCTGAAAACCCACATACCAACTATAAAGAACTACCAGTTGGCACAACTGAAGAATTTTCATGCTTTTGATAAAGCTAGGATTCTTATGGTATTTTATCGATGCGTAGACAGACAGCAAAAGCAATGCCATCATCAAAGAGTAGGCCAAAGCTGAAACAAAGGGTGGTTCAGTTTGGTTGGTAGTCAAAAAATGATGCATCCAGTTTCCTTTCTACTTCTAAAATCTGTATGTTCAAACTCCCAGTCAGATTGAAAATCTAGGCAGAATTTTCCTAGTTGCTAGAGAAATCATTTCCTCTTCCAATCTTTATTGAGTCAATCGCTCTGTCTGTCTTTCCTTCATTTCTTTGAACAAGTAAGAAAATAGAAGCAAGGCCGTCGCTAAGACCACAGACACGATCATATAATTCCCAAGCATACCATGATCCCCCACCAGAGGCGGATCCTTTAAGAAACCGTAGTTTCCTCCGAATGCAATATTTCCAAGCAAGATGAGGAAATCTAAGCCAAAGGTAATTTCTATGATACGTCGATAGGACAGATTAAATCTATCATAATGCTTCATCAGGTAGATAATCGAATTGCCTAACAAAGCCAAATGACCGATGAAAAACGAAAATAGCGTGATATGCGGAAATGAATAGGGATCCAAAATCGGATAAACAATGGCGCAAATCGGTCCAAATACTCCCAATAAGGCAAAATATTGCTTATAGGCTACTTTATCTGGCAGTAGCAAGACAGCAAACATAGCGACTCGGCAATGGTATAAGGGGAGACTCTCCGACAAAGGCTCCTGAATAGCCAAGTACCAGCCATACAAAGAGACTAATTGCACAATTTGGGCAACTCTAAAAAAAGTCTGCACTTTCTTTTGCTCAAAATAACGACTAGCAACATAGATGACGGACACTAGGCTCATCATGAGCAGAATATAAGCAAAAGGCGTCATCACAGGCGGTTCTGTTTTGTGACTAGTAAAAAAATCTAGTAAATTCATCTTTCAAATTTTCATCCTAATACATAATTTTTAAAGACACTGAGCTTGTTCTTCCTAGCAAAGTCCTTCATTTCTTTTCAAAAAGTTTTTCAGTTGTCTATCTAGACTAGAGGAAATATCAGTTGTCCACATGCTCCAAGGCCTCCACTAGTTTATCCAACTTCATTGAATTACTGCCCTTGAGCAAGATTTGGTCGGCTGATTGCAACCAAGTCTTAACGGTCTTGGCCAAATCTTCAAATTGATCCTTGTCAGCATTTTTAACAAAATAATGCACTCGATTTGGTGGGTAGATTTCCCGAGCATAGACGTAGAGGGCTTCCATATCCTCTCCATAGAGGAAAAGGTCAGTAATAATCTCAGGGTTAAGACTGGTAATCATGGCTCCGTGCATCAGCTTGGAGTCAGCTCCCAGCTCCTTCATATCGGCTAAGACTGCAGCCTTGCGGCCGCCTTGAGTGGCTGGAATCGTTGAGAAGGTCTCAAGAATCAAGCGCATGGCTGTTGGATTAGCATTGTAGACATCTGACAGGATATCGGCCCCATTAGCCGCCTTCTTCCACTCGGTTCGATTGCGGGTCAATTCCAGCTGGGCAAAAGCCTGACGAATCGCCGACTCACTGACACCCTCTTGCAAGGCTACGTAAGAGGCGATCATGGCGTTGGTCGCATTGTATTTGCCAGTCACAGGTAAGTCAATCGCCTGCTCCAGAAAATTCGCTTCAAAGGTCAAATTATCCTTGCGCTCTTCTAGACGAGTCAGACAAATATCTGCATCGGGACCAAAGCGAACTACTTTTTGCTGGTCTGGCAGAAAATCATTGACGATCTTATCAGCCGGAGCCAAGAGCAGGCCACCTTTCTTCATGCCATCCGCAATCTGCATCTTACCTTTAGCAATCTCTGTACGGCTTCCGAAAAATTCTAAATGAGCTTCACCAATCAAGGTCACAATGCCAGTCTTTGGCTTGGCAATTTCAGACAGAAGATGGATATCCCCCAAGTGGTCCTGACCCATTTCCAAAACTAGCTTTTCTGTGTCATCTGGCATGTGGAGCACCGTGTAGGGCAGACCGATTTCATTATTATAGTTTCCTTGAGTTTTATAGGTTTTGTAGCTAGTAGCCAATAGCTGAGCCAGCATATCCTTGGTCGTGGTCTTCCCATTGGAGCCTGTCACAGCGAGCACATCTACACCTGTCTTTTCCAGATAGTATTGAGCCAAGCCTTGAAAGGCCGCTAGCACATCATCGACCAAGACATAAGGTCCTTCTGCTACTGGACGCTCAGACAAGGTAGCCGCAGCTCCCTGAGCGAAGGCTGTCGCGATAAAGTCATGGCCGTCACGCGCCCCCTTGAGCGGGATAAAAAGATCCCCCGTCTCAATCAAACGGCTGTCAAATTCAGCATTTCTAAAAGTCACATTTTCAAACTGACTGACATCATTTTTGGCAGCCAAGACTTCTGCTATTTCATATAAATCTAATTTCATATTTTTAACTCATTTTTACGCTTTTTCCCCAAAAAGAAGGGATTGAGGCCAGACTAAATATTAAAAGTTCAGTCTGTCATCTCAGTCCCTCCATTATATCATAATTATAAAAGATGCGCTTCTCTCTTAGCAAAAGCCTCTTCAGCTAGATTTACCAATTTCTCAATCAACTCAGAATAAGGCAGTCCCATATTTTCCCAGAGCAGGGGATACATAGACCATTGGGTAAATCCAGGCATGGTGTTGAGCTCATTGAGGAAGATGTCCCCCTCTTCGGTGTAAAAGAAATCACAGCGAGCCAATCCCTGTCCGCCCAAGGCACGAAAGGCTGTCTCAGCATTCGTACGCATGACTGAAATAACCTCGTCTGAGATTTTTGCAGGAATATCCATGGTAATCTTATTGTCAATATACTTGGCTTCATAGTCGTAGAAAGCCACATCTTTGACCACTTCGCCCGGCAAGGTACTCTTAACGTCATAATTTCCTAAGAGACCAACCTCAATCTCACGCGCATTGACTCCCTGCTCAACCAAGACACGGCTGTCGTACTTGAAGGCCAAATCCAATGCTGCCCGCAGCTCCTCTTGATTATCAGACTTAGAAATACCGACACTAGAGCCCATGTTAGACGGTTTGGTAAAAATCGGATAAGTCAATTTTTCTTCGATTTCGGCAATTTTTTCTTCCAGATTTTCACCCTCAATCACTGCTACATAAGGAACCTGTGGGATTCCAGCAGATTCCAGAATACGTTTGGTAGTGATTTTGTCCATGGCAACACTGGAAGACAAGATATTGCAGCCCACATAAGGAAGGCGCAGCACTTCAAGAAAGCCTTGGATAGAGCCATCCTCGCCCATAGGTCCATGAAGAACAGGAAAGACAACTGCATTTTCCTCATAAATGTCACTCGGTTTGACTTGCTGTGAAAGATCAACCGTTGCATTGGTCATGAGCTTTTCATCTGTAGCTGGTTTTTCTGTAAATTCCTGCGTTTTGATAAAATCGCCAGCTTTTGTGATGAAATAAGTCTTGACAGAAAATTTGTCATAGTTGATAGCTCGCATGACACTCTCAGCCGACAAGACTGAAACTTCTCGCTCAGCGCTGCGGCCACCGTATAGTAAAATCAAGGTTTGTTTGACCATTATCTTATCCTAACATTTCTAGCTATAAGTTCATTTTGGGTTGCCCCATCTTCTTTTTAGACTGTTTCAGTATATCATATTTCCCCGCATTTTTGAATAGAAAAAAGACTTCCAAAGCTGTTTTTCAGCAGGAAATCTTTCTTTCATCTTACAATTCTGTCCGATTTTCAATCGCTCGGAGCAGGGTCACTTCGTCTGCGTATTCGATATCAGCGCCGACAGCCAGTCCGCGGGCCAATCGAGTCACCTTGATACCTGCAGGCTTGAGGACCCGCGAAATATACATAGAAGTCGCTTCTCCGTCAGCCGTTGCATTGGTAGCCACAATCACTTCCGTCACTTGGTTGTCCATCAAGCGAGTCAAGAGACTCTTAAGGTTGATGTCATCTGGTCCTACACCGTTCATAGGGGAGATGAGGCCGTGAAGAACATGATAAAGGCCGTGGTATTCTTGGATATTTTCCATGGCAGACACATCGCGACTATCCTCAACGATCAAAATCACAGTCTGATCGCGCGTTTGATCCGTACAGATAGCACAAGGATCATCGTCCGTCAGATTGCCACAGATAGAGCAGTAAGTCAGCTCACGCTTGGCAGCTAGTAGATTTTTGGCGAATTCATTGACATCATCGTCACTCATCCCGATGGTATAAAAGGCCAGACGAGTAGCTGTCTTGATGCCGATCCCCGGCAGTTTGGAAAAGCTATCAATCAATTTAGCGATAGGAGTTGGATAAAGCATTATAGTAATCGTTGAGCAGTAAAATCTTGATCTGATTCTACTGCTTTTCCTTTCTAATTCATAGGGTGCTGTTGATTATAAAGGTTAATAATATCACGGGTAATACTGTGGCTGACCGTTGAGGAAAGGTCAGTATTGTGCGGAAATACCACGGCTACAGCTATTTTAGGATTATCGCTTGGTGCATAGGATACGACATTGGTGTTGATAGCAGATGTGCCACCGTTGACAAAAGTTTCGGCAGTCCCTGTTTTGGCACTGATAGAAACCATAGCGCCCTGCGCAATCGTCCGTCCAGTTGTAAAGCCACTCCATCCATTGACCACCTGATAGAAACCTTGTTTTATCAGAGCCATATTTTCCTCGGAAATATTAACCTGATTTAGTTCTTTTGTTTCCTTCTTCTCAATCAAGTCTCCCAGTCCACCTTGGTCATTGTTGGCGTAAATGCCTTCAACCAGATGCGGAGCTACCCGTTTGCCGTTATTGGCTACCGTCGACGCATATTGAGCCAACTGAAGTGGTGTGTAGTTATCAAACTGACCAAAAGCATCCGTAATATAATTGCTGACTGTGAAGTTTTTGGGAATATAGCCTGTAGATTCTGTCGGTAAATCAATCCCTGTCTCAGTCCCTAGACCATATTCTGCAAAAGTCGAACGGAGTTTTTTCATTGAAGCATTGACGTTGTTGGTTCCTAAGGCCATATTTGGGCTATACGGAGTCCCCAGCATATTTAGGGCTACCTGAACCATATAGGTATTAGACGAATATTCCAGAGCCTCCACCGCCGTAATAGAACGTGAACCATAGGCCGTAAACCAAGAATTGATGGGAGCAGAACCCGCGAAAAGAATCGGCTGATCGACCAAGGATTGATTTCCTGAAATGGCTCCGTACTGCCAACCAGCGGTTAAGGTAGCCGCCTTGACGACAGAACCAGGAACAAAGACATTTGTAACGGTACCCAGCGCATCCGCCGAGATTTCGCCTGTTTCCAGATCATGCTTAACACCAGCCAGCGCCAAGATTGATCCCGTATTGGGATCCATAGCCACGGCATAGACACCTTCTGAATAGGTAGCATTGCCTTTGGCTAACTCCATATTAAAGGCATTTCTGAGAATATCCTCAACTCCCTGCTGAAAGCTCAGATCCACCGTTAGCTTCAGGTTATTTCCCTTGCTGCCTTCGGAAATGGTCTCAACACTCTCCATATTCCCATTTTTGTCCAGCCGAATTTCTTTTTCCGCTCGTTTTCCTTGCAAAACAGACTCATACTCTTTTTCCAGATAAGAAATTCCCACTCGGTCATTCAGAGAATAGCCCTTCTTGACATAGTCATCTGCTTCCTCGGCTGGCAGACCCGTTTTTTCGGTCGAGATATGACCGACAATCGAAGCCAGCGATGTTTCCAAGACTTTTCGGTTCCAGCTGGTTGAAATACTAATACCCGGAAGCTCTTTGCCGATGGACGCAATCGTAGCAACCTGCTCCGTCGTCAAATCATCCGTCTGAATCGTCCCTGTTGAAAAGTTTGGCACTGCATTCATCTGGCTAAACAGAGCAATAATCTTCTTTTCCTCATCTGTATAGCCTAGTTGGCTTGGATCAATACTCTCTACCGCCGCTTTATAAATCTTGGATTCAGGTAGACGATTGCCATCTGTATCAAATTTATCTTCCTTGGGTAATTTTTCAACCACTTCACGGTAAACTTTATTGTCCGCCAGATAATAGTCAACCTCTTGGCGTTCGGTCACTTTTAGATCCGACACCGACACATATTGCAGTAACTTTTGTGCTGTTTCACGGATTTCTTCTGCTGTCAGTTTATTGTCTCGCGTAAAGGTCACCACTTGCTTGGTTGTATTTTCCACCAAGGGCTTTCCTGAAGCGTCATAGATCTGCCCACGAACCGAACTCGATTTAATCTTCGTTTTACTTGCTTTAGCTAATTTATCTGTATAAAATTCTTGATTGACGACCTGCATATAGCCCAGACGAGCGATCAGCACCAAAAATAAGGCTCCGACAATTCCAAATAGAAGGTAGAGTCGGCCTGTGATAGAATGACTATTAAATTTTCTCTTAGACATTTCCTCTCTCATCCTCGTAAAAATCTATCTTTTATTTTACCACATTTCCCCAGCAATGAAGCATGGAAATCTAAAAGGATCGAAAAAGAATTTTTCTCCAACAATGAGAAAAAGCCCTGCTAGGCAGAGCTTCATAATCAATTATTTTCCAAGGTAGTATTCAGCAACTACATTCAATTTTTCGTCAAATTCGAATACCAATGGTGGGAAGTTAGGGATTTCCACGTCCATGATTTCGTCATCTGACAATTGTTTGATGTGTTTTACAAGGGCACGGATTGAGTTACCGTGAGCTCCTACGAATACGTTTTTACCATCTTTAAGTGCTGGAGCGATTTTGTCTTCCCAGAATGGAAGGGCACGTTCCAAAGTCACTTTCAAGTTTTCAGCATCTGGAATAACTGAGTCGTCAAGTGAAGCATAACGACGGTCAGTGTGAGCTGAGTGCTCATCATCACGATCCATGTTTGGAGGCAATACATCGTATGAACGACGCCAGATGTGAACTTGCTCATCACCAAAT
>NZ_CALHWC010000229.1 GCF_938036805.1 uncultured Streptococcus sp.
GACTGGCAGACTGGGTTGCTGAGGAAACGCCGATCAAGCGCTGGCTGGATCCTCAAGAAGTAGCTGATATCAGCCTCTTTTTGGCAAGCGGTAAGGCAGCTGCTATGCAGGGCGAGATTATCAAAATCGACGGTGGCTGGAGTTTGAAATAGGAGATCTACTGAGTTTGGGGACATCATCCGTGGTAATCTACTACAAAAGAGAAGATAAATTTAAGAGCATAAGATGAAGATTAACAGGTCTTAGCATAAAAATAAATATTTTTTCTAACTTTTATAGATAAAAATAAAAGAATTTCTAGCAGAATTGCTTGAATTGTGATACAATAAAGCGATTTGTGAAAGGAAATGATTGAATGAGTGAAAATGAGTTGAAAAACAACGAAAAAACAGAAAAGAACGGGATGAAACGTGGCTTACAAAATCGGCATGTTCAGATTATAGCCATTGCTGGAACTATTGGTACGGGGCTTTTCTTGGGGGCGGGACGCTCGATTAGCCTGACGGGTCCATCCATTATCTTGATTTACATGCTGACGGGTCTTTTCATGTATCTGATGATGCGGGCGATTGGGGAAATGCTTTATTATGACCCTGACCAGCATACCTTTATCAACTTTATTACCAAATATTTGGGAACTGGCTGGGGGTATTTTTCTGGTTGGTCCTACTGGATTTCTCTGATTTTTATCGGAATGGCTGAGATTACGGCTGTTGCCCAGTATGTGCAGTACTGGTTTCCTGACTGGCCAGCTTGGATGATTCAGCTTGTCTTTCTAGCCCTTCTTAGCTTGGTCAATCTGATAGCGGTTCGAGTCTTTGGCGAGGTCGAATTTTGGTTTGCTATGATAAAGATTGTAGCTATTATTGCTTTGATTGCAACGGCTGTCTTTATGGTATTGACAGGCTTTAAAACGCCTCACGGAGTAGCTAGTCTTGGGAATATTGGACGAGGTTTTCAGCTTTTCCCTAATGGCTTTGTAAGTTTTGTCATGGCTTTCCAGATGGTTTTCTTTGCCTATCAGGCCATTGAATTTATCGGGATTACCACTTCTGAAACGGCTAATCCACGGGCGGTCTTGCCAAAGGCCATCAAAGAAATTCCTTTGCGGATTGTCTTGTTTTACGGGGGGTCTCTCCTTGCCATTATGGCCATCATTCCTTGGGAAAAACTGGCAACGGCTGACTCTCCCTTTGTTATCGTTTTTAAGTTAGCGGGTCTCAAATGGGCGGCAGCCTTGATTAACTTCGTGGTTCTGACCTCAGCGGCCTCCGCACTAAACTCGACCCTTTACTCAACAGGTCGCCATTTGTATCAGATTGCCCACGATACGCCCAATCCTTTTCTTGAGAAAATAGGAGCTGGGAAACTATCTCGGCAAAATGTTCCGCAGAATGCGATTTTGGCTTCGGCGGCTACCATTGCCTTTGCGGCCTTTATCAAGATTCTTCCGGGGGTATCGGACTCCTTTGCTCTCATTACGGCCTCCTCATCTGGTGTTTACATCGCTATTTATGGTCTGACTATGCTGGCCCACCTCAAATATCGTAAGTCACCAGATTTTATGGCAGATGGTTATCTCATGCCAGCTTACAAGTTTCTCAATCCTTTGACCATGCTCTTCTTTGCCTTTGTCTTTGTCACTCTTTTCTTACAAGAGTCAACGGTAGTGGGAGCAATCGGATCAGCCGTCTGGATCATCGTCTTTGGTCTTTACAGCCAGTTCAAATTCCGAAAATAATCCCTTTTTAGGAAAAACGTGTTTTCTCTCAGTCCAGCTGGCTGAGAGATTTTCTTTTTAGTTGTTTCATTGGCTATTTGGGGTATAGGTATTTGGTCGAGAAAATGATATAATGAAGAAAAAAATAATGTAAAACGAGGCTGAAATGTTAAATATTCAAGAAATTAAGAAGAATGCTGGCGGCTTGCAGTTCGACCAAGAGTTTGATTTAGCGCAAGAGCTACAAGAGCGTAATCGTGAAGTGTTAGATATCCAGAAGATCGTGGCTAGAGGTCAGGCTCAGTATGAAAATGGGCTTTATTTTTTGGATTACACCTTGACCTACAAGATTACCCTCGCTTCTAGTCGCAGTATGGCTCCAGTTGATAGGGAGGAAGCCTACACGGTTCATGAAGTCTTTGCTTCTGTCGAAGATGGCTCTGTGCAAAAAGATTTGCTGGAAGATGATTTGGTTCTACCATTTGAGGGGGATTCGATCGATTTGGCAGCTAGTGTGGCGGACAATATTTTGCTTCATATTCCGCTGAAAGTTTTGACTCCTGAAGAGGAAGCTGGTGCGAGTATGCCTACGGGAAATGACTGGCAGGTGTTGACGGAGGAAGACTACCAAAAGCAGCAAATGGAGAAGAAAGAAGCCAACAGTCCTTTTGCCAGCCTTCAAGGTTTATTTGATGAATAAAAACGTCTAAAATCTAGCATAATTCTGGAGGATTATCAAGGAAATCTCTTTGAATCTTCTTGAAATATGAACGTAATTTTGTTACACTAGATAGAAAGACTGTGAAGGAGATATGATGACAGAACGAGGCTTGTTAATCGTCTTTTCTGGCCCCTCAGGCGTTGGAAAAGGGACAGTAAGACGGGAAATTTTTGAGAGTACGGACAATCAGTTTCAGTATTCTGTATCTATGACGACTCGTCCGCAGCGTCCTGGAGAAGTTGATGGTGTTGATTATTTCTTTCGCACTCGTGAAGAGTTTGAGGAGTTGATCCGTCAAGGGCAGATGCTCGAGTATGCAGAGTATGTCGGCAATTATTACGGGACTCCACTTACTTATGTCAATGAGACCTTGGATAAAGGTATAGATGTTTTCTTGGAAATCGAAGTCCAAGGAGCACTTCAAGTCAAGAAAAAAGTGCCCGATGCTGTGTTTATCTTTCTGACTCCGCCAGACTTGGAAGAGTTGAAAGACCGTTTGGTTGGTCGTGGCACAGACAGTGCAGAAGTTATTGCTCAGCGGATTGAGAAAGCAAAAGAAGAAATTGCCTTGATGCGTGAGTATGATTATGCCATTGTCAATGACCAAGTACCTTTGGCAGCTGAACGTGTGAAACGTGTGATTGAAGCCGAGCATTTTCGTGTGGACCGTGTCATCGGTCACTATCAAGACATGCTTCCTAAGGATGAAGCAGTCGTCCGTTAATAAAGTTAGAAATTAGGTAAATAATTATGATGTTAAAACCGTCTATTGACACCTTGTTGGACAAGGTACCGTCAAAATATTCTTTGGTTATCTTAGAAGCTAAGCGTGCCCATGAGCTAGAAGCTGGTGCTAAGCCAACTCAGGATTTCAAGTCAGTGAAATCAACACTACGCGCTTTGGAAGAAATTGAATCTGGTAATGTTGTGATTCACCCAGATCCAGAAGGAAAACGCGAAGCAGTTCGCCGACGTGCGGAAGAAGAACGCCTGCGCAAAGAAGAAGAAGAGCGCAAGATCAAAGAACAAATTGCCAAAGAAAAAGAAGAGGGTGAGAAAATTTAAGGTTGGGGCTACTCAATCTTATTTTTTTCTATGAATATGGCGTTTAGGGAAAGCGGGGTGAGAGTGTGAAAATTGCCAAGATTATTGTCGATGTTCCTCTGATGCAGACGGATAAACCATACAGCTATGCGGTTCCAGAGGAGTTTTCTGGGATGCTACAAGCTGGGATGCGGGTGCATGTGCCTTTTGGTAAGGGCGGTCGATTGATTCAGGGGCTGATTGTTGGCTTGTCTGATGAGAAAGCTGAAGATTTGGCGGGGCATATCGGAGAATTGAAAGATATTGCAGAAGTTCTGGACTTTAGGCCGGTTCTCAATGCGGAGCAGCTCTGGTTGGCTGACCAGTTGCGCCAGTCTGTCTTTTCCTATAAAATTTCCATCCTGAAGGCCATGTTGCCAAGTCTTCTGAATTCCAGCTACGACAAGTTGCTTTATCCAACGGAGCAGCTTTCAGTTGCGGAGCGACAGGCTATTTTCGGTAAGTCAACCAGTCTTCGTTTTTCTGATTTGGATAAGAAAAGTCAGTCTAAGCTCATGCGGTTGACCCAGGCTGGTAAGATTCGCTTGGAATACCAAGCGACCGACCGTAAGCATATCAAGACAGAAACTTGGTATCAGGTGGACAGAGAGAAATTGGCTCAGTTCCTGCCTCCTACTCGAGCAAAAAAGCAACAGGAACTTCAGACTTATTTGCTGGAAAATCCACAATCAGGTCGTCTCAAAGATTTACGCAAACTCTTTTCGCCTGCAGTAGTCAACATTTTCTTAGAAAGGGAGCTTCTCCATATAGAGGAGAGAGAGGTCAGCCGGTCTGTAGCGCATTTCCAAAAGGATCGACAGGATAAAAAGCTGGTTCTCAATGAGGAGCAGGCAATCGCGGTCGCTGCGATTTGTGAAAAAATCGGTAAAGAAAACGCTCAACCCGTTTTGCTAGAAGGAGTGACAGGGAGTGGCAAGACCGAGGTTTATCTCAAGGTGATTGAGGAGGCTCTAGGTCAAGGCAAAACGGCAATTATGCTGGTGCCGGAAATTTCTCTGACTCCTCAGGTGACCGACCGTTTTATCTCGCGCTTTGGTGACAAGGTGGCTATTTTGCATTCCGGTCTATCTGACGGTGAGAAGTACGATGAATGGCGCAAGGTGGAGCGGGGAGAAGCTCAGGTCGTTGTTGGTGCTCGTTCGGCCATCTTTGCTCCGCTGACAAATATCGGAGCCATCATTATTGATGAAGAGCATGAGTCCTCCTACAAGCAGGATTCCAATCCTCGCTACCATGCTAGAGAAGTGGCTCTCCTGCGAGCTCGTTACAATCAAGCTGTTTTAGTGCTGGGTTCGGCGACTCCGAGTTTGGAAAGCAGGGCTAGAGCTAGTCGTGGCGTTTATGACTTTTTGCAGCTGACCAAGCGGGCCAATCCGCTAGCGCAGATTCCTCAGGTTCAAGTGGTGGACTTTCGAGATTATATCGGGCAAAATGAAGCCAGTAATTTCACTCCAGTCCTGCTAGAAGCTATTCAGGATCGTCTGGAGAAGGGTGAGCAGACGGTTCTCATGCTCAACAGGCGAGGCTATTCCAGCTTTGTCATGTGTCGGGAATGCGGCACGGTGGACACCTGTCCCAACTGTGATATTTCTCTGACCCTACATATGGATACCAAGACCATGAACTGCCACTACTGCGGCTTCACCAAGGACATTCCGCAAACCTGTCCTAATTGTGCCAGTCGCAGCATTCGCTACTATGGTACGGGGACGCAGAAGGCCTATGATGAGCTGGCGACCCTCTTTCCAGAGGCTCGCATTCTGCGCATGGATGTGGATACGACCCGAAAAAAAGGGAGCCACGAAGAGATCCTAGAGGCTTTTGGTCAGGGGCAGGCAGACATTCTGCTAGGAACTCAGATGATTGCTAAGGGCTTGGATTTTCCTAATGTGACCTTGGTCGGTGTCCTCAATGCGGATACAGCTCTGAATTTGCCAGATTTTCGCTCTTCTGAGCGGACCTTTCAGCTGCTGACTCAGGTAGCCGGTCGGGCAGGTCGTGCTGAAAAAGCTGGACAAGTTTTTATCCAGTCTTACAATCCTCAGCACTATGCCATTGACTTTGCTAGAAAGCAGGACTATGAAGGCTTCTACGCCTATGAAATGGGAATCCGTCGGCAGTTGGGCTATCCGCCGTATTACTATACAGTCGGGCTGACCCTATCCCACAAGGATGAGGAAACGGTGGTCAAGAAATCTTATCAGGTCATGGATATTTTACGGAGTGGCTTATCGGACAAGGTGCAAATTTTGGGCCCCACACCCAAGCCCATTGCTCGAACCCACAATCTCTATCATTATCAGATTTTACTGAAGTATCGCTTTGAGGATGACCTGCAAGTTACACTTAATCGGGTCTTGGAACTAACGCAGCAAGCGGAAAACAAGGACCTGCGGCTCAGTATTGATAATGAACCCCAGAATTTTATCTGATGGCAAAAGTGAGCGAGAGCTATCAGCTTTGCTCGCTTTTTTGATATAATAGAAAGAAAAACAGTCGCAGGTGACGGGATTTTGCGACAGATTTGAGGAAATGACAGTGAAATTAATTTTTATGGGAACGCCTGACTTTTCAGCAACGGTCTTAAAAGGCCTGCTGGAAAACGAACAATATGAAATTTTAGCAGTGGTCACTCAACCAGACCGAGCGGTGGGCCGCAAAAAGGAAATCCGCATGACACCGGTCAAGGAAGTGGCTTTAGCTAACGGCTTGCCAGTTTACCAACCAGAAAAGTTAGCTAAAAGCGCTGACTTGGAAGAGCTTATGAACTTAGGAGCTGATGGTATTGTGACAGCAGCCTTTGGCCAATTTCTGCCTAGCCGTTTGCTGGACAGTGTTAACTTCGCAGTGAATGTCCATGCGTCTCTCTTGCCAAAATACCGTGGCGGAGCGCCTATTCATTATGCCTTGATAAATGGTGACCAGGAAGCAGGTGTGACCATTATGGAGATGGTCAAGGAGATGGACGCTGGTGATATGATTGCCAGTCGAGCGACAGCTATTGAAGAGTCTGATAACGTGGGAACTCTCTTTGAAAAACTAGCTGTGATCGGTCGCGATCTTCTTTTAGAAGTCTTGCCAGCCTATGTAGCGGGAGAGATTCAAGCCCAGCCTCAGGATACAGAGCTGGTGACTTTTTCACCGAATATCAGCCCAGAGCAAGAGCGGATTGATTGGACAAAGACCAGTCGCCAGATTTTCAATCAGGTTCGGGGCATGAATCCTTGGCCGGTGGCCCATACCCTGCTAGCTGGCCAGCGCTTCAAGATTTACGAGGTTAGCCAAGTAGAAGGCAGCGGTCGTCCAGGTGAAATCATGACAATCAATAAGAAAGAATTGGTGGTCGCGGCGGGTCAGGGAGCCCTTTCTCTAAAGACGGTGCAGCCATTCGGCAAGCCCAAAATGGACATCAAGGACTTTCTCAACGGTCTGGGTCGGAGTTTAGCAGTAGGTGATGAATTTGGAAAGTAAGCAAAACAGAGCCCGAGAGTTTGCTCTGGAAATTCTGGAAGAAGTCTTTGAGGAGGGAGCTTATTCCAATATTGCCCTCAATAAGGCTCTGAAACAAAGTAGCCTCAGTTCAGCTGATAAAAGCTTGGTCACGGAGCTGGTCTATGGAACGGTCGCTCGCAAAATTAGTCTGGAATGGCAGCTGGCTCATTGGGTGGAGGATAGAGACAAGCTGGATGCTTGGCTATATATCCTGCTTGAGCTCAGCCTTTATCAGATGCTCTATCTGGATAAAATTCCCCAGCATGCTGTCGTCAATGAAGCTGTTGAGATTGCAAAAGGCCGCAAGCGTGGCAGTGAAAAATATGTCAATGCCATCCTGCGGAAAATTGGGCGGGAAGGTGCAGCTGATCCGGCCACTATCAACCGCAAGAACAAGCGCTACTCAGTCCAATATTCTCTACCGGTCTGGCTGGTTAAGGTCTTGATTGACGAATACGGGGAAGAACGCGCGGAAGCTATCTTTGCTAGTCTCTTTGAGCGCAACAAGGCCAGCATTCGAGTGACGGATGTGGCTCGAAAGGAAGAAATTAAAGCCGTTTTGGATGCGGACGATTCGCTCTTGGCACCTTCAGCCTTGGTCAAGAAGCAAGGCCATTTTGCTGGTCATGAGTTCTTTGAAAAAGGCTTGATTACTATTCAAGATGAGTCTAGCCAGCTGGTGCCTCCAACCTTGCAGATTGAGGGCCATGAGCAGATTTTGGATGCTTGCAGTGCGCCGGGTGGCAAGGCTGTGCACATGGCTTCCTATTTGACGAGTGGTCAGGTTACAGCCTTGGATCTTTACGACCATAAGCTGAACTTGATTCGTCAAAACGCAGAACGTCTAGGTTTGGCGGATAAAATCACCACTAAAAAACTGGATGCAACCAAGGTATTTGAGACTTTTGGACCAAATGCTTTTGATAAAATCCTAGTGGACGCTCCCTGCTCTGGCATCGGCTTGGTTCGTCGCAAACCAGACATTAAGTACAATAAAGAAAACGCCGATTTTGAAAATTTACAAAAAATTCAGCTGGATATATTAGATAGCGTTTGTCAAAGTCTACGTAAAGGTGGTATAATAACTTATAGTACTTGCACGATTGTGTCTACAGAGAATTTTGAAGTGGTTAAGAAATTCTTAGAAAGACATTCAAACTTTGAGCAAGTTAGACTAGAACATGAAAGAGAAGATATCGTGAAAGACGGCTGTATCTTGATTACGCCAGAACTATATGGCAGTGATGGATTTTTTATCAGTCAATTTAGGAAGATGTCTTAAATGGAGGAGGAAACTGGCAGTATGGAAATTTCAATATTAACAGATGTTGGTCAAAAGCGGACAAATAATCAGGATTATGCCAATCTTTTTGTAAATCGGGCTGGCAAAACCATGATTATCTTGGCCGATGGTATGGGTGGTCACAGGGCCGGCAATATTGCCAGTGAAATGACAGTGACAGACCTGGGTGCCGCATGGGTTGATACCCAGATTGATTCAGTAAATCAAGTTCGTGAATGGTTTGCAGAGCATCTGGAGCAAGAAAATCAGCGTATTCACCAATTTGGTCAGGATGAAGAATACAAGGGCATGGGCACAACGCTAGAAGCCTTGGCTATCATCGACAATCAAGCCATTTATGCTCATATTGGTGATTCTCGCATTGGCTTGATTCGTGGCGAGGAATATAGCCAATTAACCAGCGACCATTCACTTGTTAATGCTTTGCTCAAGGCTGGACAGATTACCCAAGAAGAGGCGGAACGCCATCCACAGAAGAATATTATCACTCAGTCTATTGGTCAAAAAGATGAAGTGCAGCCTGACTATGGCATGATCACGTTAGAAGATGGTGATTACCTTCTGCTCAACAGTGACGGTCTGACCAATATGATTTCAGACAGCGAAATTTATGATATTGTCACCAGCGATATCAGCTTATCTGAAAAAACTGAAACCTTAATTCGCTTTGCCAACAATGCTGGAGGGCTGGATAATATCACAGTTGCTCTGGTTCGTTTTGACAAGGAGGAACAGGAATGATTCAAATCGGCAAGATCTTTGCCGGGCGATATAAAATCATCAAACAGATTGGCCGTGGAGGCATGGCAGATGTCTATCTGGCCCGAGATCTGATACTTGATGGTGAGGAGGTTGCTGTAAAGGTTCTTAGAACCAATTATCAGACAGATCCTATTGCAGTTGCCCGCTTCCAAAGAGAAGCCAAAGCAATGGCGGACTTGGATCATCCTTACATTGTCCGGATTTCCGATATTGGAGAAGAAGATGGTCAGCAATATTTGGCCATGGAATATGTGTCTGGGCTTGACCTCAAGCGCTATATCAAAGAAAATTCTCCACTTTCAAACGAAGAAGCAGTCAGAATCATGGGGCAAATCCTATTGGCTATGCGCCTGGCGCATACACGCGGGATTGTCCACCGTGACCTAAAACCACAAAATGTCCTCTTAACACCAGATGGTGATGCTAAAGTAACAGATTTTGGGATTGCCGTGGCTTTCGCAGAGACCAGCCTGACCCAGACCAATTCCATGCTGGGCTCGGTGCATTATCTTTCGCCAGAACAGGCACGGGGTTCCAAAGCCACTGTTCAGAGCGATATTTATGCCATGGGGATTATTTTCTACGAGATGCTGACAGGGCATATCCCTTATGACGGAGATAGTGCTGTGACGATTGCTTTGCAGCATTTCCAAAAGCCCCTGCCTTCAATCATCGCAGAAAACCCTAACGTTCCTCAGGCCTTGGAAAATGTGGTCATTAAGGCAACAGCTAAAAAGCTGAGCGATCGCTATCAATCGGTTGCGGAGATGTATGTTGACTTGTCTAGCAGCTTATCCTATGACCGCCGAAATGAAAAGAAACTGGTCTTTGATGATGGAGCCAAGGCAGATACTAAAACTCTGCCAAAAGTTCCTCCTGTTCCTCAGTCAGCTCCAAGCCCTGTCGCAGAAGCAGTGGCTCCTAAAGCTACGGCTGATGTGAAGAGAGAGGCCCCTGTTTTAAAAGCTCCAGTCAAAAAGCCGAAAAAACGTCATTTAAGAGCTAGATACAAGGTCATGTTCTTAGCCATTCTCTTGGTTTTTGCAGCCTTCTTCTTCTTGCTCTATAAAAGTCCTGCCAATACTACGGTACCAGATGTAGCAGGTCAAACAGTGGCAGAAGCCCGTTCGACCATTACTGCTAAGGGTCTTGAGGTAGGAGAAGTCAAGGAGGACTACAGTGATAAAGTGGCGGAGGGTAAGATCATCAAGACAGATCCGCCAGCTAATAGTCAACGTCGTGAAAACAGTAAAGTAGATTTGATTGTCTCCAAAGGAGCAAAAACCTTTACGGTAGAAAATTACGTCGGTAAGAAATCCTCAGAGGCGATTGAAGATCTGAAAAGCACTTACAATATTCCTGAGAAGCTGATCAAGATCGTAGAAGAAGAAAGTTCTGATGCTGAAGAAGGAGTGGTCATTAGCCAAACCCCAGCTGCAGGTTCTTCTTATGATGTAACGTCAAATAAACAGATTACCCTGACAGTGGCTAAAACGGTGACTAGAGTTGAAATGCCTGACTTCGGACATCTCCAAGTTTCCTATGCCTATGCACGGGCCTATCTGATGGAGATGGGAATTTCTGCGTCTCGAATCGAGCGTGTTATCGATAGTTCTGTAGAGTCAAGTCAAGCTGATTTGGTGATATCCCAGTCTCCAGCAGCGGGTCAAAGCATCAAATTGAAATCAAATACCAAGATTAGGTTCTACGTAACAGATGGCACGGTCACTAGCTCTTCTAGTACAAGTGAGCGAACAGAACCATCATCCTCTTCAAGCAGCACGAGCGAGGAGGAAAGTCACTCGAGCTCTTCGAGCAGCTCTACGAGCGCATCGACGAGCCATCAGTGAGGCAGCTAGTCGCAGTGATCTGATTGAGTCTATTTTAGGCTTTGTAGATAAATAAAAGCGTATCCCTTGATTTTCAAGGCAGACTATGCTATAATCATCTTAGTGAATATAAAAGAGAGGCGAGGAAGTATCTTCGCCTCTTGTCTGTGAGGAGGTGCAGTCTTATCGCAACGATTGTTGAATTAGTAAGAGAAGTTATTGAGCCAGCCATCCAAGAACCCTATGAATTAGTAGATATTGAGTATGGCAAGATGGGCGGTGACTATGTTCTCAGTGTTTTTGTAGACAAGCCCGAGGGGATTACGGTCAATGATACAGCAGATTTGACCGATATTATCAGTCCTCTGTTGGACTCTATCAAGCCCGATCCTTTTCCTGACCAGTATTTTCTGGAAGTGACCAGTCCAGGCTTGGAGCGCCCGCTTAAGACCAAGGAAGCTGTGGCAGCTGCAGTCGGCAGTTATATCCATGTCAGTCTTTATAAGGCGCTGGATAAAAACAAGGTTTTCGAAGGAACTTTACTTGGATTTGAAGACGATGTCTTGCTCATGGAATATATGGATAAAACACGCAAAAAAGAAGTTGAAATTCCATATAGTCTGGTGTCAAAAGCAAGACTGGCCGTTAAATTTTAGTGAAAAATCGCAATAATATAATGAAGAAAGGAATACTTTTGCTTCAGCAAAAGTTACATGAAGATGAGTAAAGAAATGCTAGAGGCCTTCCGTATTTTGGAAGAGGACAAAGGTATTAAAAAAGAAGATATTATCGAAGCAGTGACAGAATCCCTTCGCTCTGCTTATCGTCGTCGCTACGGTCAGGCAGACAGCGCAGCCATTGAGTTTAATGAAAAAACAGGTGATTTCCATGTCTATACTGTCCGTGAAGTTGTGGACGAGGTCTTTGACAGCCGCTTGGAAATCAGTCTCAAGGACGCCTTGGCTATCAGTTCTGCTTATGAGTTGGGAGACAAGATCAAGTTTGAAGAAGCGCCAGCTGAATTTGGCCGCGTAGCAGCTCAATCTGCTAAGCAGACCATCATGGAAAAGATGCGCAAACAAACTCGTGCCATCACTTACAATACCTACAAAGAACATGAAAATGAAATCATGTCAGGAACAGTGGAGCGCTTTGATAATCGCTTTATCTATGTCAATCTGGGCACTATTGAAGCACAATTATCTAAACAAGACCAGATTCCTGGTGAGGTCTTTGCCTCTCATGACCGCATCGAAGTTTTCGTCTACAAAGTAGAAGACAATCCTCGTGGTGTCAATGTTTTCGTTAGTCGTAGTCATCCAGAAATGATCAAGCGCTTGATGGAGCAGGAAATTCCTGAAGTTTACGACGGAACTGTGGAAATCATGAGCGTGTCTCGGGAAGCGGGCGATCGGACCAAGGTAGCGGTTCGCAGCCACAATCCAAACGTAGATGCGATCGGAACCATCGTCGGACGTGGTGGTGCCAATATCAAGAAGATTACCAGCAAATTCCACCCAGCTAAATATGATGCCAAAAGTGGCCGTATGATTCCGACTGAGGAAAATATCGATGTCATCGAGTGGGTTGCTGATCCAGCCGAGTACATCTACAATGCTATTGCTCCAGCAGAGGTCGATCAAGTTATCTTCCATGCAGAAGACAATAAGCGAGCTTTGGTTGTCGTGCCGGATAATAAGCTTTCACTGGCTATCGGCCGTCGTGGTCAAAACGTTCGTTTGGCAGCACATTTGACTGGCTTTAGGATTGACATCAAGTCAGCTAGTGAATTTGAAGCAATGGAAGCAGCCAACGAGCTTGGTGGATTTGGTCAAGATTACGTAGCAGAAGAAGTACCAGCCGAAGTCGATGCCCTTTCAGCAGAATTTGAAGCGGAAGAGCTGAATGATACAGAAGTGGCAACTGAAATCGAACTCGAAGAAAGTGAAGCAGTAGCCGCAGAATAAGGGAGGCAGATATGGCAAAAACAAGAAAAATCCCTTTAAGAAAATCAGTTGTGTCAAATGAAGTGATTGACAAGCGTGATCTGTTGCGCATCGTCAAGAATAAAGAAGGTCAGGTATTCATTGATCCGACAGGCAAGGCCAATGGGCGGGGCGCTTATATCAAGCTAGATAATGAAGAAGCTCAGCAGGCTAAGAAAAAGCGGGTCTTTAACCGTAGTTTCAGTATGGAAGTAGAAGAAAGTTTCTACGACGAGCTGATTGCCTATGTCGATCACAAGGTCAAGAGAAGAGAGTTGGGTCTTGAATAAAGAAAAACTAGCAAACTTGCTGGGTTTGGCCCAGCGGGCTGGCCGCATCATTTCAGGAGAAGAATTGGTCATCAAAGCCATCCAAGAAGGCAAGGTTCATCTGATCTTTCTAGCTGAGGATGCCGGACCAAATCTGACGAAAAAAATGACTGATAAAAGCCATTATTACAAGATAGAAGTGTCAACCGTGTTTTCAACACTGGAATTAAGCACTGCGATTGGCAAAGCTCGTAAAGTAGCTGCCGTCACAGATGCTGGTTTTACAAAGAAAATGAGGTCTCTTATGCAATAGAAGAGGAGGACAAGAATTGTCTAGAATTAGATTGTACGAAATCGCAAAAGAACTGGGGAAGGAAAGTAAAGAGGTAGTAGCTCGGGCCAAGGAATTAGGCCTAGAAGTCAAAAGCCATTCTTCCAGCGTAGAAGAAGAAGCAAGCCAGCGCATCAAGGCTAGCTTCGCGGCTAAAGAAGTCGCTAAGCCCCTTCCAGAGAAAGAAGCGGCTGTCCAGCCCGCACCCAAAAAAGTAGCTGAAAAACCAGCTGCTCCAGTTCAAAAGGAAGCGGCTCCGGCTAAAAAAGAAGAGCCAAAAGTTGCCGAAGCAGTGACAACTGAAGCTCCAGCTAAACCGGCTCCAGCGCGACCACAAAGTCGAAATTTTAAGGCGGAGCGTGAAGCACGTGCCAAGGAACAAGCAGAGCGACGTAAACAACAACATAACCGCAAACCACAAAATTCTGACCAGAAGGAAGGCAGTGAGCGTGATCGTCGTGACCGCAAGGCCAACAATGATCGCCAAGAGCGCCGCAATGACCGTCGTGATAATCGTGGTCAAGATGGCCGTCGGAATGGTCAGAATCATCAAGGATTTAACGCTCCAAACCGCCAACAGCCTCAAGGCCCGAAAATTGACTTTAAGGCTCGGGCAGCAGCTCTGAAAGCAGAGCAAAATGCGGAGTACGCACGTTCTAGCGAGGAGCGTTTCAAGCAGGCTCAAGTAGCCAAAGAAGCGCAGGAACGCCAGAATAGACGGAAAGAGTCGGTTCAAGCAGAGGCGGCAGTTGCTGAAGTAGTCAAGCCTGCTCCAGCTGAAGCTGTCCAAACAGCCGCTCCTGCACCAGCACAAGCTGCGGTAGATACCCGTCGTAAAAAACAAGCTCGACCAGATAAGAAGCGCGATGATTTTGATCGCGAAGAAGAAGGTCCAAGAAAACAACAAAAGAATCGAAATAGTCAAAATCAAGTGAGAAATCAAAGAAACAGTAACTGGAATAACAATAAGAAAAATAAAAAAGGAAAAGGTAACCAGAATCAGGTTCCAAAACCTGTTACAGAACGCAAGTTCCATGAGTTGCCAAGCGAATTCGAATACACAGATGGTATGACCGTTGCGGAAATCGCAAAACGGATCAAGCGCGAGCCAGCTGAAATCGTTAAGAAGCTCTTTATGATGGGCGTGATGGCAACGCAAAACCAATCTCTTGACGGTGATACTATTGAGCTCCTCATGGTGGACTACGGTATCGAAGCTAAGAAGAAGGTAGAAGTGGATACAGCTGATATTGAGCGCTTCTTTGTCGAAGAAGGCTATATCAATCCAGATGAATTGGTAGAGCGTCCGCCGGTTGTAACTATCATGGGACACGTTGACCATGGTAAAACGACCCTCTTGGATACTCTACGTAACTCTCGCGTTGCGACAGGTGAAGCGGGTGGTATCACTCAGCATATCGGTGCCTACCAGATTGAGGAAAATGGCAAGAAGATTACTTTCTTGGATACACCTGGACACGCGGCCTTTACTTCGATGCGTGCGCGTGGTGCATCTGTTACCGATATTACCATCTTGGTCGTAGCAGCTGATGACGGTGTTATGCCTCAGACTATTGAAGCGATCAACCACTCTAAAGCCGCTAATGTGCCAATTATTGTGGCTATCAACAAGATCGATAAGCCAGGTGCCAATCCTGAGCGCGTAATTGGTGAATTGGCTGAGCATGGTGTTATGTCAACTGCTTGGGGTGGAGATTCTGAGTTTGTTGAAATCTCTGCGAAATTCAACCAAAACATCGATGAGCTTTTGGAAACAGTTCTGCTTGTAGCAGAAATTCAAGAACTCAAGGCAGATCCGACTGTTCGTGCTATCGGTACTGTTATCGAAGCTCGTTTGGATAAAGGAAAAGGTGCAGTTGCAACTCTTCTTGTCCAACAAGGTACGCTGAATGTTCAAGATCCAATCGTTGTCGGAAATACCTTCGGACGTGTCCGTGCTATGACCAATGACCTGGGCCGTCGTGTCAAAGTAGCAGGTCCATCTACGCCGGTTTCCATCACAGGTTTGAATGAAACTCCGATGGCAGGTGATCACTTTGCCGTCTATGAAGATGAAAAAGCTGCGCGTGCAGCTGGTGAAGAACGTGCTAAACGTGCCCTTCTTAAACAACGTCAAGCTACTCATCGTGTCAGTCTGGAAAATCTCTTTGATACCCTTAAAGCCGGTGAAGTTAAGTCTGTTAACATCATTATCAAAGCCGATGTACAAGGTTCTGTAGAAGCCTTGGCTGCTTCCTTACAGAAGATTGAAGTGGAAGGCGTTAAGATTACCATTGTCCACTCAGCAGTTGGTGCTATCAATGAATCCGATGTAACTTTGGCAGAAGCTTCAAATGCCTTTATCATTGGATTTAACGTTCGCCCTACACCGCAAGCTCGCCAGCAAGCAGAAGCTGATGATGTAGAAATCCGTCTTCACAGCATTATCTATAAGGTTATCGAAGAAATGGAAGATGCCATGAAAGGAATGCTGGACCCAGAATACCAAGAAAAAATCATCGGGGAAGCCCTTATCCGCGAAACTTTCAAGGTTTCCAAGGTTGGTACTATCGGTGGATTCATGGTTATCAACGGTAAAGTTACGCGTGATTCCAAGGTTCGTGTCATCCGTGACGGCGTTGTGATTTATGACGGTCAATTGGCGAGCTTGAAGCACTTCAAGGATGATGTCAAAGAAATCACTAACGGCCGCGAAGGTGGTCTCATGATTGATGGCTACAACGATATCCAAGTGGATGATACGATTGAAGCCTACATCATGGAAGAAATTAAGAAGTAAGAGAAATCCGTCGAAAACTCTCAGTGAAAAGCATATTGGGTGGAAGTCGATACTTCTATCCCAAGCACCTTTTCACAAAGAGTTTAGAGCGACTTTCATTCAACTAAAACTAAAAATATGAGAGTGGGACAGAAATCGGTAATTCGTTAGAATTCGATTTCGTCGTCCCACCTCCGCACAGTTGAGTAGGGCTGTAAAAGCTGATGAAATCAGCGTAGTAGAGCCCACTCAACCACTGCGTCTTGCTCGACAATCCAAAGACAATTGAGAGGCTAGGACTTTTGTCCCAGCCTCATATTGCAGAAGAAAAGATTAGAAAGGAAATCCTATGGCAAATCATTTTCGTACCGACCGTGTAGGAATGGAAATCAAGCGCGAAGTCAATGAAATCTTGCAGAAGAAAGTCCGTGACCCACGGGTGCAGGGTGTGACCATTACCGATGTCCAAATGCTGGGTGATCTGTCTATGGCCAAGGTCTACTATAGTATCATGAGTGACTTGGCTTCGGACAATCAAAAGGCGCAGCTGGGCTTGGAAAAGGCAACTGGTACTATTAAGCGTGAACTGGGTCGAAACCTCAAGATGTATAAGATTCCAGATTTGACCTTCGTCAAAGACGAGTCTATTGAGTACGGTAATAAGATTGATCAGATGTTGCGCAATTTGGAAAAACATTAATGAAAAGAGTGAGATAGGCTTTTGTTTTTGAGCCTGTCTCATTTCTATTTTTGAAAAGACTTTTTAAAAGTTTTGAAAAAAAGGTGTTGACAAGGGGAGATTATCCTGTTATACTAGTAAAGTACTCAATCGCGGGGATGGCGGAATTGGCAGACGCGCAGGACTAAGGATC
>NZ_CALHWC010000230.1 GCF_938036805.1 uncultured Streptococcus sp.
CTCAGAATATAAGATTGCAGATGCTACCATCCGCGACTGGGATGTGAACATGGGGTTAGCAACAGGACAAGTCCTGACCTATGCTCAAAGCTTTATTTTCTCAAGTAACGTTGGTATGACACGCATTGAGCAGGATATGGGCAATGCCAAGTGGATCGATTATCTATCGAAGTTCAAATTTGGCTTACCGACTCGTTTTGGGATGGGCTATGAAGAATATGGTGCCCTGCCGGCAGATAATGCTGTAACCATTGCCATGAGTTCCTTCGGACAAGGGATTGGGGTGACCCAAGTGCAGATGCTACGTGCCTTTTCAGCTGTGTCAAATGATGGTGTCATGTTAGAGCCGAAATTTATCTCTGCCATCTATGACTCAAAAACGGGTAGCGCTCGTAAATCTCAGCCAGAAATTGTCGGTCATCCAGTTTCAGAAAAAGCAGCGAAAACGACTCGAAATTATATGATTCAGGTCGGAACCGTTCCTTACTATGGAACCCTGAATATCGGTGGTGAGCCGGTTATCCAAGTTGCTGGGCAAGATGTGGCCGTAAAATCCGGAACAGCCCAAATTGCGACAGATAAGGGCTATTTGGATGGGGAGAATAATAACATTTACTCCGTAGTAGCCATGACGCCGGCAGAAAGTCCAGATTTCATTATGTATGTCACTGTTCAGCAGCCCGAAGAGAAATTCTCCCCTCTTTTCTGGCAGGAAGTTGTCAATCCAGTCTTGGAAGAAGCTGTGGCGCTTAAAGACAGTTTAAATCTGACTGGAGATAGTCCTGCTTTGGAATTGGTTGAAAAAGAAACAACCTATAAAATGCCATCTATCGATGGTTTGACCAAGCAACTGAAGCTGAAAAATCAAATCAGCCCAGGAGGCTTGGCTGACGAGCTTCGCCGCAATCTGGTACAGCCAGTCATCTTAGGAACAGGCAGTGAAATCAAGAAGGTTTCTGTAAAAGAAGGACAAGAACTGAAAGCCAATCAACAGATTTTGATTTTAAGTGATAACTTTGAAGATTTGCCAGATATGTATGGTTGGACCAAGGAAAATGTGGAGCAATTTGCTGAATGGCAAGGGCTGGAAGTCAATTTTAAAGGCAAAGGCTCAAAGGTTGTCAAGCAGAAGGAGAAGGTCAATACAGACCTGAAAAAATTGAAAAAAATAACCGTTACATTGGGAGACTAGCATGTTAACAGCAATTATTGCAGGAATTCTGACCTTTATCCTAACGCTTGTTGGGATTCCTGCCTTTATCCGTTTTTATCACAAGGCTCATATTTCAGGACAGCAAATGCACGAGGATGTCAAGCAACATCAGGCTAAGGCTGGAACGCCGACGATGGGGGGAACCGTCTTTCTGGTTGCTTCTGTTTTGGCTAGTTTTGTGACAGCTTTGCTTTCCCAACAACTATCCAACGGCTTGATTATGATTCTCTTTATCTTGGTTCTCTACGGAATCGTTGGCTTTTTGGATGATTTCCTCAAGGTCTTCCGTAAGATCAACGAAGGCCTGAATCCTAAACAGAAACTAGCTCTGCAGCTGGTGGGGGGAGTTATCTTTTACTTCTTCTACAATCAGCACGGGGCAGGTGACTCTCTCAATGTCTTTACGATTCCAGTGCAGCTGGGCTTCCTCTATATCTTCTTCGTCCTCTTTTGGCTGGTTGGTTTCTCCAACGCTGTCAATCTGACCGATGGAATTGATGGCTTGGCTAGTATCTCTGTTGCGATCAGCTTGGTGGCTTACGGAGTCATTGCTCTGGAGCAGAAGCGCTTTGACCTTCTGATTGTCATTATCAGCATGATTGGTGGTTTGCTAGGCTTCTTTGTCTTTAACCATAAGCCAGCTAAAATCTTTATGGGGGATGTGGGAAGTCTTGCTTTGGGTGGTATGCTTGCAGCCCTCTCCATTGCCTTGCACCAAGAGTGGACCTTGCTTCTCATCGGAATCGTCTATGTCTTTGAAACGACTTCTGTTATGATGCAGGTGACTTACTTCAAGCTGACGGGTGGTAAGCGGATTTTCCGTATGACGCCAGTCCATCACCACTTTGAACTGGGTGGTTTTTCTGGTCATGGCCAGCCTTGGAGTGAATGGAAGGTCGACTTCTTCTTCTGGGGCGTAGGTCTCTTAGCTAGCTTGCTGACTTTGGCCATTCTATATTTGTGATATGAAAGGTGGGTGTAAGCCCGCCTTTTCTCGTCCTGAGCTGAGCAGAAAAGATATTTTTTTGGTATAATGGATAAGATTAAGAGTAAACAGAGGAAAAAATGAAATTTACAGAATTTAACTTTAAAGATTATATTCAGGAAGCCCTCAAGGACCTGAACTTTGTAGAGGCGACAGAGGTTCAAGAAAAGCTGATTCCGGTGGTTTTATCTGGCCGAGACTTGGTCGGGGAGTCCAAAACTGGATCAGGCAAGACCCACACCTTCTTGCTGCCTATCTTCCAGGAACTCGATGAAGAGGCGGACAGTGTCCAAGCGGTGATTACAGCTCCCAGCCGAGAATTAGCAACCCAGATCTATCAGGCAGCCCGTCAGCTGGCTAGCTTTTCAGAGCAAGAGATTCGAGTAGCTAACTATGTCGGCGGAACTGACAAGGCTCGTCAGATTGGCAAGCTAGAGTCTAGTCAGCCCCATATCGTCATTGGAACGCCGGGGCGGATTTATGACTTGGTTGAGTCAGGCGATTTGGCTATCCACAAGGCTCATACCTTTGTCGTGGACGAGGCTGATATGACGCTTGATATGGGATTTTTGGAGACGGTAGACCGGATTGCGGCTCGCTTGCCTAAAGACTTGCAGTTTTTAGTTTTCTCAGCTACCATTCCACAGAAGCTCCAGCCTTTCTTGAAAAAATACCTGTCCAATCCAGTCATGGAGCAGATTAAGACCAAGACGGTGATTGCTGATACCATTGATAACTGGCTCCTGTCAACCAAGGGACGGGATAAGAATGCCCAGATTTATGAGATCAGTCAGCTCCTCCAGCCTTATCTGGCGATGATTTTCGTCAATACCAAGACTCGAGCGGATGAATTGCAAGCCTATCTAACTGCGCAGGGTCTAAAAGTAGCCAAGATTCACGGTGATATCCCGCCGCGGGAGCGCAAGCGTATCATGAATCAGGTGAAAAATCTTGATTTTGAGTACATCGTGGCGACGGACTTGGCGGCTCGAGGGATTGACATCGAGGGGGTCAGCCATGTCATCAATGATGCCATTCCGCAGGATTTGTCTTTCTTTGTCCATCGCGTTGGTCGGACGGGACGAAATGGTCTTCCTGGCACAGCCATTACCCTCTACCAGCCGAGCGACGACTCCGATATTCGGGAGTTGGAAAAGCTGGGCATCAAGTTTACTCCTAAGATGATCAAAAATGGCGAATTTCAAGATACCTACGATCGAGATCGCCGTGCTAATCGGGAGAAGACCAAGGAGAAGCTGGACACAGAAATGATTGGTCTGGTCAAGAAGAAAAAGAAAAAAATCAAACCAGGCTACAAGAAAAAAATCCAGTGGGCAGTGAACGAAAAGCGCCGCAAGACCAAGCGAGCAGAGAATCGTGCACGTGGCCGGGCAGAGCGTAAGGCTAAGCGCCA